>NZ_JBIAXM010000034.1:0-78027 GCF_042896695.1 Streptomyces sp. NPDC001270 | reverse complement strand
GGTGCGCCCGGGGGGGCGGAGTTTTGGGCGCGGTGCACCCGAACCCCCCCCGGCCGGGGGCGCCCCCGCTGGGCCGGCCCGGCGGCCCCCCGCGGGGGGGGCCCCCCCACGCCGGGGGAGAGAAGCGAGGATCAGCTGGTGGTGAAAGAGTCGAAGTCCGTTTCACCCGTCGTGCCCGCAGCGTGCGACGTCGCGGTCAGGCCCACGTCCTGGGTGGGGGCAGCGGTGGGGAGGGTGATGGTGCCGACGAGATTCCAGGTGGAGTTGTCGGTGGAGTAGTAGCCGCTGTACGTGGTGCCCTTGCGGACCAGCTTCAGCCACGACGGGTAGGTCGCGGTGCCGGTGGAGTACTGGGAATCCAGCTGCCCGTCGCCATCGCTGTCCCAGTCGAGGAGATAGCCGTTGCCGGGGGTTTCCACCAGAGCCAGGTAGCCCGGCGAGGCGCCGGCCTTGGTGATGTCGTTGCGGACCATGATCCCGGCCTTCGCCCAGACGTTCGTGTCCTCCTGGGAGTCGATCTTCACCGTTGTCGTGGAGCCGTCGTGCTCGGCTCCAGGCAGGTAGATCGTGCCGTATTCGTCGACGGGGGTGTAGAGGTCGGCGCCCTGCGCCCGGATGCCGAGCCGCGTGCCGGACTGGCTGAAGCTCGCCGTGGTGGAGGCGAACGTCTTGTACGGCGCCCCGACCTGGTGGTTGACGGTGATCGTGTCGCCGACCGACAGGGGCGTCCTGGCCGGGCCGAAGCGGTACGAGCCGGTCCCGCGGAAGTCACTGGTGGCGAACAGTTCATCGGACGGTTTGAGGGCGACGGTGTACGTGGCCCGCAGGGTGCCGCCCGGCTTGAGGGTGCGCGCACTCGTCGGTGACTTCGTGCTGATGGTCGCGCCGTCCGGGCCGGTCAGGGCCAGGGTGGCGTTCGTGACCGGACGCGAGCCGTTGTCGGAGAGCACCGCGGTGACCGTACGGGTCGTGCTGTCGCTCTCGGCAGGCGCCCAGTTCAGGGCCAGCGTCACGGACGGGGCGGCGTCGCGGACCACCTGGTGGGTCGGGTGGACGCGGAAGAGCGCCACGCCGTGCGCCGGGACGTCGGCCGCGATCCGGCCGCTCGACTCGGTGGTGCCGTGGGACCACAGGTCGGTCAGCGCGTAGTCGCGAGAGGAGGGCAGCCCGAGTGCTTTCGCGGTGGTCGCCACCTCGCGCGGCGCCGAGCCGGTGTTGAACAGGCCGACGACCGCATCGCCGTTCTGCTCGGTCTTGGCGAACACCTGGCTGTTGGTGTCGTCCGCGATCCGCCGCGCGTCGATGCCGTCCTGGTCGACGCCGAGGACGTCGGTGTTCTTCAGCAGGGCAAGGTCGGTCGGGTCCAGGTGGGTCAGGTCGGTTCCGAGCATCAGCGGGGAGGCGGCGAGGGACCAGAGGCTCATCTGGGTCTTGCGCTCGTCGAGCGTGAGCCCGTTGTCGGTGCCGTTGCCGATCTCCAGCGAGTCGTAGTCGTTGTAGCCGGCGGGCCCGCCGTACGGGGCCCAGGCCGCGACCTGGTCGAAGCGGGAGGTGATGGAGGACCAGGTGGTCAAGGGGTAGCTGCTGCCGTTGGGCCCGCAGTAGCACTCGATGTCGCCGCCGGTCCGCCAGCCGTCGGAGAGCTGCTGCCAGGCGGCCGCGTTCTTGATGTCCAGGTTGTTGGACAGCTGGAAGTGGATCGGGCGCCCGGTCTGCTTCAGGGCCTGCGACCAGGCGCGGACGTCGCCGATGTCGGGGGTGCCGACGCCGTCGATCTTCAGGTAGTCGATGCCCCAGCCGGCGAACTGGTCTGCCCAGGAGTTGACGAAGTCCTGCGCGCCAGGCTTGCTGTAGTCGATGCCGACCATGCCGCCGCAGTTGTAGTTCGCCTCGGCGGTGGTCGTGGCGATGTCGTCGGCGTGGTACGGAGTGCCCTTGATCGCGGTGTTCTGGGCGACGGCCTGCTTGGAGATGCCAGGCGTGACGTACAGGCCGAACTTCAGGCCGAGGGAGTGCACGTAATCCGCGACGGCCTGGATGCCGTTCTCGCTGCCGTGAGGCGGGAAGGCGGTCTCGTCGGTGACCCAGCGGCCGTACTGGTCGACGTCCGGGCCCTGGGATCCCGGGCAGTGGTACCAGAAGTCGTCGACGTTGGCGTAGACGAAGCCCTCCTTCGCCAGGCCGCTGTCTTTCAGGGCCTTCGCCTGTGCCTCGATGTTCTGCGCGGTCGGGGTACGCCGGATGAAGCTCCAACTGCTCCAGCCCAGCAGGGGTTTGGCTGACGCGGTGCTGCTCTCGGCCTGTGCGGCCGGTCCGTCGGCCACGGTGATGCCGGTGGCGAGCAGTAGCGCTCCGGTGAATGCGGCGAGCGCGCCCCGGATCGGTTTCCTCATCGGTGGTGTCCTTCATCGCAGCGCCCTGACGGCGCGAGAGGGTGGGGTGGCGGCGCCAGGGGTACGGAGCGCGGAGAAGCAAGGGGCGTCGGCTCGGCGCACCACGCTCCCCGCGCCCGCCGTCCCGGCGGAGGGGACGCGGCGTACGGGTCTGCGGAACGGCCCGGAGCCCGCCCGGCTCACTGTCGTCCAGTTGCGTCCGACCGCACCAAGTGCACTCAACATCCACCGTGAGAGAGGGGGTAAGCGCACGCGATCAAACGCAGAGCAACAGATAGCACCAGGTGCTGTGTGCCTGTCAAGAGGAGCGGCAACTCGCCATAGTGCTTCGCCGTAATTTCCGGCAGTAGGCCGGATGGTGGCCGGTCGTTGCAGTTCCCCTCGTGTCCCCCGGTGAAGCGGCTTGTCCTGCGCAGCGCGCTGCGCGAGGCCCGCCGGCTCGGGCGCGAAGTGCCCGCCGATCTCGGGGTGATCGGCTTCGACGGGCAGCAGCTCGGCGCGCTCGTGGAACCCCCGCTCTCGAACCGGCGCTCGACACTCGTCGCATCGGCTCACTCACCGTGGAACACGTCGGACGGCTGCTGACCGGCGCCGTTCCACTGCCCCGTGGGACTTGGCGGCCCGCGCCGAACTTTGGCTCGCCGGTTCGGCGTTAGCAGTCCGACGCCGGATCGACTCGCATGTCTTGACATTCGTCTGGGGCGAAGCAAGACTTCCGACCAATTCACGAGCTGTCCGTGAACGTTCCCGTGAACGCTCACGCAACGGGGTCCCCCAGCCCCCTCCCCGTGCTCGGCGTCAGGTGCGGCGCCGCCCGTGTCCGCACAACCAGCGCTGAGGACGTATTCCAACCAGAAGGTACAGCCCCGCCTTGAGGTGTCAACGTCGACTGGTCCAGCACTGGAGTGGACGCCCTGGAAGGAACCCATGAGAAGCCCGCCTTGCCGCCGCACATGTCGTACTCCACCTCGGGTCCGGCGGATCCGTCGCGGGAGCGGGCACGGTCGTGCGACTCGGCGGCCGGAGACCATCATGCGGATGCTGTGCCAGGTCGCAGCAGATCACAGGTCCTCCGACGGGGTGAGATCCTGCTCGGTCCAGATGGTCTTGCCCTCGTCGCCGTGGCGGGTACCCCACCGGCGGGCCAGGGCCGCGGCGATGAGCAGCCCTCTGCCGCTCTCGTCCTGGGCCCGGGCGTGCCGGAGGTGCGGGGAGGTGCTGGAGTCGTCGGAGACCTCCACGGTGAGCCGGTCGTCCCGGATCATGCGGATCCGTGGGTTGCCCCGGGCGTGGGTGAGGACGTTCGTCACCAGTTCGCTGACGACGACCTCGGTGGCGAACACCAGGTCGTCCAGGCCCCAGGATTCCAACTGCTCGCGGGCCCGCGCCCGGCAATCCGCGACTGCCGCGTGGTCTCGGGGGGCCGTCCAGGACACGTGGTTGCTGTCGGCGAGGCGGCTGACGACGGCGGTCAGGACGGCGCCGCCCCTGCGGCGGCGGGAGGGGTCGCCCATCAGGGCGTAGACGATGTTGTCGCAAGCCGCTTGCGCGTCGCCTGCCGACTGGCCGGCGGCGCGTCGTAGCTGGGCGAAGGGGTCGTCGCCACGGGCTGTATGAAGCATGGAGACGGAGTAGAAGGTCAGGAGTGTTCGCGGTGCCAGCGTGGCGCGCACGGTCTCGTAACTGGAGTGTTGGCCGAGGGCCGGGCCCACGGGCATGTCCAGGGGGCGGGTGGCGCCGTCGGGGGTGGTCACCAAAGGCGCGGGCCAGTGGGCGGAGGCGATTGCGCACTGCCCGGTGATGGAGTCGTAGATGGCGTAGAGGCAGCGGGTGCCGTCCGCTTCAGGGTCCGCCTCGTCGGCCTGCGGGTCGTCCTGCTGCATCTCGTGCGTGATGTCGTCCAGATGGGCCAGGAGTTCGTCCGGTGCGAGGTCCATCCTGGCCAGTGTGGCGAAAGCTGTCTGGAAGCGGCCCATATTCACCGACGCGCGTAGCCCGTGCTGCGGAATCTGCCCAATGGCCAGGCCTGCGCGGGCGCCGGACAGGGCGATCACGTCGAACCAGTGAGTTCTCTGGCCGCCGGGCTTCCAGAAATGGGCCGTGCTCATGGCAGGCACCTGGGCGATGTCGTGGGGTAGCAGTTGCCGCTGGAGCGTCGTTGCCGTCGTGCGCTCGCGGACGTATCTGCGGGCGTTCTCGATGTTGATGGCCCCCCGAGCGGTGACCTGCTCGGCAAGGGCCAGGTCGCGCTGGTCGAACCGTGTGGTGTTCCGCCGGTTTCGGTAGAGGCTGAACAACCCCAGGACGTGGCCGTGCTGCACGATAGGAGTCAGGATCATCGAGTGCACGCCGGACTGACGCAGGATCCCCGCACGGGCGGAGTCATGCATGTGCCAGTCCGACGGGCTGCCCTGGGGGTCGACCAGGCGTGGTTTCAGGTCGCTGAGGACCTGGGTGTAGGGCGTGGGAAAGACGAAGCGGCTCGGCTCGCCCACCTCGTACAGGCTGGTGAACCCCGTCGCCGTTTCGAACGCCGCTCTGCGCAGCGGGGTTGAGCTTCGCAACGGTGGGAACGGGGCCTCATCACCCTGGAAGACCGCCTCCACCAGATCCACCAGGGCGACGTCAGCGAAGTCCTCCACGACAACGGCGGCCAGCTCCTGGGCCGTTCGCATGACCCCGAGCGTCGTTCCCACCCTCTCGTGGGTTGCGGCGAGCAACTTGTGGGCCTTGCGGGAACGTTCGCTCTCGGTGACATCGTGAATGATCGTTGCTGCGCCGATCACCGTGGTGCCGTCCAACAGCGGTAGCGCCAGTACGGAGTAGACGTGCGATCCTTTCTGGACATTGCGCTTGACGACCGGGTGCGTGCCGGCAGCCCGATCGGGATCCATCACCTCGATGAGCAGGGGGCTCAGCGGGAGCGTCGAATCGAGTTCGTCCGCGCCGCGATCGAGAACGTCACCAGGTTCGGCGTCACGGATGGCCAGTGCGGCGGGGTTGCTGCGCAGAATCCTCAACTCGGTGTCGTACAACTCAAGTCCCGCAGCGGCCTTGTCGAACGTCGAGGGCACGAAGGCACTTTGCGCTCGGGCGGCGCCAGGACTGGTCGCTGTGCCGATCACCGAGATCTCGGTCTCCTCGTCGTTACGCCAGGCGTCGAACTGGATGACTGGCCAGCCGGCGGTCTCGCTTGCGTCCAACAGCAGCCTGATCGCGTCGGCGGCCGGTTGCCCGACAGCGTCGACGAGATCTCTCACGGCGCCCCGGACGGCCGTAACCTCTCCGCGCCGGTCGATCCTGAACGAATTGCCCTCGGCCACCTCGGCACCTCCACATGTGCGTGACGGGCCCGCTGCCGGTGCCGCCCGCACCACGCAACAGGGGGTGTGGCTCCACGTAGCGAAAACGCCACCCTGTGTATGGAGGCCGTCTTCCGATGCCTCACGCCATTGTCCGACGGCCGATGCAGGTCTGCATGTTTCGGGTCCGCCTGCGATGTGCCCCCCCCGCCCAAGGCGGGCGGGCACGCATCGGTGTTGCTCGCCGCCGGACTGTGCGCGGGGGCCGGCCGACGCGAGCGGCGTGGTGGATCCCGCAGTGCCGCGCGGCAATAATAGTGCAAGTGTTTGAATTCCTGAGGTTCCGGTGGTCCTGCGCACCAAGTTCATGGCCGGTGCAGACGCTGCCCTCCCCCACGCCGTGGGGTACCTGTCGACCTTGCAAGCGCGGATGCCCCGATGGGCAACGGCGGCGGCCCGCAAAGGGGAAGGCCGTCAGAGAGAAATGCCGTGTCCGCACAATGAGACAGTCGGGAAAGCCCGGGTCGCCACAGCGGAACGAGACACTCCAATTGCGGGCCTGCATCAGCTGTGGGGTCTCGGATTCCGTGTCCGAATTTCACGGTTGGTGTCGGAGGGAAGCCGGATCCGGTGGGGTGCTGAGGCACGGAGGTCGTGCCTGTACCTTGTTCGTGTCGAGACGCCGATGTCTGGAAGGCCAAGGGGCTGTGCCGGGAACAGTGGGTCCGGTCGGCACGGTTGTATCGATCGGGGGGCCGGCGCCGCACGGGCGGGGGACACGGGCACCACGAGGTCGTCTGCGCCGCCAGGGTCCGGGCCCCCGGGATCGCGGTATGCCCGCCGCGCACTCGGACCAAGACGTATTTCCGCAGGAGGACTGTTTCATGACTGACCGGCCTTTGACGCTCATGGCGGTACACGCCCACCCCGACGATGAGGCCACCGGAACCGGCGGGATTCTCGCGCGGTACGCGGCGGAAGGCATCCGCACGGTTCTCGTGACGTGTACCGACGGCGGTTGCGGCGACGGACCGGGGGGTGTCAAGCCGGGCGACCCCGGGCACGATCCGGCGGCGGTCGCCTTGATGCGCCGTCAGGAACTTGAGGCGAGCTGTGACGTCCTGAAGATCAGCGATCTGGAGATGCTGGGCTATGCCGACTCCGGGATGGCGGGCTGGCCGGGCAACGACGCCCCCGGATCCTTCTGGCAGACCCCCGTGGAGGAAGGCGCGGCCCGGCTCGCGGAACTCATGCGGCACTACCGTCCTGATGTGGTCGTCACCTACGACGAGAACGGCTTCTACGGCCACCCCGACCACATCCAGGCCCACCGCATCACGATGGCGGCGCTGGAGATGACCGCGCTGAGGCCGAAGGTGTACTGGACCACGATGCCCCGCTCGATGATGCAGCGGTTCGGCGAGGTCATGCGGGAGTTTCACGAGGACATGCCGGAGCCGGATCCTGCGGAGGCCGCCGCGATGGCCGAGATCGGCCTCCCGGACGATGAGATCACCACGTGGGTGGACACCACCGCGTTCAGCGGTCAGAAGTTCGACGCGTTGGCCGCGCACGCCAGTCAGGGCGAGAACATCTTCTTCCTCAAGATGGGCAAGGAGAAGTTCGGCGAGTTCATGGGCATGGAGACCTTCGTACGTGTCCAGGACGCCACCGGCGCGGCCGTACCCGAGAACGATCTCTTCGCCGGACTGCGCTGATCCGCCCGTCCGACCGGCCGGGAAAGCTCATCGGCCGCACGGCGTGACTCCCGTAGCGGTGGACAACCGCGTCGTTCTCGTGGACATGGCCAAGGCGGGCAGGGGCGGCGCGGTTGCGGGCGCGAGTGTGCGGAGCCGGCGCGGCTGTTGGGCGGGCAGCAGCGGGCCTGCCGGCCCGGTGATCGTGATGAGGCCGTCGCGGTACTGCGGCATCGCCGCAGGCAGCCGGCGTTGGACGGCCCAGAACCGGGCGGCCTCCTCCGGGGTGCAGGGGCGGGCTTGTTCCACGGCCGGGGTAAGGGTGGCCGCCCGGTCGTCCCGCCCGACGCCCTGGGCTGGTCTGGTGGTTGCGGTACAGGGCGTGAGCGTCGCGCCGTACCACCAGGACCTCGTCGACGGCCGACGAAAGTGCGCCAGGGCCGTTGACGAAAATCCCACCCCGAAGACCACCGCTCCCTCACACCTGCTGCCGCGGTGTGACTTAAGGCCCATTCAGGCGGTCGTGGGGAGCGTGACCGACTGTTGCACGCGGTCGGGAGAGGTCGGTGGTGTGCAGTAGGCCGCAAGTCACAGTGGCCGCACCACGAGGCGATCACTGGGGGCAGGCAGTGGGATGAAGGGTGTGCCAGATGGAGCTGGTGTCGGAGGCGCGGGGACAGCGCTGGTATCGCGGGTCGACCCTGGCAGCGGTGCTCGCACTGAGCCTGGTGTCGGCTTGTGGGATGCTGCCCGAGCCTTACCGTCCGCCCGAGCCTCACCGTTCGCCCGGGGCCCTGCCCGGCTCCACGGGCGCCCGTACTTACTACGTCAGCGACCAGGGAAACGACAGCGCGGACGGAACGAGTCCCGGTTCGGCGTGGCGCACTCTCCACCAGGCTGATCAGATCCGCTACCGGCCCGGTGACCGGCTGCTGCTGCGCGGCGGGGCCCGGTTCGAGGGGTCGCTGCGGCTGGACCGGGGCGAGGCCGGCCGGCCCCGGCAACCCGTGATCGTGGGTTCGTACGGCCGTGGACGGGCGACCATCGTGTCGGCCAAGGGGCCGGCCATCGAGGTCATGGACACCGCAGGCGTGGAGGTGCGTGACCTGATCGTGCGGGGCGGCTCCGCCAGTACGCTCCAGGACGGCGGCATCAGCTTCTACAACGACCTGCCGAGTCCCGGGCGGTTGGCACACGTCGTGGTGTCGGGGGTGGATGTGTCCGGCTTCCGGCACGGCGTCCAACTGGGTGCGCAGCGCTGGGGGTTCCGAGACGTACGCGTCACGCACAGCGTCGTGCACGACAACCGGGACGCCGGCCTGATCACCTACCGGCTGGCACCGGCGACGGCCGGGTCGCAGGAGAGCTACGCACACGCGGATGTCGTCGTGGACGGGTTGGAGGCACACCACAACGCGGGCGATCCGCACATCGACGACCGCAACACGGGCAGCGGCGTCATCTTCGGCTCGGTGGACGGGGGCGAGGTCCGCAACTCCTCGACGCACGACAACGGGGCCCGTTCCTCGGCCGCGGCCAAGGAGGGGCCGGAGGGCCTGTGGGCGTACGGCTCCAGGAAACTCGTCATCGAGCACAACGTGTCGTACCGCAACCACTCGAACAGCAATGCCGACGGCGACGGCTTCGGGCTCGACCTCGGCACGAGTGATTCAGTGGTCCAGTACAACCTGTCCTACGAGAACGACGGAGCCGGCTTCCTGCTCTACTCCTCCGACGCTGGGCGACCGTCCCGCGGGAACGTGATGCGCTTCAACGTCAGCTCCCGCGACGCCCGAAGGCTCGCCCCGTACGGAGGCTTCTACGTCGGCGGCTATGTGCGCGACGCGCACGTCCTGCACAACACGGTGGTGGCGGCGCTCAACGGCTCCCTGCGCACCCCGGCCGTCGTGATCACTCCGGGACCGAGGTCGGTGGCCTTCTGGAACAACCAGTTCGTCACCGACGGGGCCCCGCTGGTGGTGGCCTCCGGGATCCTGCGCGAGGTGGTGTTCCAGGGCAATCACTACTTCGCGCCGAACGCCCCGCGCGCTGTGGAATGGCGGGGCGTCTACTACTCCTCGCCCGGTGGCTGGTGGGCTGTCACGGGCCAGGAGACTGTCGCGGCCCGGACCGTCGGGGTCGCGGGTGACCCGTGCTTCGAGGGCGGATCGGCTGTCCGTTCTCTTCAGGCGGCCAAGCAGCTGACCCCGACGTGCCCTGCGGCACGGCAGCCCGTCGATCTGCGGGCCCGGTTCGGTGTCGATCCCGGGCCCGTCGATGTGCTGGGCCACCGGCTCGGCCCGCTGCCCGTGGCGGGCGCCGTTCAGCCTCAGGTGGCTGCCGAGGCGTCCGACGGCAGGTGAGGCAGGGCGCCGAGCCGGCCCAGTGCCGCGTACTGCCAGCCGGCGCGAATCCAGAAGTCGGCGTCCAGGCTGTTGCGGGCGTCGAGCAGGCACGGCCGGCGGACCAGCGGGGTGAGGGTGTCCGGGGCGAGGGCACGGTACTCGGCCCAGTCCGTCAGGTGCAGGACCACGTCGGCGCCCTCGCACGCCTTGGCGACGCGTGAGACGTACTCCAGCTGCGGGCACGCCTCGCGCGCGTTCTCCAGGGCCTCCGGGTCGTGGACGCGGACCACGGCTCTCTCTCGGTGCAACTGTGCGGCCACCGCGAGGGCCGGAGAGTCCCGGACGTCGTCGCTGTCGGGTTTGAAGGCCGCGCCGAGTACGGCGATGCGCCGGCCGGGCAGGCTGCCGCCCGCCAGGCGGGCGGTGAGCTCCACCGTGCGGCGGCGCTGCCGGTGGTTGATCTCGTCGATCTCGGACAGAAAGGCGACCACCGAGCCCACTCCGAGTTCGGCGGCCCGGGCGCGGAAGGCCCGGATGTCCTTGGGCAGACAGCCCCCGCCGAAGCCCAGCCCGGCGTTCAGGAAGGACCGGCCGATGCGATCGTCGTATCCCAACGCATGGGCGAGGACCGTGACGTCGGCGCCCGCCGCGTCGCACACCTCCGCCATCGCGTTGATGAAGGAGATCTTCGTGGCGAGGAACGAGTTCGCCGCCATCTTCACCAGTTCCGCGGTGGCCGGGTCGGTCGCGACGTAGGGCACTCCGGAGCGGATCAGCGGGGCGTACACCTCACGCAGGACTTTCTCGGCGCAGCGGGAGCCGGTGCCGAAGACCAGTCGGTCGGGTCGCAGCGTGTCCATGACGGCATGGCCCTCGCGAAGGAACTCCGGGTTCCAGGCGAGCTGGACCTCCGGCGCTCCGGCTGCCCGCAGCCGGGCGGTGAGCCGTTCGGCGGTGCCCACGGGCACGGTCGACTTGCCGACGATCAGCGCGCCGGGTGGCAGGTGCGGAGCCAGACCGTCGACGACCGCGTCGACGTGTCGTAGGTCGGCGCCGAGTCCGTCGGGGCGCTGCGGTGTGCCGACACACAGGAAATGCAGGCCGCCGAAGCGGGCTGCTTCCCGCAGGGAGGTGGTGAAGCGCAGCCGGCCCGAGTCGATGCCGCGGCTGAGGAGTTCCTGAAGGCCGGGTTCGAAGAACGGCGTCCGGCCCGCCGCGAGGGCGGTGATCTTGGCCGCGTCGACGTCGACGCCAAGGACCTCGTGCCCGATTTCGGCCATGCAGGCGGCGTGCACGGCACCGAGGTAACCGGTGCCGATGACGGTCAGTTTCATCTGTTGCTCCCGGGAGTGGCGTGCAGGCGGGTCGGCCCGGTGGTGGCCAGGGGCTCGGCGACGGCGGGACCGGGGACTCGGGGGGTTCGGTAGCCGTGCGGGTTGTCGACCTGGAATCGCCAGGAGTCCTGACACATCCGGGCGAGGTCACGGACCGGGCGCCAGCCCCAGATGCCGGCCGCGGCGGACCCGTCGGCGACCAGCTCCGGCACGTCACCCGGACGCCGGGGGCCGATGCGGTACGGCACGGACCGGCCGGAGGCCTGTTGGTATGCCTCGATCAGCTGGAGCACCGAAGTGCCCTGTCCGCTCCCCAGGTTGAGAACGTGCGGTCCCGGCGGTGCGGGACGCTCCAGCGCGATCCGGTGTCCTTCGGCCACGTCCATGACGTGGATGTAGTCGCGCACGCCCGTTCTGTCCGGGGTGGGCCAGTCGTCACCGAAGACCGTGACGTGCTCGCGCAGGCCCGCGGCGACCTGGGCGACGTAAGGCATGAGGTTGTCCGGCACGCCGAGCGGGTCCTCTCCCAGAAGCCCGGACGGGTGGGCGCCGACGGGGTTGAAGTAGCGCAACGCGTGCACGGTGAACTCGGGTCGGTGGGCGCACACGTCGGTGAGGATCTGCTCGCACATCCACTTCGAGCGTGCGTAGGGGTTGACGGGTGCCACCGGGTCGTCCTCGGCCAGTGGCATACGGGCGGTGGCGCCGTACAGGGAGCAAGAGGAGGAGAACACCAGCCGGTGCACGTGGTGTTCACTCATCACCTCCAGCAGCGCGGTGGTGCCGCCGACGTTGGTGTCGTAGTACTCCACGGGCATCCGCACGGACTCCGCCACCGCCTTGCGGCCGGCGAAGTGAATCACCGCGTCGACGGGGTGGGAGGCGAAGACGCCGGACAGGGCTTCGCGGTCGCGGACGTCCAGGACGTAGGCGGCGGTCAGGGGGCGGCCGGCCACCGACTCGACGCGGTGGAGCGCCTCAGGGACGCTGTTTTCGTGGTTGTCGACGACGACCACGTCGTGGCCGTGCGAGAGGAGCTCTGCGCAGGTATGGCTGCCGATGAATCCGGCACCTCCGGTCACCAGGATCGTCCGCGGCTGGGACATGGAAGGACACCTCCGTTGGGCATCGAGGGCGGGATGAAGGAGGACGGAACGAGAGGTGCGCGGCGTCGCCCGGACACCCTTGCCGGTCGGCGATCCGCGCCGGGTGAGCCACTCAGGTGAGCAGGCCCGCCAGGTACTCGGGGAGGATCAGCACAGTGAGGACCAGTGGGGTGGTGGTCAGGGCGACCAGCGCGAGCGGCGCGCGCACGGTGGCCAGCGCCTGCCACCGACGGGTGTTCGCGGCGTCGGCGGTCTCCGCGGCGTGCAGCAGGCAGACCCAGCAGGCCACCACGGTGTACGTGACGGCGCCGAGCAGGCACAGGAGGACACAGCCGAATGCGGGACCGTTGATTTCGCCGATGAGGGCGGAGCTGCCGAGACCCGCCGCAATGATCATGTACGGCAGGACGTGGCGCAGGGGCAGGGGAGCGACGGGCTGGCGTGCCTTGGGTGTGACCTTGAAGGTCAGGCTGCGCGGCCGGAGTCTGACCCAGATCGCCGACAGCGTTCCACAGACGACGAAGGGCCAGCGTGCCAGGGCGAACAACCAGCTCTCCCAGCTGACCAGGGGCGCCCTGCGGGGACGCAGGAGGTTTCGGCGGCGCAGGAGGCAGGTCAGTGCCATCAGCCACACGGTCATCGACCAGCAATGGAGCAGGAAGGAGAAGTAGTTCACCCGCACCCACGGCACCCCGGTCACGGCGGCGACCGGTGCCAGAATCAGGGCCGCCGCGCTCGACAGACCGAGCAGCGGGTAGTAACTGAAGGCGAAGGCGAAGCGCAACCGCAGCTTCCAGGGAAGCCGGGACGCGTGGCGGGGGAAGAGGCCCAGCAGCAACGTCACCAGGCTGCGCGACCACTGGAACTCCTGTGTGATCATCGCGGAAAAGGTGACGGGCCCGTCACCGTGTGCCTCCGCCTCGATGGCGAAGGCACCGGCCCAGCCGGCGGAGTTGAGCAGGAAGGTGGTGGAGAAGTCCTCGGCCAGTTCGGGGCCGATGCCGCCGATGTCCCGCAGCGCGGCGGTGCGTACGGCGTAGTGGGACCCGATGCAGGAAGGGGCCAGGCCGTCGTTGTGGCCGAGCTGGAAGGGGCCGTGGAAGACCCCTTCCCGGTGCAGCCTGCCGCGGGCCGCCCAGGACGCGTTCGCGTTGGCGTCGCAGACGCTCGGGGCGGCCACGTATCCGATCGCCGGGTCTGCGAAGGGCCGCACGACTTCCGCCAGATACGTCGTCTCGGGCACGTGATCGCAGTCGAGCTGGGCGACCACGTCGTAGTTGTCGTAGCCGTGACGGTCGTAGAACCAGGCCAGGTTGCCTTCCTTGCACCGGGTACGGCGCGGCCAGGTCGAGCGGTGGTAGCCCTCGACGCCGTTTCGGCAGGACACACGTACGCCGTGCGCGCGACACCATGCCTCGACCTCCGGGGTCGGGTTCTCATCGCACAGCCACACGTCGTAGGGATGCGGAAACCGCTGGGCGAGCATCGCGGTCAACGTCCTGCGGGCCACCGGCCAGGGCTCGGAGGGCGCCTTGGTCACTACGAACGCCACGGACAGCCGAGGCGCGGGCAGATCGGGGTTGACACGGCGCAGCCGCAGGACCGCGATGATGAATGCCAGGGGCAGCAGGGTCAAGTAGACCAGCAGCCCGCTGTTGACGGCCAGCGCGGTCAGCGACGTGCGATGCTGCGGCTGGAGCCACCACTGCCAGAAGAAGATCGTGTACAGGCCCCAGCCGGTGGCCAGGAGAACGACCAGGCGTTGATCTGACGGCTTCAGCGCGGGCCGGAAGGTGGTGGGAGACACCCGGCGTACGGGGCGGCGGCCGAAGAACAGGGGCCCATCATCGGTGATATCGGCTACTTGCCCGGCCGACAGTCTCCACAAGTCGTGATTGAGCTCCGCCAGGTCCGGGGCTGAGGACGGCGCACTGTCGACGTGATCAACAGTTTCAGGAGATACGGATACGGGGGGTGTCATGGCACCGGTTTCCTTCGCGACGGTACGGTCGGTGTCACCGCGCCTGACCGGTTGCCGCGGCCGGCTCCACTGCGCAGGAGCGGAACCAGGACACCGTGACCCGCAAACCTTCTTCCAGGTCGATCTCGGGTTTCCACGCCAGCCGTTCGAGGGCCCGGACGATGACCGGGCAGCGGCGCACGGGGTCGTCCGTGGGCAGCGGAAGACTCCGGACGGGCGAGCGGGATCCGGTGCTGCGCAGGACGAGTTCGGCCAGTTCCGCGACGGTGCGTTCATCGGGATTGCCCAGGTTGACCGGTCCCGGCTCACGGGAGTCCAGCATCGCCACGATGCCGCGGACCAGGTCGTCGACGAAGCAGAAGCTGCGGGTCTGCAGCCCGTCGCCGTAGATGGTCAGAGCCTCGCCGGCCAGGGCCTGCCGGATGAAGCTTGAGACGACCCGGCCGTCATGGGGGCGCAGGCGCGGACCGTAGGTGTTGAAGATGCGGACGATCCCGGTGTTCACGCCTGAGTGCCGGGCATACGCGGCAGTGAGGGCTTCGGCGTAGCGTTTGGCCTCGTCGTACACGCTGCGCGGCCCGACGGGATTGACGTGTCCCCAGTACTCCTCGGGCTGCGGGTGGACCCGTGGATCGCCGTACACCTCGCTGGTCGAGGCCAGTACGAAGCGTGCGTCGTGCCGACGGGCGAGGACCAGGGCGTGCTCGGTGCCGCGGCTGCCCACGGCCAGGGTCTGCAGCGGGAATGTGTGGTAGTCCGCCGGAGAGGCCGGGCTGGCGAGGTGGGCGACGGCGTCCACCGGCCCCAGCACGTCGAAACCGTCGCTCACGTCCGCACGCAGGAACGTGAAGCCCCGCTGGTCGCGCAGCGCGGCGATGTTCTCGGATCGTCCGGTGGACAGGTTGTCGACGCAGACCACGTCATCCCCCCTGCTCAGCAGGGTTTCGCACAGATGCGACCCGACGAATCCCGCACCCCCGGTCACCACGACACGCATGTTTCTCCCATCGATGTCGCCATAGTTGGCCAAGGCAAGGCACAGACAAAAGGCATGGACAGGAGGAAAAGATATAAAATCAATCGATATGACGATCTGGTTGCGGGTGTAGAGATGCCGCCGATCAGCCCAGTCCGGGCGCTGCTGCGGTTGCGTTCTACCGGCTCGGCTGAATCACTCGCGGCCGATACCTGCACCGATGGGGTGAACGATGGGCTCGTGTATCGCATCGGCGAGTCCAACGGAACAATGTGCGCCGTTGCCGGACACGGGGCGGCGAGTCGGTAAGCGGAAGCAGCTCCGCACCGCCTCGTACATCGGCGCGCTCTCCGACATGCGCAAGCACAGCCTCGCCGAGAACGGCAGCACCACCAAGGCCGGTGAGACGCTGCGGAACCTGACCATCAAGGGTCTGGGAGCCGCCGCCCAGGAACTGCGGCGTCCGGTGACGTCGATGGGCTCCACTGCTTGCGGCGCGGGCTCCAGTGGAGCCTCCCGTTGCATGGCGGCGTCCCGACGACAGCCGTCGCGTGTCGGCGTACTTCCTCCGCCGCGCATGGTGACGGCTCTTGCTTGGTGACCGGGGGCGACAGGGGGTCGTCAGGCAAGGATGCTGATGCCGTCCCCGAGCAGTTTCAGGCCGAGGACGAAGAACAGGACGGCCATGACGGCGACGTTGTGCTGTGCCGCCCAGTCCCGCCAGTTGCCGAGGATGGTCTTGGCCCGTTCGCCCATGACCAGGTAGACGACGAGCGGCGCGAGTACCCCGAGAGAAGCGATGACGACGAAGACCGCGAGCGTTCCGATCTGCTGGGGCACGGGGAGTCCGGCAGCGCTGATCGAGGTGCCCGCGGCGATGGTCAACGGCGCGTTCTTGAGATTGGCCGCTGAGAGCAGCAGCCCCAGTCCCAGGATCTTGACGGGCGTGAAGCGGTCCAACGTCGCCATCCACTTCGGCAGCTGTGCCTGGGAGGGATCTCTGGGACGTCGACGCCATTGCCGGGTGCCAAAGAGAGTCAGCAGCAGACCGAGGGCGAGTTTGAGGGCTCCCACCCAGGTGGCCGGGTGCTTTGTGGTGGAGGTGCCGCCCGTGCTGCCGACCGCGAGCATGATCGCGCCCAGCAGCGCAAGTCCCAGGAGCCAGCCGAGAGCGAAGAGCGGGCCGCCCAGGCGTCCACGCGGTGTGGCCAGGATGAGGATGATCGCCACGATGGGAAGCGGGCTGACAGCGACACCGGCCGCCAGACCCAGCACGTCACCGACGGCATGTCCCACGACGACCTCCGTTGGCCGGGAACCGCGCAAGTCCAGGACGCACGTTCGCCGGAGTCTGCGGCTGTGCTGACCAGGATGTGCGCTGTGCACATCCCCTCCGCCCATCGTCACGGGGTGCCGGCTCCGTAGCGCGGTTTTCGGCGTCGAACGGGTGAGCCGTCGGTACCAAGACGCAGCTGACCGGTTTCAGCGCGCGTCAAGGCACCGGACTGCCTACGGTGGTGGTAAAAGAAGGTTCAGCTCAGCTGAGCGCTGGTCTTCCTGCACGTAAGCGAATCAGCGGATCAGGGCGGGACACTTCTCAGCCGGCTTGCGCGCCCGGGAGCTGCCCCCGCGGGCTGCGCGGCCACTGTCGTGCGCCCGGGCGGGGATTCCACTGAGACATAGAGGCGGTGGAGGGTGATGTCGCCGCAGTTCATCCCGTACAGCCCCGACGTGGAGATCGCCGAACCCGATTTCGATACGAACGTGCAGACCGTGATCGCGCGGATGGAGCAGTACATCACCGACTCGGTGACGGCCGAAGGCACCGGCCAAGCGGTCCGTGACGCGCACGCGAAGGGCTACGGCCTGGTCCGGGGCGAGGTGGAGATCCTCGATGGTCTGCCCGAGGAGTACGCCCAGGGTGTCTACGCCACCCCTGGCAGACACGATGCACTGGTGCGCTTCTCCAACGGTTCCCCCCATGCCGGGGCGGACGCGAGCCTGGGCCGTGCGACAGGTCTGGCACTGAAGATCTTCGACGTCGGCGGCCCGAAGCTGCTGGAGGACGAGAGCGACAGCCGGACGTTCGACTACAACACGATCAACGCGCCGGTCTTCTTCTGCAACACGGTGCGGCACTATCTGTTCATCCAGGAGCTGTTCTTGGAGGCCGCCGCCTACTTCGCCGAAGGCAAACGCGGCCGGCACCGCTTCTTCCGCGACTACCTCACCGGAAAGGGAACCCTGGCGCCGCAGGAGTGGGCGTGGGAGGAGTTCCTGACCTTCCTCATCGTCTCGCAGCGGCCCCTGGTGAACGTGCTGCTGTCGACCTACACCACGATGGGAGCGGTCCGCCACGGCGACTGCATCGCCAAGGTGCGCTTCGCCCCGGACCCCGCTTGCGCCGCCACCGTGGCCGAGCGCCGGATGGACGTCACCTCCGCGGCCGAGGTCTTCCGGCCCGCCCTGGTGAGGGAACTGCGTGAGCGGCCCTACGCCTTCGACCTCCAGGTCCAGCTCTGTACCGACCTGGAACGGATGCCGGTCGAGGACCTCACGGTCGAGTGGCCCGAGCAACTGTCGCCCTACGTCACCGTGGCCAGGCTCCGATTCCCCCAGCAGGACATCTCCGGGGAGGAGAACCTCCGGCGGATGGACGCCCTGTCCTTCACGCCGTGGCGGGTGACCGCCGCCCACCGGCCGCTGGGCAGCATCATGCGGGCCCGCAAGGAGGTCTACCGACGCTCCTCGCTGCTGCGCCACCGCCTGAACAACCAGCAACGCACTGAGCCGCGCACCGCGGACGAAGTGCTGCCGCTGAAGACCGCCGTTTCCCCTCACTGAGAGAGACCCGAGCGGGGCGCTGCCCGGGTCTCGGTTCAGCCGACCGCACGGAGACAGGATCGCGATGGCAGAAAGTACGGACCAGGCGCAGGTGCTGGAGCTGGACGACATCCAGGGCACCCTGCTTCGGCAGCGCCCCTCCCCGTACACCGGGGTGTACTTCCTGCTGCGCGTCGACGATGCGGCGGACGGACGCCGGATGCTGGGACGCCTGCTGCCGCACGTGGCCTCGGCGGCCCGCTGGTGGGACCCGCCGAGCCGCGCCTGGCTGAGTGTCGCCCTGAGCCACTCCGGGCTGCGGGCCGTGGGAGTGCCTCAGGCATCGCTGGACACCTTCCCCGAAGCCTTCCGTGAGGGAATGGCCGCCCGCGCCGAACGGCTCGGCGATACGGGCGAGAGCAGCCCCGAGCACTGGGACGCCCCCCTGGGCAGCCGTGATGTCCACCTCGCCGTGTCCGTCTTCGCCCCCGACGCCGCCGCGCTGGAGGCGCTGCTGGAAACGGGACGCACCGCCCTGCACGACCTGCCGGGGGTGCAGATGATCCACCGGCTGGAAGCGTCCCAGCTGCCGACCCGGCGGACCCATCTGGGTTTCGTCGACGGCATCGGCGAGCCGGACATCGAGGGCGCCGGGGTGGCCGGCATCCTCCAGGCCGGCCGTGATCACTACGGCTACCTGCCCGGGTTCGGCCCCACCATCAAGTCCGGCGAGTTCGTCCTCGGCTACGGAAACCAGCTCGGGCGCCTCACCCCCGTGCCCCAGCCCGACATCCTGGGACGCAACGGCAGCTACGTGGCGTTCCGCAAGCTGCACCTGAACGTGGCCGGCTTCCGCCGCTACCTCAAGGACAACGCCGCCTCGCCCGAGGAAGAAGAACTCCTGGCGGCCAAGATGGTCGGACGCTGGCGCAGCGGAGCACCTCTGGTCCTCGCCCCCGACCAAGACGACCCCGACCTGGCCGCAGACCCCACCCGCGCCAACGACTTCACCTACCGCGAACAGGACCCGGCCGGTCTGCGCTGCCCCGTCGGCGCCCACATCCGGCGCATGAACCCCCGAGACTCCCTCACCGACACGATCGTGGACGTGCGCCTTCACCGTGCCCTGCGCCGAGGCACCACTTACGGCCCCATGCTCCCCGAAGGACAGCTTGAAGACGACGGCGCCGAACGCGGCATCGTGTTCATCTTCATGGGCGCCGATCTCGTCCGGCAGTTCGAGTTCCTCAAAACCCAGTGGGCCAACGACGGCGACTTCGTCGGCCTGGGCACCGAGAAAGACCCCGTCATCGGCAACAACGACGGGACCGGCACTTTCACCATCCCCCGGCACCCTGTCCGCCGCCGCCTGAAGCAACTGCCCCGCTTCGCCACCACCAAGGGAGGCGAATACCTCTTCCTGCCTGGCATCCGCGCCCTGACGTGGATCACCCACCTCGACACCTGAGACGGACCGCCGGCCCGCCTCCCCGGAAAGGCAACCGAGATGACCACCAACGTCGAAAACCCACGCCGCCCCGGTCTCAAGTCCGGCCGGACCAACGAGTTCACCCTCTTCTTCGACGTCAAGCCCGGAGAGGGGAAACTGATCCGCGACATCTTCCTGCAGCCCGGCTTCGAGGAACACCGCAAAGAAATAAGCACCCGCATCGGCACACTGCACGACGCCCGATGGGTCCTCTTCGACGACGACACCCGCCTGATGTTCGCCACGAACTTCGACGGCGACTGGGACGCCTACATCGACGACTTCGCCGCCCAGGTCCCCGACGTCTTCGACGCCATCCTGCAACACACCGAGGACTACCCAGGCATCAGCGACCCCAACATCAAAGACCACATCGTCGCCCACCAGGTCACGGCCTGCTCGTATCTGCGCACCATCCCCGACGCCACCGTCAAGGACCTCCAGAAGGCACTGCGCGTCCAGGAAGCCTTCCAGCACCTGCTCGACGAAGCCAACTGAACGGATCCGGAACAGCCGGCCCACAGCGGGGCTGAGTGCGGTCCGGCGCGGCTGTGGGCCGGGAGCAGCGCCTGGGCGGATCGGTACGCGTCGCTGAGACCCCTCCGGGTCCTTCGTCGGTGCCGGGACGGTCTTCTCCTTCGAGGGCACCGCATTCCGCTTGCCGGGCTGCGGCCAGGAACGCCACTGCGATGCCGTCGTTGCAGCCGCACACCGGCGACTTCCCGATCCCTGCCCCTTCCCGGTCGGCCTCACCACGGCCTCAGCGCAGCAGCGCCAGTCGTGTCCGCCGTATTCCTGTCCCGGGGCCGGTCTGCCGACAGGTCATAAGAAATCTTATGGAAGCGGGATGACTCGGGGATGATCGCTGATGGATTCTGGGGTTGTTCCCACGGCCGCCCGATATGCGGCGGAACGCGTGATCCCCCGATTCACTACAGACAAGGCCAGGCATACCCATGTCGAAGATCTTGATGGTCGTCTCCGCCGCCACCAGCCTGAAGCTGGCCGACGGTTCCACCCACCCCACCGGTTACTGGGCGGAGGAAGTCGCCGCCTCGCACAAGGTCCTGAAGGAAGCCGGCGCTCAGGTGGACATCGCCACTCCCGGCGGCGTCCGCCCCACCGTCGACGCCCTCAGCCTCAGCGAGCAGGGTGGTGTCTCCAAGGACGACGCCAGGAAGTACCAGTCCTACCTCGATGAGATCGCCGGGGAGCTTGCCCAGCCGCTCGCGCTTTCCGACGTCAGCATCAGCGACTACGACGCGATCTACATCCCGGGCGGCCACGCGCCGATGACCGACCTCGTTCAGGACGCCGACCTCGGCCGTCTGCTGAACGAGGCCGACGCGCAGGCGAGGATCGTGGCCGCGCTGTGCCACGGCGTCGCCGGCCTGTTCAGTGCCGGCAAGGAAGACGGCACTTTCACCTTCGCCGGTCGGGCCCTGACGTCCTTCACCGACGAGGAGGAGCGCCAGGGCGGACTCGGAGACACCATGCCCTTCTTCGTCGAGACCCGCCTGCGGGACAAGGGCGCGGTGCTGCGGACCGGCGCGGCCTGGAGCGACACCGTCGTCGTCGACGGCAACCTCGTCACCGGCCAGAACCCGCAGTCGAGCGTCGCCACGGCCGAGACCGTCCTGAGGATCCTCGCCGCCTGACCTCACCCTCGTCGGCCGGGCCGGAGGGAGTCTCCGCCCTCGGCCCAGCCGACTGCCCGGCGTCCCGAGTACGCATCACGCAGGAGAAAACCCCTGTGATCATCCCGATCCCCGACCAAGGGCTCGACCACATCGCCATCCGCGTGTACGCCGCTTCCGTTGGTCAGGTGCCGATCACTGTCCGCACCACCCCCGATGGCGACCGCGCCGTCGTCGCCGACCTGCGCCTGGGCACGGTGCACGTCATCGGCCGACCCTCGGGAGCGGTGAGCACGGTCCGGCGCCCTTTCTCCATTTCTTGATCACGCCTCGCGACCGCCGACAGCACCATCGAACGGCGGACTTCGTACACTGGGCTGCCAAGCCTCACGGACCGGGCCGGCCGGGGCCATTGACGGAAGGAAGGCCGCGTGCCGAGCCTGAATCTGCTGGCCACCTTCATGGAGATCTACCGTGCCGGTTCCCTCTCCGCTGCCGCCCAGCGGATGGGGCTGACCCAGCCAGCCGTCACCGGACAGCTCGCCCGACTCGAAGAGCAGATCGGCGAGCTGCTGTTCGTCCGCTCGCGTCAGGGCGTCGCACCCACACCACGTGCCGCCGCCCTCGCCGCGCGGGTCAGCCTGCACTTGGATGCACTGCGGGACGTCCTCGGATCGACAGAGGCCGAACCTGCGCTGCGTGGCACGGTACGCATGGGTGGTGCGGCCGAGGCCATGACCATCAGAGTACTGCCCGCGCTCGCCTCACTCAGTGGCCGTGGCCTGTCCCTGCACATGACGCTCGGCCTGGCCCAGGACCTGCTCGGCGAGCTGGCCGAGGGCCGGCTCGACCTCGTCGTCTCCGCGATCCGACCCAAGCACCGGGCCATTCTCGCCGTCCCCCTTGTGGATGAGGAGTTCCTCCTCGTCGGCGCACCAGCCACCGCCCGCACCATCGACGCGGACAGACTCCGTACCGCCCCGGCAGACGCACTGGCCGCGCTGCCGCTCGTCGCCTATGCGGAGGAGTTGCCCATCGTGCGCCGCTACTGGCGCAGCGAATTCGGCCACCGCCCCACCAACCCTGTCGCCATCCTCGTCCCCGACCTGCGCGCGGTGCTGGCCGCGGTGGCAGCCGGCGCCGGCATCTCCGTGCTTCCGCGCTATCTCGCCGAACCGGCCCTCGCAGCCGGTGACGTCGTGCAGCTCCACCACCCCGAAGTCCCACCGCTCAACACGCTCTACCTTGCCACCCGCCGCGGTACCCCAGCCAACCCCGCCCTCACCGTAGTCCGCGACCGGCTCATCGACGCGGCAACCGAATGGGGCGGACTGTGATGTCGGCGGCCATGCTCGGCTCGCCCCCCCCTGTTCGGAATCTCGAAGTCTGCGGTCGATCGCATCATCAACCGCCTCGTACCCCTGGTCGCACTGCGGCCGCGCCGAAGCTGACCCCCTTCGGGGAGCAGGTGGCCGTGGCAGCAAAGGGGAACGAAATCAGAGAACGTGTTCCGACTGGGCTGACCGATGCGAGGCCGGCAGCGACAATCGCTCCAGTGACTTCTCCACAGCAGAGCTGGGCGCGTGCTGAGCGGCTCGACGCCGCCCGGATGATCGACGCCCTGCACAGGCAGACCGGTGTGCGTTTGACTCTCGACGGCCCCTGCCCAGGCGGCCAGGTCGGCGCGGCCTATGTGCGCTGGCCCGACGAGCACCGATCCGTCCTGAAATGGCGGCCGCACAGCCAGGCTGAAGGCATGCGAGCGGGACCACTCGCTGTTGCGGAGGCGCTACGGCTGGCGGGTTATCCGGCCCCGGCCACCGAGTTGGTCGCCCAAATCGGCCACGCGGTAGTCATGGTGCAAGAACTCCTGCCGGGCACGAAGATCGACCACCTCGACCACCGCGGCCTGGACCAAGCGCTCGAACTCAACCAGATGCAGGCCGATCAGCTTGCCGACCGCCCCGACATTCCGACGGTGGCACTTCACCTGCGGCAGGACGGGTCCGGCTACTGCCTGCACGGGCCCTTGCGCCAACACGACCGCCGCAGTGCCGCACTCGAACGCTGGATCGCTGCCGTCGGCAGCGACTGCCCTCCCGAGTCGGCCGGGCAGGACGCCGTGCATGCGGACTTCCAGCCCGGCAACATGCTCACCACCGACGGCTCGGTCACCGGCGTCGTCGACTGGGACGGTGCCGCCCGCGGCGATCGCCGATTCGACCTCGTCACCCTGCGCTTCGGTATCCACGCGGAGGAAACCGACCCAGGCGTGACACAACGTCTCGACGCTGTCCTCGACTCCCTCCCCGAAGACGTCCTTCGGCCGGCATGGGCTCACATGAGTCTCCGCATGGTCGACTGGGCCATCAGGCACTTCACCCCGGCCGAGGTGGAACACTGGCTGGACCTGGCCGAACAACGCGTGAGCTGACCTCCCCACCGAGGAAATGACACGGCGACGAGACAAACTCGTCCGGTCATGGCCTGGCCGTTCCGGGCCCGCGTGACCGGACCGCTTCCAGGACGACAGCCGGCGCTTCGCGAAGGCACTGTGGCGGTGCGCGGGGCCGCCGCTGTCAGGGCCCGTCGTCCGCGTCCGCAAGAGCGAGGGGCTCGGCGGTGGTGGGCGGGTGCCCGGAGCCGCGTTCGGCGATGGCGCTGACGACGGTGATGAGGAGGGTGATGGTGACACCACCGAGGATCGCGGCCGACGGGCTCGCCAGGTCCAGGGCCACCGCGGTCAGGGTCGCGGTCAGGCTGTAGCCCAGACCCTGGACGGCGTACATGACGGAGTACGCGGCGGCGTGGGCGGGCTCGGGGAGACGTTCCCGGAGGCTGAGGTTGCGGGTGACCATGACGCCGGACTGGAAGACACCCGCGAGGAGCAGGGCGACGGCGATGCCCGGCAGGCCCGGCAGGAGCGTGATCAGGCTGACGCATGTGGCGGTGACGGCGAGGAACACCAGGCTCTGGGTCCGTACCGAGCCGGGCCAGGTCCGCAGGCCGTAGCAGAACGCGCCGACCGCGCTGGCCAGTGCGAAGCCGGCGAGCAGCGGCCCCGACCAGCTGACGGAGAGCTGCCGGTCCTCCAGAAGCGCCGGGAGCACGAGTTCCGCGGTGGCCAGCATCGCCATGGCGGCCGCGCTGGTGAGATAGACGGGCCAGCCCGACAGCAGGGTGCGCGTCGTGGTCGCCGCCGCACGCTCGGTGGGTTCGCGGTGCTGTGGTTCCGGGAGCCTGAACACCAGGAGCGAGGCGGTGGCGGCGAGCAACGCGCCCAGCACCAACGGGGCTCCGGGGTGGACCTGGAGGGCCAGGAGGACCACCAGGCCGGGTGCCGCGGCCCAGACGATCTGGGTGAGGGTGGCCTCGGCGCTCAGCGCGCGGGGCACCATGTCGTCGGCCACCATGCGGGTCAGGACGGAGCGGATGCCGCCGGGGCAGGCGGCCGGGGCGGCGCCCGCCACGAAGGCGAGCACGAGCAGTACGGGGGCCGGGGCCGAGTGGGCGACGGGCAGGGCGCCGAAGGCGAGCGCACCCACCAGCAGCCCGGCGGACAGTTGGCCCCGCAGCCGGCCGCGGCTCAGACGGGTGCCGAGGAGGGGGGCGCCGACCACCTCCCCCAGAACGTACACGGACGCCAGGGTCGCGCCCAGCGTGTAGCCTCCCGGACTCTCCCGGCTGAGGAACACCAGGGCGAGCGGTGTCATGGCGACCGGTGCCTTGCTGGCCAGTGAGACCACGGCCCACAGCAGGAATTCACGGGTCAGCAGCCCCCGGTAACTACTCTTGGTGGCGGACAACACCATCAGCTCTTCGTGCTCAGGGGCGCGAGCAGTTCCGCGACGGCCTGCTCCAGTTCCCGGGCGTGCGCGGCGTCGCGTGCCACCACGCAGTACTCGCCGAAGCCGCCCGAGGCGCTGTTGTCGTCCACGGTGATCAGTACGCCGGTGCGGGATTCGGGGTCGTAGGCCAGGCCGTGGTCGGCGAGGGCCTGGACGGTGGTGGCGAACGGCGGGAAGGTGCAGCGGCGCAGCTCGACCAGGACCCGCTGCTCGAAGTAGTCGTCGCCGACGACGCGTTCGCCGATCCGGTGGATGTGGGTGGAGCCGCCGGTGCGGCAGTTGAACTCGTTGATGAGGATGTTCCGGTCGGGGGTGACGATCGCGTCGATGCTGACGATGCCGCGGTAGCCCATCGCGTGGATCGGTCGGCACAGTCGCCGCACCGCCTCCAGGAAGCCGGGGAAGGCGGGCAGTTCCGCCGACGGGGCGGGCACGATGAGTCCGTTGAGCACGGGCTTCATCCGCATCTCCCCGTGCCCGGTGAATTCAACGCCGTGTTCTTCGATCCGCACCTCGGCGTAGATCGGGGCGGATTCCGGTAGGTACTGCTCGATCACCACCTGGTTGCGCCCGCCGTCGGTGAGCCAGGGCCAGCGCTCCGTCAGATAGCCGCCGAGGTCCGCACGGCTTCCGGCGACCACGGCGCGCTGGGCTCCCAGCGGATCGATGCCGGCGTACGGGCTGACGATCTCGTTGCCGAATCCGGCGACGTGGAAGTCCTGCTTGAGGATGGCGGGCTGGCCCTGGGACAGCAGCCGCTCCCAGAGGAACGCCGCCGCCTCCTTCTGGGCGGAGAACACTCCGCCGGGCGGGACGGGCGCGCCGGTCCCGCCGGCCAAGGCGCGGAAGGTGCTCTTGCTGTTCAGCAGCCGGCCGCCGCCCTGGTCGAGGAAGCCGAAGCCGGGGGTCACCTTGTCCAGGCCGAGTGTGCGGGTGAGTTCGGCCAGTGAGCTGTCGAAGTGGAAGGGCAGGACGTCGTCGACGCCGTGCGCCTGTACGGCCGCCCGCAGCGCCTCGATGAATCCCCCGTCGGTGAGCCGGTCCTGGGACAGCACGCCTTCCCCCAGGCGGCCGGTCGGCGGCACCAGTACCCGCACCGAGTCACGGGGAATTCCCAAAGTGGCGGTGACATAACGCAGGTATTCCTCGTGCACGGGTACGGGAAGGACAAGTACATCGCCTTCCCGTAGGCACCAGGCCATGCGCTGCGCCTGATTTCCCACATAAAGCCGGTATTCCGGGTCCAGTAGTTCGAGGTCACCCACCATTTCCTCGGTCCGCTGATTACTGACGATCAGTGTTGCCATTTCGACGCTCGCTTTCTGCATGGTGTGGCCCTCGGCCCGCAGGCTTGTCAACCGCACCGCGCGGACGACCGGACCTGGACCATCCTTCCGGGCATGGCAGTTGGCAATGGTGTTTCCGTTCCTTCGGAAACGCCACTGCCTGTCCGAGTAGAAACGGCGGTACGGGGGACTACTCGGGCGAGTGGTGCGGCCGGTCCTCGCGTTCGGATAACGTCGTGGCGACTGCCTAGGAAAGGGATTCGACCATGACCGCTGTCGGGGTCAACAGCCCTGCGACGGAAGCCGAGGTGTTCGCTGCTCATGAAGGCGGAAAACTGAGCGTCGGGGTCACCACCGCATTCCATGATTCCCGAGCACTGTCCATCGCCTACACCCCGGGCGTGGCCATGGTCAGCAAGGCGATAGCGAAGGAGCCGGCCCTGGCCCAGCGCTACACCTGGGCCGGCCGGTTGGTCGTCGTGGTCACCGACGGCACCGCGGTGCTCGGCCTGGGGGACGTGGGGCCGACCGCGTCCCTGCCCGTCATGGAGGGCAAGGCCGCGCTGCTCAAGCAGTTCGCCGGACTGGACGCGATACCGCTGGTACTGGGCACCACGGACGTGGACGAGATCGTCGAGACCCTGGTGCGGCTGAGGCCGTCGTTCGGCGCGGTGAGTCTGGAGGATGTCGCCGCGCCACGGTGCTTCGAACTGGAGGACCGGCTGGTTCGGGCGCTGGACTGCCCGGTCATGCACGACGACCAGCACGGCACGGCCATCGCGGTGCTGGCGGCGCTGCGCGGCGCGTGCGCGGTGGTCGGCCGTCCCATGACACAGCAGCGCGTCGTCGTCCACGGCGCCGGCGCGGCCGGTGTCGCCTGCGCCCGCATTCTGCTCGCGGCGGGCCTCACCGACGTCGTCGTGCTCGACTCGCGTGGCATTCTCGTCCCGGGCCGCGCCGGAATGAACCCGGCGAAGGCTGCGCTGGCCGCGGTCACCAATCCGCGCGCGCTGCACGGCGGTCTCGCCCAGGCGCTGCCGGGCGCCGACGTCTTCGTCGGGGTGTCCAGCGCTACGGTGCCGGAGGAACTGATCGCCTCCATGGCGCCCGACGCGATCGTCTTCGCGCTCTCCAATCCGGTACCGGAGATCCATCCGGAGACCGCCGCACGGTACGCCGCGGTGGTGGGCACCGGAGGCAGCGACTTCCCCAACCAGGTCATCAACACCCTGGCCTCGCCGGGTATCTACCGAGGCGCGCTCGACGCGGGCGCCACGCGGATCACCGAGGGGATGAAGCTCGCCGCCGCCGAGGCGATCGCCGAGGTGGCCGCCGCCGACCTGGCCCCGGACCGGGTCGTACCGCATTCGCTGGATCCGAGGGTGATGCCCGCGGTCGCCGCCGCCGTGGCGCGGGCGGCGCTCGGGGACGGCGGCCCACGCGGCTGTGAGGACCGTTCCGGCGCGGACGCCGTGTCACCGGGGACCGCGACGACCGGCTGACGCCCCGCTGCGACGGCGTCCAGCGGGCGAGCGACTTGTTCGGGCGCAAGGAACGCGTCGGCTTCCACGACGCCTTCGCCGCCCGCGGCGGCCACGGCACGTTCGGCCACTCCCGGCCGGCCACCGTGGAGTTCCGCCGGGACAGCGACGCGGGCGGGATCCACGGTCTGCGCGGTCAGGGCTCCGCCTCTTTGCAGCTCCATCCCGAATCGGTACGCACGGAGGACGGCCTGAGCCGGGCCGGCGGACTCCTGACGGAGGTGCCGGCCACATGGGTGAGCTGACGGCGAGGCCATGCCTCCAGGACTGGCCACCGTAGCGCTTCAAGACAATCTGGCAGGGATGTGACGGGCATCACCGTGCCGGGCCGCTGTATGAGGAATGTTGATTCCTGGTTCAACGGCCTGGCCGAACCCCGGGCCGACGGCTCATGGGTCATGAACGTCACAACGAGGGAAGCATGCCCGAGGTCAGACTGCACGGACGTGAGGACGAACAACGGCACCTCGCGGGCTTCCTCGGCCGGGCCGGGCACGGCCCGCCCGGCACCCTGATCGTCAGTGGCCAGACCGGCATCGGCAAGACCAGGCTGTTGCGCGAAGCGGCACAGCACGCCCGGCAGCGCGGCCTGACAGTCCATCACCACTCCGCGGCGCATCTCAGGGCCCTGGTATCGACGGGCCCGGCGCGGGGTTCGCGCCCCCCCGGCGACCGCGCGCTGCTGGTCCTGGACGATGTGGAGGCGGTGACCGCCGCGGAGATCCACCATCTCATCCACACGGCCCGCCAGGTCTCTGCCCCGGCACCGGCACTGCTGCTCGCCCGCGCTGCCAAGGCGCCGGGCACACCGTTCGGACAGCCGGTCCGGGCGGCCCCCGGCGCTCCGGTGGACCGGCTGGAGCTGGCGCCGCTGACGAGCGTGGCGGTGCGCGACCTGGTCCGTGATCTGATCGGCGTACCGCCGAAGGCCGGGCTGCTGGACGTGGTGAACTGCGCCAACGGCAACCCCCGGCTGATCGTGGAGCTGGTCGAGGGCCTGGCCGAGGAGGGACGCATCGGGCCCGCCGGAGACCTGATCCGTCTCACGCCACGACAACTCCCGTTGCGGGTACGGGTCTTGACCGACGACCATCTGCGGCAGCTGTCCAAGGAGTCGGTCCAGCTGCTGCGCGTGGGCACGATCCTGGGCCGCACCTTCCCGCTGTCACAGGCCGCGGCCATGCTGAGCACCAGCACCGCCGTGCTGTTGACGGCCCTCGACGAAACCATGGCCACCGGGCTGCTGACCCTCGCCGACGACGAGGTGAGCTTTCAGCATCCGCTGATCTGGCGCGCCGTGTACGAGTCGATTCCCCAGGGGGTACGTGCCGCCCTGCACCGCGAGGCGCGGCAGCACGCGCGCGGGCCCGCGACTCCCGCTCATGATCCCGTCGCACCGGGACGCCGGGCGAGGACGCAAGAGCCGTACACCGGGACGCCGAGTGGAGTGAGCACGACCGGAGCGGTCCGCACGCTGCTGCGGACCGGCCATGTCGAGTCGGCCGTCCTCCTCGTCCGCGGCGCCCTCGACCGGCCGCGCCCGGCCCGCGAGGAGCTGATGCTCCGGCGCCTGCTGACCGACATCCTCCTGGCCGGCGGACACGCGGACGCCGTGTTCTCGGGTTCCGTGTTCGCGGCCGACGGGAAAACCGGGCCCCTCCCACCGGCCGACCCGGTCCCGCTCACGGACGCCTGGGCCGACACCGTGATCGACCAGCTGGCGCGGACCGGCGCCGAGTCCGCGCGGACAGCCGCGGTGGCCCTGTCCGGCCTGGAGTGGGCCGAAGGCCGAACGGCACAGGCCCTCCACTGGGGCCGCAGGGCCGTCGACCACCCCGAGACCCCCGACACACCGGCCGACCGCGCACACCCACGGCTGGCCCTGGCGGCCAAACTCGTCGCGCTGGGCGACCTCCAGGAGGCGGCGGATCTCCTCCGGCAGGCCCTGCCGGACCAGCCGGCCGAGGGTGACACCGTCCTGCGGTCCGCCGCGACCCTCGTCCACGCGACGGCACACCTGCGGGCGGGAGACACCGACGCCGCCCGGCAGCAGGCGCGGAGCGTGCTCTCGGCCGCGACGGGCGCCGCACTGCCCGTGCTCGCGGCCTGGGCGGCCGCCACCCTGTGCCGTACGGAAATACTCGCGGGCGACCTCGACGCGGCGGCCGGGCACCTGGCCCGCTGCCGGGAGCACGGGGGCACGCTCCGGACGGTTCCGTATCCGGCTCCCTGCCACCACTGGCTCGGCGTGGTGCTGCACGTCGCCCGGAACGACATCCCCGAGGCCGCCGCCCTGCTCGCTTCCTCTCCCGTTCCCCTGCCGTCGCTGCAATCGCTGCTGCTGGCCGAGCCGGGCGCGGCGGCCTGGTTCGTACGCCTCTCCCGTCGTATCACCGACACCCCGCTCGCCGATACGGCCCTCAGGGCCGTGGAGCGGCTGGCCGCCGACAACCCGGACGTCCCCGCTGTCCAACTGGCCGCCCAGCACGCCCGCAGCCTCTACGAATGCGACCCGGACGGAATCGCACGGGCCGCGGCGGAACACCGGGACGCATGGGCGCGGGCCTGCGCGGCCGAGGACCTGAAGGCACTGCTGAACGAACGGCAGGTGACCTCTCGGGCCGCACCCCGGACACCCGCATCCCGGCACCGCACATGGCCGACCCGGGACCACGTGGGCTGGATGGCTCTCGTCGACGCCGTACCCCATCACGGGCAGCCCACCCCCGAGCCGGCCACGGACCCGCTCAGGGACATCGAACGCACCATCGCCGCCCTCGTCGCAACGGGCCTGACCAACCGCCAGGTCGCCCAGCGCGTCCACCTGTCCCCGCACACCGTGAACTACTACCTCCGGCGCATCTACCGGAAGCTCGGCATCCGCTCCCGCATCGAACTCGCCCGCCGCATCGCGGACCAGGATCCCGGGTTCTGGTCCGGGCCGGTGGTGGAGTAGGCCACCGCTTGCGGTGGCCGGGCAGCCGGAGCACACCGCGACAGCCGCGCGTCGGCTCAGTCCGCGTTGGGGCGGGCAAGACCGTGGTCGTAGGCGAAGATCACGGCCTGGACGCGGTCACGGGCGCCGATCTTGGCCAGGACGCGGCCGACGTGGGTCTTGACGGTGGACTCGGACACGACGAATCGGGCGGCGATCTCACCGTTGCTCCAGCCCTTGCCGACGGCGACGAGGATCTCGCGCTCCCGGTCGGTGAGGGAGCCGAGTCTCGGGTCCTCGGCACGGTCTCCGCGGTGGGCGGGGACGTACCGGGTGAACTCTTCCAGGATGCGGCGGGTGGGAGCCGGAGCGATGACGGCGTCCCCGGCGGCGACGGCCCGGATGCCCGCGAGAAGTTCCTCGGCGCGTACGTCCTTGAGGAGGAAGCCGCTGGCGCCGGCGCGGAGAGCGGCGTGGACGTACTCGTCGAGGTCGAAGGTGGTGAGCACGAGGACACGCGAACGCTCGCCCGCGGCGACGATGCGGCGGGTGGCCTCGATGCCGTCCATGCCGGGCATGCGGACGTCCATCAGGACGACGTCCGGGCGTAGTTCGGCGGCCTTGCGGACGGCCTCGGCGCCGTGCGCGGCCTCGCCCACGACCTCGGTCTCCGGGACGGAGTCCAGCAGCATGCGGAAGCCGTAGCGCTGCAACGGCTGGTCGTCCGCGATGAGCACGGTGGTCATCCGGCACCGCCCCGGGGCGCGAGGTCGAGGACGGCCTCGACGCTCCAACCTCCGCCGCGCGCCGGACCCGCGCTGACCGTGCCGCCGTACAGAGCCGCTCGTTCCCTCATGCCCACCAGTCCGTGTCCTTCCTCGTTCGGCACTCCCGCCGGTGCGGCCCGGCCCGTGTCCTGGACCCGGATGGTCAGCCGGCCGTCCTCGACGAGGATCGCCAGGTGGACCCGGGTGTCGGTGTCCGTGCCGGCGTGCTTCAGTGTGTTGGTGAGCGCTTCCTGGACGATGCGGTACACGGTCAGTTGTACCCCGCCGTCCAGGGCGTCCACGTCGCCGGAGGTGCGGTAGACGACGTCCAGTCCGGCGGCCTGCACGTTCGCGCACAGCGCGTCGAGGTCCGCGATGCCGGGCTGTGGGCTGAGTTCGGGCCCGCCCGCGGAGCCGTCCGCCGTCTCCCGCAGCACGCCGAGCACGCGCCGCAGCTCGCCCAGGGCCTGTCGACCCGTGTCGCCGATGAGCCGCAGGGCCTCCTTGCCCCGTTCGGGGGCGATGTCGGTGGCGTAGGCGCCGGCGTCGGCGAGCGTGATGATCACGGAGAGGTTGTGGCCGACGATGTCGTGCATCTCGCGGGCGACCCGGGTGCGTTCGGTGGCTGCGGCCAGTCGGCTGCGCTGGTCGCGCTCGACCTCCAACTGGGCGGTCCGCTCCCGCAGCCCGGCGAGCTGGGCCCGGCGGATCCGTACCATCAGGCCGAGCGCGAGGGCCGCCGTGGCCGTGCTCAGCAGGAAGAACAGCGCGTCCCAGACCGACACGACCGGGGAGACGCGCACCGCCACCAGCGCCATGGCGCCCGCCATGACCCCACATGCCCACGGCAGCTTCCGCAACCGTCCGTGCAGGGTCAGGCTGTACAGGGTGACGAAGAGCGCGACGTCCGCACGCAGCGCCGCGCCCAAGGCCCACTGGACGACGAACACCGCGGCCACGACGCCGAAGGCCGCCTCGGGCCTGCGCCGCCGCCACAGCAGGGGCAGCACGAGGCCGGCCTGTACCGCCAGCATTCCCGCTACGGACAGCTGGGTGAAGGCGAACCGGAAGCGGAGCGGGCCGTCACCGTCGCCAGCACCGTGGTGGAACAGGTCGGGCAGGCAGAACATCAGGAAGACCAGGACCACGACGGCGGCGTCCAGTACCCACGGATGCCTCCGGTCGGCCTGCCGCAACCGCTGGCCGCCCCGGGAGAGCCGGGCGACCAGCGGTACCGTCCCGCTGATGTCATCTATGGTCACGAACGCCACACTGCCATGGTGCGGGTATCAGACGTCGCTGCGCACGAGCCGGTACGCCGCGCCGGCCAGCGCCAGCGCCGTCCAGCAGAGGAAGACCAGCAGTCCGGCGCCCGGCGACAGGGTCGTGGAGTCGTGGGTCAGGGCGAATATCGCCCCGCCCGCATTGGATGGCAAGTAGGGGCTGATGTTGTCCTGCCAGGAGCTGGGCAGCAGGGAGATCAGGCCCGGGATCAGCATCAGGGCCGCCACCAGTACCGAGATCCCGCCGGCCACCGACCGCAGCAGCGCGCCCAGGGCGACGCCGATCACCCCGACCAGGCCGAGGTAGAGCCCGGCGCCCAGCAGACCGCGCAGGACGCCCGGGTGGGAGAGGCCCATGGCCGCGGGCGTGCCGGAGACGATCCCGCTGCCGAACAGGAAGGCGACGAACGCGCCCAGCGTTCCCACCGCCAGCGCGACCAGCCCGAACACAGCCGCCTTGGACCACAGCACGGGCAGCCTGCGGGGCACCGCGGCGAGTGTCGAGCGGATCATGCCGGTCGAGTATTCCCCCGCCATGACCAGGACACCGAGCACACCCAGAGCCAGTTGGGCGAAGTTCGTGCCGAAGAGGGACAGGCTGACGGCCGTGGACGTGGCGAAGTCACGGTCCAGGTGTCCGGAGTCGATCCCCGACTTGTAGCGGCTCGCGGCAATCAGTCCGAAGGCCACCAGAAAGAGCAGCCCGAGGCCCAGGGTGATCCAGGTCGAGCGCAGGGACCACAGCTTGGCCCACTCCGAGGACAGCACCCGCCGCCCGGTCACCCGGTAGCCGGGACGGGCGGGGGCGGTCCGGGGTTCCTCGGCGGTTGCGGTGAGGGTGCTCATGCCGGCCTCCCGAGGGTCTCGATCCCGGTCGTGGAGCCGTGGTACTCCACGGCATCCCTGGTCAGGTCCATGAACGCCTCCTCCAGCGACACGGTCCGCGACGTCAGCTCGAACAGCGCGATGCCGTGCTCGGCCGCCTGCAACCCGATCTCGCGTGCGGTGAGCCCGGTCACCTGCAACTCCTCGGAGCCGATCCGGCCGGTGACGTCGACACCCGGCCCGGCCAGTACGTCCCGCAGCCGCGCCGGATCCTGCGTGACCACCGTCACCGTGTCCCCGCCCGCCTCGCGGATCAGGTCGCCCACGGTGGTGTCGGCCAGCAGCCGCCCACGGCCCACGATGATCAGGTGGTCTGCCACCAGGGCCATCTCGCTCATCAGGTGTGAGGAGACGAACACCGTCCGGCCCTCGTCGGCGAGCGCCTTGAGCAGGTTGCGGATCCAGAGCACGCCCTCCGGGTCCAGACCATTGACCGGCTCGTCCAGCATCACCGTCTGCGGATCACCCAGCAGCGCCGCCGCGATGCCCAGCCGCTGCCCCATTCCGAGGGAGAAGGCGCCGGCCCGCTTCCTCGCCACGCTCCCCAGCCCGGCCAGCTCGATGACCTCCTCGACCCGGCGGCGCGGAATGCCGTGGGTCAGCGCGAGGGCCCTGAGGTGGTTGTACGCCGAGCGGCCCGGGTGGATCGACTTCGCCTCCAGGAGAGCGCCGACCTCCTGGAGGGGCGCCTGGTGGCGGGCGTAGTGGCGGCCGTTCACGGTGACGGCGCCGCTCGTCGGGGCGTCAAGCCCGACGATCATGCGCATGGTCGTGGACTTTCCCGCGCCGTTGGGTCCGAGAAAGCCGGTCACGGTGCCCGGCTTGACGACGAAGTCCAGGCTGTCGACGGCCGTCTTCTCGCCGTACCTCTTGGTCAACTGCCGTGCGTCGATCATGCGTGTGTCTTTCTGTCGGCCTCGGGCGCCACTCGTCTCCGACGCCCCACAGCAACGCTAGGCACCGGATCACCCCGATCCCGTGGTACCGGGAGCCTGACCTACGCCGGGCGCGTGGTACCCCGGTACTACGCGTCCACCTGCGGCTCCTTCCGCTCCACAGCCGCAGCGGGCATCCGGCCGCCGCGGGGCATCCGGGCACGCGGGCGGCCGGGCACCCAGGAGGCCGGGAGGACGCGACGGCCGCGGGGCCGGTCTTCAACCGCGCCACCCTGCCCCGTGTACGGCTCGCGGACGTCTGTCGGCGTGCTGCCCGCCCCACCCGTCGGTCCGGGCCCCACCTCCGGCTGCCCGCGAAATAGGCGGCACCTTCCGGGAACTCACCACGTCTTCGGCCCGACTACTTGCATCAGAGCCTTCAATTCGTCAGCACACCCCGCACGCAAGGAGCCCGCATGCCGATGAATCGGCCGACCGCTACAGCCGCCCTGGCCGCAGCCCTCTGTCTGCTCACGGCTGCCTGCGGCGGCTCCTCGTCGGACGACAGGGCGAGCACGAGATCCACCGGGGACACAGCCGCCGGGGGCGACTACCCGGTGACCCTGGACAACTGTGGCCAGAAGCAGACCTTCGAGAAGGCCCCCAGCCGGGTCGTCGTCATGAACGGCGCGTCCGTCGCCGAGGTCTCCACGCTGCTTGCCCTCGGCCTGGGCGACAAGATCGTCGCCAACGAGCAGAGCTACGGCATGTCCGAGGTCCCGGGCCGCGCCGCGGCCATCAAGAAGCTGCCCACCGGCGGTGTCAAACTCAACGAGGCTTACGACATCCCGCGCGAGGCGATGTTCGGCCTGCGCCCCGATCTCGTCCTGTCCGTCACCACGTACGGCTTCGACCAGAAGAACGGCTTCGCCACCCGCGACCAGCTCAAGGAGGTCGGCGCCCGCACCTACGTCTCCCCGCAGGGCTGCGACGACGACCCTGCCAGGATGACCATCGCCGACAGCTACCGGCTGCTGCGCGACATGGGAAAGATCTTCGACGTCAGTGACAGGGCCGAGAAGCTGATCGCCGCCTCCGAGAAGAACATCGCGGCGGTCTCCAAGAAGGTCGAGGGGGAGAAGAAGCCGAAGGTCATGGTGGTCTTCTCCAACATGTCCATGGGCAGCAACGACTTCAGCTCGGTCCTCGCCCAGGGCATCGTCAACGACATCCTCGCCAAGGCCGGCGGCACCAACGCCTTCGAGAACACGGCCAAGACCACCTTCGCCGACCTGAGCAAGGAGAAGGTGGCCGCCACCGACGTCGACGCCCTCGTCGTCATCTCCTACAACGACCCGAACCCGGCGGCCTACGCCAGGAAACTACTCAAGGAGTTCCCCCAGTGGCCGGCCGCCAAGAACAACGCGTACGTGACGGTGTCCGACTCGATGTACCTCGGCCCCAGCAACGACCTGGCCGTGGAGAAGGTCGCGAAGATGCTGCACCCCGACGCGTTCTGAGCCGGATCAGGTTCCCGCTGGCATGCACGCTCCTCAGCGTTGCGCTGATCGTCGCCATGATCGTGGCGATCGGCATCGGCTCCGTCGACATCCCGGTCGGTGACGTGTGGGAAGTGGTCCTCCACCATGTCACCGGAGCGGGAACGGCGCCCTCCGACCCCGCGCTCGACCAGATCGTCTGGAACTTCCGCACCCCGCGGGTGGTCCTGGCCGCCCTGGTCGGCGCGGGCCTGGCCGTGACCGGCGCCGTCCTGCAGACCGTGGTGTCCAACCCACTGGCCGACCCCACCGTGCTGGGCTTCTCCTACGGCGCCACACTCGGCGCGGTCCTCGTCATCACGCTGGGCGGCGGCGCCGCGCTCGCCGGCCTCGGGGTGTCCGCCGCGGCCTTCCTCGGCGCGGTCGCCGCGGGCGCGCTGGTCTTCGCACTCGGTCAGCGGCGGGGACGGCTGGCCCCGGTACGGCTGGTGCTGGCAGGCGTCGCCATCGGCTACATCTTCCTCTCGGCGACCAGCTACATCCAGCTCCAGGCGACGCCGAACGAGTTGCGCACCGTCATGTTCTGGATGCTGGGCAGCGTCGCAGGAGCCGACTGGGACCAGATTCCCACGGTCACCGTGGTCGTCCTCGCCACCACCACGCTGCTCACCCTGTTCGGCCGGCGCCTCAACGTCCTGCTGGCCGGTGACGAGTCCGCCACCGCGCTCGGCGCCGACGTCAACCGGCTGCGCGCCGTCCTGCTGGTCCTCAGCGCGCTGCTGACCGGCACCGTCATCGCGGTCGCCGGCAGCATCGGCTTCGTCGGCCTGATGATCCCGCACCTGGTGCGGCTGACCAACGGCGCCGACCACCGCCGGCTGCTGCCTCTGACGGCCCTGCTGGGCGCCCTCTACCTGGTCCTCGTCGACCTGCTCTCCCGCACCCTCGACCGCCCCAACGAACTGCCCCTGGGCATCCTCACCGCCCTCCTCGGCGCTCCCTTCTTCCTGTGGCTGCTGCGCCGCAACAAGGGCCTGGACTGAAGCATGAAACTCAAAGTCGACCGGCTCCACGTCGTTCTGGACCGCACCCCGATCCTGCGCGACGTGAGCCTTGAGGCCCGCAAGGGCGACATCGTCGGCCTCGTCGGCCCCAACGGCAGCGGCAAGTCCACCCTGCTGCGCACCGTCTACCGTTCCCTGCGTCCGGCGGACGGGGTGATCCGGGTCGGTGACGACAACGTGTGGGAACTGTCCCCCCGATCGGCGGCCCGCCGGACCGCGGCCGTCCTTCAGGACGCCGGCGGCAACACCACCGGCCTGACCGTCACCGAGATCGTGGCCCTCGGCCGCACCCCGCACCACGGCCTGCTCGGCCGTGACGGCGCCGAGGACCACGAGGCCGTGTCCGACGCCATCGACCGCTGCGGCGTACGGCCCTTCGCGGACCGCGATTACACCTCCCTCTCCGGCGGCGAACGCCAACGCGTCCTGCTGGCCCGAGCGCTGGCCCAGAACCCCAGACTCCTCGTGCTGGACGAACTCACCAATCACCTGGACATCCGGGCCCGGTTCGAGCTCCTGGACCTGATCCGCGCCACCGGCGTCACCACGCTCGCCGTCCTCCACGACCTCGACCTCGCGGCCCGTCTCTGCGACCACCTGGTCGTGCTGCGCGAGGGAGCCGTGGCCGCGGCGGGACCGGTCCTGGAGGTGCTCACCCCGCACCTCCTCGCCGAGGTCTTCGGTGTCCGCGCGAGCACCGAACGGCACGCCGACGGTGTCATCCGCATCACCTACGCGTCCCGTCCGCTCGCGAAGGACGCGGGTGCGGAGGACGAGGGTGTGGAGGACGACGGCGACCGCCTCACCGCCGACCGGTGACCCGGCGGTGAACCAGTCGGGCCGGGCGAGTTGGGTGCCGGTGCTCATGCGGCTGCCTGCGTGCGCCACCGGGTGAGGTGGCCGGTGACCCAGTCGGCGACCTCGCGGATGTCGTCGTCCGAGGTGAGACTCGTGAAGATGACGGGCAGGTCGCCGCGTTGCCGTTTGGCGTCGGCGGCCATGGTGGCGAGGTTGGCGCCGACGTGCGGGGCGAGGTCGGTCTTGTTGACGACGAGGAGGTCGGCGGTGGTGATGCCGGGGCCGCCCTTGCGGGGAATGTCGTCGCCGCTGGCGACGTCGATGACGAAGACCTGCACGTCGACGAGGCCCTTGGAGAAGGTGGCGGTGAGGTTGTCACCACCGGACTCGACGAGTACGAGGTCGAGGGGGTGGAGGGTCTCTTCGAGGTGTTCGACGGCCTCCAGGTTGGCGGAGATGTCGTCGCGGATCGCGGTGTGCGGGCACGCGCCGGTCTCCACCGCGGTGATCCGCTCGGGCGGCAGCACGGCCTCCCGCCGCAGGTACTCGGCGTCCTCGCGGGTGTAGATGTCGTTGGTGACGACGGCGATGGACCAACGGTCACGCAGGGTGCGGCAGAGTGCGGCGGCGCTGGCTGTCTTGCCGGAGCCGACGGGGCCGCCCAGCCCGACACGGAGGGCTCGGCGGCTGCCGTCGGAGCGGATCGGCTCGGCGCTGTGGGTGTGGTGCTGCGGCACGGTCATGGGATGGTCAAGGTGCACGAGGTACTCCAGAAGGGGGGGAGAAGGTTTCAGGAGGCGAAGAGCCGGACGGTCCAGGCGGCATGTTGTGCACCGGTGATGTCCAGTAGCGGCGAGGACGCCGACGGCAGGGCGTCGATGCCTTCGGCCATGACACGGTCCGCGGCCTGGGCGGCAGCCGTGGCGACGGCGTCGGTATCGGAGCTGAGGCGGGCCAGCAGCCCTGAGACGTCGAGCGGGTCGAGGCTGAGCAGGCGCACTGCCGCGGTGGCCGGGCCGCCGGTGATCTCGTACGCGACGGCGTAGGCGGCGTCCAGTGGGGTGAGCCCGGCGGCTCGGGCGGCGAGGCCCAGCACGAGCGGCTGGTGGGCGCCCCCGGGACGTTCGGTGGCCAGCAGTTCCAGGTCTTGGGACGGGAAGGTGGCACGGGCCGCGCGCATCATCTGCCGGCCGAGCCGACGGGCGACGGCGCGTAGCGCGGGGCAGGTGGTGGTTCAGAAGAGGAAGTACCGCTGCGCCAGGGGTACTTCGTTGACGTAGGAGCGCGGCACGGTCGCCCCGTTGAGTTCGGTGCGGGCGTCGCTCGTGGTCGCCCCGCCGAGGGTGACCTCGAAGCTGTTGTGGTCGACTTCGAGGCTGTCGGGCACTGTGTGGTTCAGTTTCATGTCGGCCTTCGTGACGTGCCGGGGGCTGGTGATGTCCACGAAGTCCTTGTCGAGGCCGAGTCCCGGGTTACTGCTGGTGCCGTCTCCGTTCAGGTCGCCGGCCACGCCCGGAGCCACGAAGTTCACCGAGTTGCGTCCTGGGGAGCGGCCGGTGGAGCCCCAGACCGGGCGTGGCAGATAGGGCTGCGGCGTGGTGATCGACGCGTTGGCGTCGCCGACCTGCGCGTAGGCGAGTTGACCGCCCTTGAGGAGCATGTGCGGTTTGACCCCGAAGAACTTCGGCTGACGCCCTGTGTGTCCCCGTCGAGATGCTCGTTGAAGTAGATCGCGTCGTACCGGCAGGCAGTCTCGTCGTCCTTGTCGCAGCCCGCGGACGAGTTGCCGGTGTCACCGCAGCCGACCGGACAGCTCGGCTTGCGGGGCGGCTGAGGGTGCTCCACCTTGCCCGGGTGGACCCCGGGTCCCTCTGCTGCGGCCTCCGGAACGGGGTCGTGAATGGTGACCAGTTTGGTGCCGTCCGGGAAGGTGGCCTCCACCTGAACGTTCTTGATCATCTCCGGGACGCCGTCCATCACCTCGTCCCGGGTGAGCAGATGCCGACCTGAGTCCATGACGTCGCTGACCGTCCTGCCGGCGCGCGCCTGCTCGAAGACGTGCACCGTCAACAGCGCCATGGCCTCGGGGTAGTTGAGAAGCAGCCCGGAGTCGCGACGCCGCTGCGCCACGTCGGCAGCCACATGGATCAGCAGCCGCTCCTGCTCATGCGGAGTCACATGCACAGTGCGTCATTTCCCTTGATCGGACAGTACGCGCGATCGGGCATGCCGAAGGCCGCGGAAGGCGTCCTACGGATGACTCCAAACGCTCTTCGAGCATTACGCGGAGATGTCGACGACCTTCCTGGAACACCGATCATGTACTCGATCAGGTGAATCCGATGCGCAGCTGTGCATATCCCGCTGCTGCCTGGTCACAAGCCCGCCTGGTTCGGTGACGCCCAGACCCCTGCCAGTGCGGGGCCGGCCGGAAACGGCTGTACCGATACATCCCAAGCAGGACGAAGGGCCGTACCTCCGCGAAGCGCTGCGGGGGAACGGCCCTTGTCTGATGGGGCTTCGCTCAGCCGAGTGGCAGTTCCAGGACGGCTGCTTCCCCGTTCAGGGAGGTGATGGTGGTGGTGCTGTCCTTCTTGCCGGTGAACGCGTACAGCTTGTCGTGGCTGTTGACGACCAGGGCGAGGCGGTGGCCGTCGTGCAGGTCGTAGGCGGTGGGCTGGAGCGTCCACCTGACGGTGCGGTCCGTACCCGGGCGCAGGCCGGTGGCGGTGAAGGGTTCGTGGGTGATGATCCGGGCGCTGTTGTCCGGGGCGACGTCGAAGAGGTAGGCGACCAGGGTCGCGGCGTCGGCCTCGTCGGATCGGACCGAGAGCCGGACCGTGGCGGCGCCGCGGATCCGGCGGCCGCCTGTCAGCGCCTCGGTGGACCAGAGCAGCAACCGGGTCCGCTCGAAGTCGGCCGGCTTGTAGTTCTTGGGGTTGCCGAACCACTCCTTCTGCCCGGTGGTCATGATCTCGTCCATGGCGGTGGCGGCGGTCTCGTGCCCGGCGGTGAAGGCGCGGCTCCAGCCCGTGGAGGGCTTGTCGGACAGGGTGCCGTCACCGTTGCCGCCGTTGCCGCTCAGGTACCAGGCTTCGCTGTCGGTGGTGGCCTCGGCCCAGGAACGGAGCGGTTCGCGCCGGGCCGGGACGGTGATCCGCCGGCCGATGACGGCCGGGACGGTCTTGTAGGTGAACATGACCTGGCTGTTGACCACCGGCCACTCCGGGACCTCGTTGGCCGTCTCGAGCAGGTAGTGGTCCAGCCAGGCGTATGCCTCCTGCATCGGTGTCAGCAGGCCGGGGAAGGGCGTGCCGGTCGCCAGACCGGTGATGCCGGCGCCTTCCGGGGCGCCATGGTCGCCGATCCACAGGTTCAGGTGCTTGGGCGCGGTGATCTGCTCGAAGGCGGCGATCGCCTCACCGACCGGGAACAGGCTCTCGTGCCAGGTGTTCGAGTAGAAGGTCGGGATGTCCCGCGTGTTGGTGATGTCGACGTAGGTCTCGGGGGAGCGTTCGGTGCCCCAGGCCACCACGTTCTCCAGGTTCCGGCCGTCCCGGAAGTCCTGGAGGATCCGCCGCGTCTCCTCGTCGAACTTCTCCTCTTCCGTTCCGCCGGTGAAGTCGATCAGCGTCTGCACGGCCTCCAGGTGCCGGGTGCCGTTGTCGTAGAGGCTGGTGGCCAGGTTGCCCCAGGTGCTCAGAGCGGCCACCGCGGCGACTCGGTTCTTCCGGTCGTGCGCGGCGACCAGCTGGCTGATCCCGGAACCGTAGGACAGGCCCATGAACCCGACCTTGCTCGGCGCGAACAGCTCCTGCGCGTGGTCGATCATGCGCGATCCGTCCGCCCAGTCGTCCGACCCGGCGACGTTGATGAACCCCTCGGAGGTGTACGGCAGGTCCGGCTTGCCGATCCCCCTCGGGGTGTACGCCAGCACGTGGTAGCCGCGTGCCGCCAGCGAGAGGTAGCCGACCATGAACGGCAGCCAGCCGTACGGGTTCCAGCCGGCGGGCACGATCACCACGGGGCGCGGCTCCGAGGCATTCTGCTTGATCGCGAACGCGGAGAGGCTGATCTCCTCCGGCACAGAAACGCGCGGGAAGGTGATCCCGGCCTGCCGCAGGACACGGGCCACCAGCTCCTGCAGTTCCTCGGGGAGCGTACCGGCCGGCGCGGTGCCCTGAACCGCCGCGAGCAGGGCCCTGGCGACGGCGAGAACCGACGGGTTGATGTCCAGGCCGCCGCCGCGCCAGATGCCGTTGGCGGCGATGTCGGCGAGTGTCGCGTCGGTGACCGACGCGATCGGCTCTCCATCTGCTGTGGTCATGCGAACCGCCCTTTCCTGGCAGGCCACGACGCCCGAGGGGACGCCATCCAGGCGGATCATGGTCCGGAGCGACAGTGTCAAAACGAATCGTCAGCCAGCTGAACCCGAATGAATGAACGGGTCTGGCGTTCGGCCGGATGATGCCGAGCCTGCCGTACGCCGACGCCGACGCCGACGCCGACGCCGTCCCGGCCGACGGCGGTCTGCGGGTCCGGCTGACGGCCGCCCGCGGACACGACCCGTGACGGCAGATCCGGTTGGGATTGCCCCGGCGCGGTACAGGGGCAATCTCACACCAGAGGCTGACAACCGCGAAGTTGGCGGCTGAAAGAGCCCTCACACGCCGACGGTGAGCGCGTGGTGGTGCTGGCCCGCTACAGCGCCCGTAACAGGGCAACCGGCAAGACGATGGAGGCTCGCGTCGCGCACTCCTTCGTCGTCCGGGGCGGGCTCATCGTGCGGATGGAACAGATCGTCGACTCCGCTGCCGTCCGCGCCGCGATGATCTGAGTCCCCCTGGCGGGAAGCAGGACTGATGGCCCGTGGGACTCGGTTGCTGCCCGTCCCACGGGCCCACCTGTGCGATGTCAAGTTGGCGGAGGCTCACTGTCCGGCGCGGATTCGTTGCCGCCGCGCAGTGCACCGTCGGGGTGGCAAAGGTGCAGCTTGACCTTGTCGTAACGACAACGTTTCTACTGGGCCCATGCGAATCGGAGCGCTCGTCGGCATCGTCGGCATCACCACTCGCGCCGTGCGGCACCGCCACCGCACGGAACGCGTCAGGTGCAGGCGCTGAGAGACACCGGGCTCCGGATCTCGGCCGTGTTCACACCCCATGCGGTACGGAGTGGTTCAGGGGCGGGCCCGGACACCTCGGTGCGGCTTGGCGCCCCGCCACCGATCCGGGCACGGCACTGACCCCGCCCCCGCGGCGCGTCAGCCGGCCCCCAGACCAGACGCGGCCCCACCCGGCTGCGAGTAAGGAAGCACGATGGCACTGCCAGAGCTGATCACGGTCGAGGCGCTTTTCGGCTCGCCCGAGCACACCACGGCCACAATATCGCCGGACGGAACCCGGATCGCCTACCTCGCGCCGTGGAAGAACCGGCTCAACGTGTGGGTGAGCGGCGTCGACGGCGACACCGACGCACGGTGCGTGACCTCTGACGAAGTCCGCAGTGTGAGCACGTACTACTGGACCGACGACCCACGCTGGCTGCTCTACACCCAGGACACCGGCGGTGACGAGAATTGGCACGTCCACCGGGTCGATCTCGACGATCCGGACGCCCCCGTGGTCGACCTCACGCCCTTCCCCGGGGTGAAGGTCCTGGACGTGCAGCTGCCCATCGAACGTCCGGGCAAGGCGATCGTGCAGCTCAACGCCAGGAAGCTCGAAGAGTTCGACCTGGCGGAGATCGATATCGCGACCGGTGAACTCACCGTTCTCGCCGAGAACCCCGGCTATGTGTACGACTGGATGTGGGGTGCCGCCGGCGAGCTGTTCGCCCGCACCCTCACCGCGGAGGGCGACATCGCGCTGTCGCGCTGGAACGCGGTGGCGGGCGAACTCGAACTGATCGCCACCTTCGACGGCGCCGACTACCCGATGGGTATCCACCCGTTCGAGATGGCCGCCGACGGAGGGGGTGTCTGGATCGGATCCATGCAGGGCACCGACCTCACTCGCCTGGTCCGGGTCGACCTGACCACCGGAGTGGAGACCGAGGTCGACAGCCATCCGACCCTGGACATCGACGGGGCCCGCCGCGCCGTCGCCGCTCTGTCGTCGCCGCTGATCCGCAACCGGCGTACCGGCGCGCTGCTCGGCGTGCGCTACCTCGGAGAACGACAAGAGATCCGCCCGGTGGACCCGGAATTCGCCGCGGTACTCCAGAACCTGCGGGCACTGTCCGATGGGGACGTCGACGAGTTGTCGTCCGACGACAGCGGGCAGCGGTGGGTCGCGAGCTTCGTCGACGACCGCAACCCCGAGGTCACTTACTTCTACGACCACACCACCGGCGAGAGCCGGCTGCTGTTCCGCTCCCGTCCGCGCCTCGACCCGGACGCGATGGCCCCGATGAAGCCGGTGACGATCACCGCGCGGGACGGGCTGGCCCTGCCGTCGTACCTGACGCTGCCGGTGGGGATCGAGCCGTCCGCGCTGCCGATGGTGCTGCTGGTCCACGGTGGCCCGTGGTTCCGGAACAGCTGGGGATTCGACCCCGAGGCACAACTGCTGGCCAACCGCGGCTATGCGGTGCTCCAGGTCAACTTCCGCGGCTCCACCGGCTACGGCAAGGCCCACATGCAGGCCGCGATCGGGGAGTTCGCCGGCGCGATGCAGGACGACCTGCTGGACGCCGTCGACTGGGCGGTCGCCCAGGGCTGTGCCGACCCCGACCGGATCGGGATCTTCGGCGGTTCCTACGGCGGTTATGCCGCGCTCGTCGGCGTCGCGTTCACCCCGGACCGCTTCGCCGCCGCCATCGACTACGTCGGCGTCTCGAACCTGGCGAACGTCATGCGCTCGATGCCCCCGTTCCTCCAGCCCGGGCTGGTCGCCAACTGGTACCGCTACGTCGGCGACCCCGCCGATCCCGAGCAGGAGGCCGACATGCTGGCCCGCTCACCGATCAGCCGGGTGGACCAGATCAAGGCACCGTTGATGGTGGTGCAGGGCGCCAACGACCCCCGCGTCGTGCAGGCCGAGTCGGACACCATCGTCGCCGCGCTGCGGGACCGTGGGGTCGATGTCGAGTACATGGTCAAGGATGACGAAGGGCACGGATTCCTGAACCCGGACAACCAGATCGACATGTACCGAGCCGCCGACCGATTCCTGCACCGGCACCTGGGCGGGCGGAACCGCTGACCGCCCCGTGGCGCTGGGCGCACGCAGCACGTCGAGCCCGGTGCTCGCGCAGCCCGTCGTACAGGCCCATGGCGACCCCCGCGGCGACGCAACGATCGACGGCCCGCCCCACGAGCGATGGCCTGATGCGGGTCTGGTCCTGGGAGGCACGCGACGCCATCCAGCCGGTTCGCAATCGGCTGGATGAACAACTGGCACTACGCGGCGCCCCTCACGCTCGGTCTCACCGCCACCGCGTGTGGAAGTACCGGCAGCACCGACTCCTCGAACGTCGCCCCCACGGGTCAGCTCACACCGCGAGATGTCTCGTGGCTGCTGTCAGCACTCCCTCCCCCGCGCACGACGGACGCTTGCAGGGCTACCGTCAGGCACTGTCTGCCGCACTGGGCGGGCGGTCCGGCCCGGGCTGTCAGCGCATCACGTCGCTCGGCGGAGCGGTGCGCCGTGTCGGTGGTCCGCGTCGCCCAGGCGACATGCCCGTCGGGGCGTACCAGGATCTCGTTGACTCCGCTCAGGTCCGGGTGGTCGTCGTGGGCGGTGACGGTCACCGCGGTGACCCGTGGACCCCAGCCCTCGGTGACGGCCGTTGCGGTGTCGGGGGCGCCCACGAGGTCGAGGTGGACGAATCGGGCTGCGGGCAGCAGGTCGTACACCCGTGCCGCGGGCCCGGCGGCCTTGATGCCGATGTCGGGCATGCGCCGTCCCACCAGCGGGTCGGCCCCCGGGTTCACCGGCCGGTAGACGGTTCCGAGGGCGGAGACCTGCGGGGCGAGGGCCCGGTTGACCTCGTCCATGCGGAGGAGGTCGTCGAAGAGGCGGCGCAGGGCGCCCGCGGGACGCTCGTACCGCGGGACGAGGGTGAGTTCGGCGAGCAGGGTCTGGACCTCGGTGTTCTCCGTGACTGCCCGGCCGACCGGGCGCCGTTCGGCGTCATAGCTGTCCAGCAGGCCGGGCAGCGCCCACGGCTCGCCGCGCTCGCGCGCGTGCTGCGCGACGCTCTGCTCGCCCACCGCGACGGTGCGCGCGTGTTCGCCGGTACGCACTCCACGGGTGCCGGCATCCTCGGCTTCTCCGACACGTTCATCGGAGTGCTGCGTGAAGCAGGCTTCTCCGACGACGATGCGGCCCGAGTCCTCTACACGGTGGCCAACTTCACCGTCGGCCACACCCTTGAGGAACAGGCGGCCGCCGCCCCGGAGAACGGCGGACTGGCCGGCGTGGAGAAGCTGCGGGACGCGGTGACGTCGGGGAGCGACTACCCTCACCTGACCAGAGCCCTGCCGGCCCTCGCCGACATGGACTTCGGCCGCAACTTCGAGTTCGGGCTCTGCCTGCTCATCGACGGGCTGAAGGCACGCCGCTGACCCGGGAGTTCACAGTGGCACGCACGTGCAGCCCGGCGAACGCGTCGCCGTGACTGCTCCGAGTGATCACGCCGGCGACCGGCCCGCTCCGGCTCCGAAGGCAACGGCTCGATCCACGCCAACAAACACCACTTCACCTACCGGCGGATACCTTCTCGCTCCTGCACCTCTTCAAGTGCCTGGCCGTCCGCCGGGAACGACGCCTCGACCTGCACGACGGCCTCGTCTCTCTGGCCCGCGGCCCCATCTGCTGGAGACGCCTCAAGAGAAACCCGACTATGATCGTGTCACGAGTTCTTGATTGAGGGCGATGACGGTTCGGATCCTGGAGCGGCAGGCAGAATCGGCGGCGCGGGGCTGTCAGGCTGCGTCCAGTGGTGTCACTACCGGTGGGTGGCCTTCGTCCAGTGGTGTTACTACTGGCGGGTGGCCTTCGTCCAGTGGTGTCACTACCGGCGTGTGGCCCTCATCCAGTGGTGTCGCCACGGGCATGACTTCGTCCAATGGGGCAGCCACCGGCATGGCTTCGTCCAGCGGAGTCGCGACGGGAGCGTGGTCTTCCGCTGCCGCAGGTGATGCGGCCCCGCCACCTGCGATGGCGATGGCGACACCGATGGAGTACAGGAGTTTCTTTGCGCGTGTCATGATCACCCTTCTTTGGTACGCCGGCAAGATTCGGCTTCACGGCCGAGCGTCGAAAGTGCATACCGAGGTATTGGCGTGCGGCCCTTCATATACTGACGAGTGACCTTCGGTGTACATCCAGTAGTGCGGATTACTGGCTGCCTGCACAGGACTCGGCGCGAGCGTCCATGAAGTCAGACAAGCCAATACTGATGTGGTTGCTCCCAAAAATCGCCGCCCCACCAATTCTTCCTCCTGCGGTCGGATTCATTACGGTACGACTCGGCGTCATGATCGGAGTGGCCGAGAGCCCGTATCGAAGTCACCAACAGGCTGCCGCACGAATCGCGGGGGTGTCGTTAGCGCTGAGTCTTCGGTGGCTTGGAGATGCGTCTACTCAAGCTGAAGAGACAGCGCGGTCGCGGCAGTTGCCGGGCGGTGTGCCACAGCAGTCGCGGGCTGCATCCGCGCAAAATGAGCGCGGCCACTGGTCGATGGCGGAGCCCGCGGCGACGCCGACTGCCGGACGGGCGGCGGTCTCACGGCTGGCCGTATCCGGCGCCTGTGGGCCGGCACCCGTTGACACGGTTGCTCGGGTGAATTTAGCCTCCGCCCCAGGGATTGACCTTCGATTTTAGCTGAATAGTTAGTGACCAGAGACGTTTGACCAGCGTCCCTCGTCCCTGCACGGCCGCATCCAAACGGGGTTTTTGATGATCGAGAAGGTGTTCCGGAGCAACGACGTGCCCTCGGCCGATCGCTTCGATGCGTGGCGCAAACGACTGGGCAGGGATGTCTCCCCTCTCGGCTCCAGCAGTAACCAAGGGGACGGTTTCCGGGCGGAGACACGCTTGCTCAGGCTCGGTGGCTCACGTGTGTGGTCCACAGTCGTGGACCCCGCGACCATCCGGCGTACACCGGACCTCGTCCGTCAGTCCGATCCTGGGGTCTACACGCTGATCCTGCCGCTCAGTGGCGGAAACGAAGTGGCCCAGGCCGGCCGGGAAGCCGTCCACGGTCCCTTCGACATGCACGTCCTGGACTCATCCCGGCCCGTTCACCTTCGTCTCCTCGGCAGCCCATCGGTTTCCTTGATCGGAGCCGACGTGCCCAAGGCCGGATTTCCGCTGCCCGCTCCTTGGATGGACCGCCTCCTTACTCAACGGTTACCGGGCCGGGAAGGCGTCGGGGCCCTGCTGTCGGGATTCCTCCTGCAACTGACCCAGGACACCGGCTCCTACCGCTCGTCCGACGGTCCGCGGCTGGAGGCGGTACTCCTCGAACTGCTGACCGCGCTGTTCGCCCATCACCTCGACGCGGACGACAGCAGTGCGCCCCGCAGCGCCCGGCGCGCTCTGGTCCTGCAGATCCAGGCATTCATCCGCCAGCACCTGCAAGATCCCCAACTAGCCCCGCCGGCCATTGCCGCCGCGCACCACATCTCCGTCAGCTACCTGCACCGTGTCTTCCAGGGAGAGGGCGTCACCGTCTCATCGTGGATCCGTGAGCAACGTCTGGCGAACGCCCGCCGGGACATGGCCGACCCCACATTACGCAGCACCCCCATCCACGTAATTGCCTCTCGCTGGGGTTTTCCGCGAGCCGCGGACTTCAGCCGTGTGTTCCGCAACGCCTATGGCATAACGCCAAGGGACTACCGGGACCACACTTCAACCCAGCTCCCACCGCCTCCCGCTCCGTGACACCCGCCAGGTGGGTCCAATCCACCGCCCACTGGCCTCAGTTGCCCTGGAGTTTGCGGCCGTGTGATGTGGCAGGACTCGTCCGAGAGATGTGCGACGCCCAGCACCGAAGCACGCCGGCTGGGGAAGCAGGGAGAGCATCAGGGGGCTGATGGTGATGGGACAGCAGAGGGTCGACCAGTTCGCGTCCTGAGGCGTCGCCGCTGTGGAGTGCCCTTCCTGACCGAATCGACAGCCAGGCTGCGGGTGGGGCCGGCTTCCGCTACGACAGCGGGTCGGCGCAGGGAGCGGCGGCACGGCCGGTCCTGAACGACGTGACCTTCCGCCTGCCCGAGCGCAGCATGACGGCCCTGGTCGGGCCCTCCGGCGCGGGCAAGACCACGATCGCCGGCCTGCTGGCCCGTTTCCGGGACACCACCGAGGGCACCGTCCGCGTCGGGGGCGCCGACGTCCGCGAGATCGCCCCCGACGACCTGGCAGCCCACGTCGCCCTCGTGTTCCAGGACGTCTACCTCTTCGACGGCACCATCGAGGAGAACGTCCGGATCGCCGCCCCCGACGCGAGCCCTGGCGAACTGGACACGGCGGCGGCCCTGTCCGGGCTCGACCGCGTGATCGAGGAGATGCCCGACTGCTGGGCCACGAAGGTGGGGGAGGGCGGCGCGCGACTGTCCGGCGGACAGCGCCAGCGCGTGTCCATCGCCCGCGCTCTGCTCAAGGACGCCTCGATCCTCGTCCTCGACGAGGCCACCGCTGCCCTCGACCAGGAGAACGAGGCGCTGTTCGCCGAGGCCGTGCGCACGCTGGCGGAGCGAAAGACCCTCCTGGTCATCGCGCACCGGCTGAGCACCGTCGCGAGTGCCGACCAGATCCTCGTTCTGGAGGACGGCGAGATCAGCGAACGGGGCACCCACGAGGAACTGGTCGCGGCAGGCGGCACGTACGCGGCCTTCTGGGAGCGGCGGGCCCAGGCCCACGGCTGGCGACTGGAGGCGACGCCGTCGTGACCCCACACCCGGCACCAGCGATCGACCGGACACAGCGGCAAAGGAAAGGCAGGGCACGATGACCACCGGAGTCCGGAGCACCTGGCAGACGTGGGCGAGTTCCGTACCCCCGCTCACCCGCACGAGCATCCGAGAGTCCTGCCCCCACCCGGCGGCGACCGCCACCCGCCTCGCACAGGCGGGACTCGCCGACCAATACATGGTGTACGAGGGGGAGGGCGGCGTCTGGCACTTCGCGGCGGGGTCGGCCGTGAGCATCACCGCCGACGCCGGCGCCCGCACCGCGCGGTCCGCCGGACGGACCTGGACTTCGCGCACCGACCGGAAACCACTGACGACGTTCGCCACCGCCCTGTCCGTCCTGCACGACGCCGGCGACGAAGGACGCCACTTCTACGGCTGGGCGGCCTTCGAACTCGCCCACCTCCTCCACGCGGACCCGGCAACCGCCTAAGACCAGCCCCTGCTGCACGCGATGATCCCGTCCGTCGACGTGACCCTCACCGTCGACCGGACGGTGGTCCGCGCGGTGGACGAAGCATGGGCACGCAAGGTCGCCGACCTCCTCGCGGAGTCCCCGCGAGGACGGACCGCTCACGGCGAAACAACGCCGGAGAGCACCGAGGGCGTCATCGCCGCCGGCACCGCCGCCTACGGCCGTACCGTGTCCCGGACGGTCGCGGACATTCATGCGGGGCTCCTGGAGAGGGCAGTGGTCTCCAGGAAGGTCCCGCTGCCCGCCGAGCCCCGCCCGGACTTCCCCGCCACTTACCTCGCGGGCCGCCGGCCCAACACACCGGCACGCTCCTGCCTCATGGATCTCGGCGGTTACCGGGCGGCCGGGTTCAGCCCCGAGACCGTTCTGGAGGTCGGGGAGGACGGACGCGTCAGCACCCAGCCGCTCGCGGGCACCCGCGCGCTCGGCGCCGACCCGGCCAAGAACGAGCGCCTGCGCGCGGAACTGCTCAGTGACCCCAAGGAGATACATGAACACGCCGTGTCCGTCCGTCTCGGCTGGGACGAGATGGCGGCCGTGTGCCGATCCGGCTCCGTCGCGGTCGAGGAGTTCATGGCCGTCAGGACACGCGGATCGGTGCAGCACCTCGCCACACGGGTGAGGGGCCGACTGCGGCCGGACGCCGGACCGTGGGACGCCTGCGCCTCCCTCTTCCCCGCGATCACCGCCACCGGCGTCTCCAGACGCGCCGCGCTCCAGGCCCTGGTCCGCCACGAGCAGGGACCACGGGGGCTGTACGGCGGCGCCGTGTTCCGGGGGAGTACCGGGGGCACCCTGGACGCCGCCCTCGTACTGCGTACCCTCATCGGTGCGGGGAACGAGGCGTGGCTGCGGGCCGGCGCCGGGGTCACCGGTCAGTCCAGCCCCGAGCGGGAGATCGAGGAGACCTGCGAAAAACTGCGCAGCGTGGCTCCGTTTCTCAGGTTCGCCGAGAGCTGAGTGGCACGCAGGGTCCAGCTCCAGCGGTGGACACCCGGCGGGACGAGATACGGCGCGGATGTGTCGGGGCCGCACGAGGCGGTGCCCAGACCCCGGTGAGCGGCGTCGATGTGCACCACGCACCCCGCGCGTGGCGCCAGTTCGTCGTGGTGCCGGGCGCGGGTCAGGTCCTCGGCGCGGTAGCGGGTCACCGACACCTGCCGGGGCTCGTCCAGCCGGACCGTGAGACCGGTGGCGTCCGGAGCGGACAGCGTGAAGTGCCGTACGCCGTGCCGGCCGCCGCTCTCCTGCGGACGCAGATACGGGGTGAACAGCTCGTCCACGGTCCCGGAGTGGTGGCCGACGGGCGCCCCCGTACTGCGGTCCGGATACGACTCCCAGGGGCCCGGCCCGTACCACTCCATCAGGTCGAGTCCCGCGACCGTCTCGAAGACGGAGCCGACCCGTGCCACATCGCCCAGGGCGTCCGGCAACTCGGCCGACTCCTCGACGCGGATGCCGTCCTCGCCCGGTGTGAACACCTGCATATGACGGACGACGCCCACCTCGGTGGCGTACTCGGCGAGCACGGTCACGCTCCCGCCCGATCTGCGCACCTCGACGACCTTGCGCTCCAGCACGTCGAGCCCCCAGGCCCGCCAGCGCGGCCCCATGCCGCCCAGCTCGTCGTTGTCCGTGGGCGCCCGCCACAGCGACAGCATGGGCGCGGCCGTGAGCAGGGGATGGACGAGCAGCCCGTCCTCGTCGACCTCGACGCCGCGGTCCGCGACCGGGACGGGCTCGCTCTCGGGCGCTGTCCGCAGCCGCACCTGAGGCAGGCACACCACCGTGCCGCGCGGCGCCCACGGCTCGTCCCGCGCGGTCGTCACCCGCAGGGTCAGCCATGCCTCGCCCCCGTCCGCCGGCAGCTCGAACGGCAGCGGCACCGCCGCCGTCCCGCCCGGACGCAGGTCGGGCAGCTCGGCCGGGGCCGTCAGGGTGCCGCCGTCGGCGAGCGACAGTTCCCACTCGGCGGCCAGCCAGTCAAGGTCACGGAAGTGCTGGTGGTTACCGATGACGATGCCCTCGTGCTCGATGTGCTGGAGGCGCACGGGCGCCGCGATCTCCCGATGCTCGTACATCGCGGGCTTGGGCGTGCGGTCCGGGAACACCATCCCGTCCGCGCAGAACACGCCGTCGTTCGGCTCGTCCCCGAAGTCGCCGCCGTACGCCCAGCGGTGGCCGGGCGCGGTGGCACCGTTCTCGTACAGTCCGGCACCACCCCGTCCGGCCGGTTTTCCGTCGCTCACGCGTTGGAGGATGCCGTGATCCCAGAACTCCCAGATGAAGCCGCCTTGCAGGCCCGGGGTGGACTCGATGGTGGCCCAGTGGTCGGCGAGCGTGCCGTTGCTGTTGCCCATGGCGTGCGAGTACTCGCACTGGATCAGCGGCTTGGTCTGCTCGCCGGACAGGGCGTGCGCGACGCAGTCCTCGATCGGCGCGTACATGGGGCAGGCGATGTCCGAGGCGAGCGTGGGGTCACCCCAGCCGAGCTTGGCCGCGCCCTCGTACTGCACCGGCCGCGTCGGATCGTGGCGGCGCAGCCAGCCCGCCGCCGCGTCGTGGTTGGCGCCGTAGTCGGACTCGTTGCCCAACGACCAGATGATCACCGACGGATGGTTCTTGTCGCGCAGCACCATGCGCGAGACGCGGTCCACGAAGGCGTTCAGGTACCGGGGGTCGTCGGCGATCTCGTGGGCGTGGTCGTGCGACTCGATGTCCGCCTCGTCCACGACGTAGAAGCCCAGCTCGTCGGCGAGGTCGTACAGGGACGGGTCGTTCGGGTAGTGGGAGGTGCGGATCGCGTTGAAGCCGAACCGCTTCAGCGTCACCAGATCCGCGCGCATCTCCTCATGCGTCACCGTACGTCCGGTCAGCGGATGGAAGTCATGGCGGTTGACGCCGCGTATGTAGATCCGTTCGCCGTTGAGCAGGAGGTCCCGGCCGCGGATCTCCACCTCGCGGAAGCCGATCCGGTGGTGGGAGGTGTCGGCGACCGAGCCGTCGGCCCGGTGCAGCCGCACGGTCAGGTCGTACAACTCGGGGGTCTCGGCGGTCCACACCCGCACCTCGGGTACGGTCGCCGCCAGGCGGACCTCGCCGAGGAAGTCGGAGACCCGTTCGTCCTCCGCGTTGGCGCGGTCGAACTCCGTGTCCTGGGCGATGAGCCGACCGTCCAGTTCGCCGGTGACGTGCCAGCCCTCGGGCAGCGCGCCGCCCGCGTCCCGCACCCGGCAGTCCACGCGCAGTTCGCCGTCGACCCGGGCCCGCACGGTCACGTCCGCGAGGTGCAGCGGATCCGTCGCGTACAGCAGGACCGAGCGCGTGACGCCCCCGTGCCACCACTGGTCCTGGTCCTCGATGTGCGAGGCGTCCGACCACTTCACGACGGTCAGGCGTACGGTGGCGCGCTCTCCGGGGCGTACGACGCCGGACAGATCGAACTCGGCCGCGAGGTGGGAGTCCTTGGAGACGCCGACCGGCCGCCCGTCGACATGGACGAGCAGTACGCTCTCGGCGGCGCCGACCTGCAACACGATCCGGCGGCCGGCCCACTCGCCGGGCACATCCACCTCACGCTCGTGGACGCCGGTCGGGTTGGCCGCGGGAGATCCGGGCGGGAACTCGGGAAACGGCATACGGACGTTGGTGTACTGCGGCAGGTCGTCCGTGCCCTGAAGGGTCCAGGCGCCGGGGACGTGCTGGGACGACCAGTCTCCGGTGACGGGGGAGTCGGGGGAGGGCAGCAGTTGGAAGCGCCACTCGCCGTCCAGCGAGAGTGCTCCGGAACGACGGTCGACCGCGCACATCGGCAGCCGCCCCCAGGAGGTCACCTCGGGTGCCTCCCAGGGACGGAGGGCGAAAAGGGGATCGCGGCTCATCAACGGATGGCCCCCTTGCTCAGGTCACCGATGATCTGCTTGGCGCCGATCGCGAACACGATCAGCAGCGGGATGAGAGCGAGCAGGGCTCCGGTCATGACCATTCCGTAGTCGGTGGTGCCGTGGCTGCCGTTGAGCTGGGACAGCGCGACCTGGAGGGTGACGTTGTCCGGGTTGGTGAGGGCGATCAGGGGCCAGGCGTAGTCGTTCCACTGGCCCATGAAGGTGAAGATGCCGAGGAAGGCGAGGCCGGGGCGGACGACCGGGAGGGCCACGGACCACCACTGGCGCAGGAATCCGGCACCGTCGATCCGCGAGGCGTCGAGCAGTTCGTCGTGGATGGCGCCCCGCATGTACTGGCGCATCCAGAAGATGCCGAACGCGTTGGCCGCGGCCGGGACGATGAGCGAGGTCATCGAGCCGATCCAGCCGATCTTCGCCATGATCACGAACTGCGGGATGGCCGCCAGCTGCCCCGGCACCATGAAGATGACCATGAGCAGGGCGAACAGCACCTTGCGACCGGGGAAGTCGAACTTGGCGAAGACGAAGGCCGCCAGCGAGTCGAACAGCAGGACCAGGAACGTCACGGAGGTCGCCACCAGCAGCGAGTTGAACATCGAGCCGAAGAAGTCGACGTTCTCGAAGAGGTGGCGCACGTTCTGCAGGAACTGGGAACCCGGAAGCAGCTTCGGCGGGTACGAGAAGATCTCCGTCGACGAGCGCGTCGACATGATCACGGCCCAGTAGAACGGGAAGGCCGACAGCAGGAGCCCGACGATCAGGACGGCATGCAGGGCGATGCCCCGGCTCCGGGTGCCCCGGATGCCCTTCGGCTGCCGTGTGCCTTGGATGGATGCCATGGTGACCGGCCTCACTAGTCTTCGCCCCGGCGCTGCACCAGGCGCCAGTTGATGATCGAGAAGAGGATGACGACGAGGAAGATGCCCCAGGCCACGGCGGCGCCGTAGCCGAAGTCGTTGTTGTCGAAGGTCTGCTGGAAGAAGTAGAGGACCATGGTCCGGCCGCCGTGGCCGGGACCGCCCGAGAACGTCGACTCGTTGGAGGCGTTCTGGAGCAGCACCTGCGGTTCGGAGAAGCTCTGCAGGCCGGTGACGGTCGAGACGACCATCACGAACAGCAGCGTCGGCCGCATCATCGGCAGCGTGATCCGGAAGAAGGTCTGCACGGGCCCGGCGCCATCCACCCGCGCCGCCTCGTACACCTCGCCCGGGATGGTCTGCAGACCGGCGAGGAAGATCAGCGCGTTGTAGCCGACCCACTGCCAGGTCATCAGTGCCGCGATGGCGACCTTGATGCCCCACGGGGTGTTCAGCCATGCCACCTGGTCCAGTCCCACCGCCCGCAACAGGGCGTTGACCAGACCGAAGTTGGTGGAGAACACCGAGCCGAAGATGATCGCGACGGCCACGACCGAGGTGACGCTCGGCAGGAAGTAGGCGAAGCGGTAGACGTTCTTGAAGCGGACCGCCGAGTTGAGCATCACGGCCGTCACCATCGCCAGGAAGATCATGGGGAAGGTGGCCAGGGCCCAGATGAGGAGTGTGTTCCCGACCGACTGCCAGAAGTCGCTGTCGCCCAGCAGGTACTGGTACTGCGACAGGCCCGCCCACTCCATCGACCCGAGGCCGTCCCAGCGGTGCAGGGAGACGTAGAGCGAGAAGCCGACGGGGATCAGGCCGAAGGCGAGGAAGAGGAGGTAGAAGGGGGAGATCGCGGCGTACAGGTGCCAGTACTTGCGGAAGCCCTTCTTGGGCCGCACGGCGGGTGCGTCCGCCAGGACCGCCGGGGGCTCGTCCAGCGTGGAGGCAGTGGCCATCAGCGGCTCACCCCCAGGTGATCAGCGATGCGCCGGCACTTGCTCATGGCGTCACTCCATGCCTTCTTCGGGTCCTTGCCGAGGACGCCGACGTTCTTGATCTCGTCGAGGATGGGCTGCGAGAGCGCCACGTCGTACGGGCTGTTGTAGGCGACGGCGATCCTCTGCGCGGCGGGTCCGAAGACATCGGTGGTGACCTGACCGCCGAAGAAGGGGTTCGACTCTCGCAGTTGTCCCAGCTGGTACGAGGCGGGGGTGGAGGGGAAGAGACCCGCGTCGGCGTAACCCTGGCCCTGGTTGGCCGCGTTGAGCATCCAGGTGATGATCTCGAACGCCTTCTCCGGCTCGCGGCACGCCTTGGTGATCGCCAGGAACGAGCCGCCGATGTTGGAGGGCCGCACCGGCATCTGCGCCACACGCCACTTGCCCTCGGTCTTCGGTACACCGCTCTTGAGGTCGTACATCGCCCAGGAGGCGTTCAGATTGCTCGGCAGCTTGCCGTCCTCGACGGCCGACAACCAGTCCGGCGTGCCGCTGACGAGATTTGAGACGATCTTGCGCTGCCTGGCCTCCACGGCCAGCGCCCAGGCGTCGCGGACATGCTGCTGGTCACCGATGAAGTTGCGGTCCTTGTCGACGTACCGCTTGCTGCCCTGCTGCACCACGTTCACGAAGACACTGTTGATGTCGGTGAGCAGAAAGGTGCCCGGGACCCGCTTCTTCAGCTGCTCGCCCGCTGTGAAGAACTTCTCCCAGGTGTTCAGCTCCCGGGAGACGTCCGCAGGTTCGTACGGCAGGCCCGCCTGCTGGAACACGGCGTACTGGTAGTAGTGCGCCACCGGACCGCAGTCGATCGGAAAGCCGACCATGGTGCCGTCGTCGGCGATGCCCTGCTGCCACTTCCACGGCAGGTACTGGCTCCGGTACTTCTCCGCGCCGAGGGTGCGCAGGTCGATGAACTGGTCGGCGTCGGGCAGGTAGGACGCCATGTCCTCGCCCTTGAGGCCCGCGATGTCGGGTATGCGGGCCCGGCCTGTCAGCGTGGTGAGCAGCTTCGACCGGTAGTAGCCGCCGATCTTGATGGCCTGGAGGTCCACCGTGGAGTCGTAGCGGGTCTTGGCGTTCTTGACGACCGTGTCGCCGAGGCCGCCGTCCCAGTACCACAGGACCATGTTCCGGCCGGTGGAACCGGTCGGAACGGCACAGGCGGACGCCAGGCCGCCGAGCGCCGTGGCAGCCGTACCGGCCAGGCCTGCGCGCAGCATGCCTCTTCGTGAGAGCTGCACTGCTCCCACCGCCTTTCGGATCTGTTCAGAACTACGCAAAATGCACGAATGTGTACGAAGGTCAGTACTGCCTTGCGGGAGGTGTGACGGGGGCGTGGGTGATCGCAGGACCCGGATCCTTCGGCAGCCGCTCCGCCAGGAAGGCGTACGCCCGCTTCAGCTCGGGGTCGGTCAGTGAGCGCCACCAGCGGTCGACGCCGTACCAGCCGGGGGCCGCCAGCGCTCCGGCGTGGTGCTGCACGGACAGTCCGGCGGCGAGCACCGCGAACCGCAGCCGCTCCGAGAGTGACCAGCCGCCGAGCGACGCTGTGACAAAGCTCGCACCGAAGACGTCCCCGGCTCCGGTCGCATCCAGGACGTCGACGTCGAGGGCCGGGACCTCCGCGTACTCGCCGGTCGTCTGGTCGACGGCGATCGCGCCGTCGCCGCCGCGGGTGACCACGGCCACCGGCACCAGCTCCGAGAGCTTGCCGAGCGCCGCGCCCGCGCTGTCGGTTCGGGTGTACGCCATCGCCTCGGTCTCGTTGGGGAGGAAGGCGTGGCACAGGGAGAGCTGGTCCAGGAGGTCCGAGGACCACTGCTGGGAGGGGTCCCAGCCGACGTCGGCGTAGATCTCCGTGCCGTTCGCGGCCGCCTTGGCGAGCCATGCGCGCGGCTCGGCCTCGATGTGCACGAGGGCGGTGCGCGCCTCGGGCGGGTCGCCGATCAGCGCGTCCTGCGAGTACGGGGGCTCCTGGCCGTGGGTGAGAAGGGCCCGGTCGTGCCCGTACGCGAGCGAGACGGTGACCGGGGTGTGCCAGCCGTGCGCCGTACGGGAGAGCGAGAGGTCGACGCCTTCCTGGCCGGCGAGGACGTCCCGGCAGTACGTTCCGTAGAAGTCGTCCCCGAAGACCGTGGCCAGGGAGGTTCTGAGTCCGAACCGGGAAGCGGCCACCGCCAGGTTGGCGATGCCGCCGGGGCTGCTGCCCATCCCGGCCGTCCAGATCTCCTCGCCGGGCGTCGGAGGCTTGCCCAGCCCCGTGAGGACGAGGTCGTAGAAGAGCAGCCCGGTCAGCAGCACATCGGGCCGGTCGTCGTCCACGTGAACGTCCTCTCGTCAAAACTTTTCATTTCGGTGACCGGAATGGTGCGCTACTCGGCCGAGATTGGTCAATGCCCGAGCAGAAGTGAGCGTAGAAATGATTGAAGATGACGAGTAGTGTTCAGCACGTGCTGGCCGAACGTAGACACCAACTCATCCTGCGAGCCCTGCGCTCCGGCGGCCCCGCGGCCGTGACCGATCTCTCCGAACAACTCGGTGTGAGCCCTGCCACCATCCGGCGTGACCTGGTCAAGCTGGAGGAGGACGGCTTGCTCACGCGGGTGCACGGCGGCGCTGTCGTCGACGAGGGCGACCAGCCCTTCGCCGAGGTCGCCGAGATGCGCGTCCCCGAGAAGGACGCCATAGCCGTGCGCGCCGCGGAACTGATCAAAGATGGTCAGTCGGTGCTGCTGGACATCGGCACCACCGCCTACCGGCTGGCCCGGCAGCTGCACGGCCGCCGGCTCACCGTGATCACCAGCAACCTGGTGGTCTACGAGGAGCTGGCCGACGACGAGAGCATCGAGCTGGTCCTGCTCGGCGGCATGGTCCGCCGTGAGTACCGCTCCCTGGTCGGATTCCTCACCGAGGACAACCTGCGCCAGCTGCACGCCGACTGGCTTTTCCTCGGCACCAGCGGGGTGCGGCCGGGCGGACAGGTGATGGACACGACGGTCGTCGAGGTGCCGGTGAAGCGGGCCATGATCAAGACCGGTGACAAGGTCGCTCTGCTCGCCGACTCGGCGAAGTTTCCGGGTACCGGGATGGCGAAGGTCTGTGATCCCGGGGAACTGGACGTGGTGGTGACGGACGCACCGGTGAACGCGGCGACGCGCTCCTCGCTGGAGGAGGCGGACGTCGAGGTGATCGTGGCAGGAAAGGTACAGACGTGAAGCTGACGATTCTGGGCGGTGGCGGGTTCCGGGTGCCGCTCGTGTACGGGGCGCTCCTGACGGACCACGGGGAGGGCAGGGTCACCCGTGTCGTGCTGCACGACCTGGACGCCGGGCGGCTGTCGGCCGTGACCCGGGTGCTGGCCGAGCAGGCGGCGGGCGTGCCCGACGCGCCCGAGGTGATCGCCACCACCGACCTCGACGAGGCCCTGCGCGGCACCGACTTCGTCTTCTCCGCGATCCGGGTCGGTGGCCTGGAGGGCCGGGCGAACGACGAGCGGGTGGCACTGACGGAGGGCGTGCTGGGCCAGGAGACGGTCGGGGCGGGAGGCATCGCCTACGGCCTGCGGACCGTGCCCGTCGCGGTCGACATCGCGCGGCGGGTGGCCCGCCTGGCCCCGGACGCCTGGGTCATCAACTTCACCAACCCGGCCGGCCTGGTCACCGAGGCCATGTCCCGCCACCTCGGCGACCGCGTCATCGGCATCTGTGACTCCCCGGTCGGTCTGGGCCGCCGTATCGCCCGCGTACTCGGCGCCGACCCGCAGCAGGCGTGGATCGACTACGTCGGCCTCAACCACCTCGGCTGGGTGCGCGGCCTGCGCGTCGCCGGCCGTGACGAGCTGCCGCGCCTGCTCGCCGACCGCGACCTGCTCGGCTCCTTCGAGGAGGGCAAGCTCTTCGGCGTCGAGTGGCTGCAGTCCCTCGGTGCGATCCCGAACGAGTACCTGCACTACTACTACTTCAACCGGGAGACCGTTCGCTCCTACCAGCAGGCGGAGAAGACCCGTGGCGCCTTCCTGCGCGACCAGCAGGCGCACTTCTACGAGGAGATGAAGCGCCCGGACGCCGAGGCCCTGGCGACCTGGGACCATACCCGCGCCGAGCGCGAGGCGACGTACATGGCGGAGAACCGGGAGACGGCGGGCGCGGGCGAACGCGACGCCGACGACCTCTCCGGCGGCTACGAGAGGGTGGCCCTGGCCCTGATGCGGGCCATCGCCCGTGACGAGCGCGCCACCCTGATCCTCAACGTGCGCAACCGCAGCACCCTGTCGGTACTGGATGCCGAGGCCGTCATCGAGGTCCCCTGCCTGGTCGACGCCAACGGTGCGCACCCGGTCACCGTCGCCCCGCTGCCCGGCCACGCCACCGGCCTGGTCTGCGCGGTGAAGGCGGTCGAGCGGGAGGTCATGTCCGCGGCGGAGTCGGGCTCGCGCACGACCGCCGTGAAGGCGTTCGCACAGCACCCGCTCGTCGACTCCGTCAACGTGGCCCGCCGGCTGGTCGACGGCTACACCGCCGTCCACCCCGGTCTGGCCTACCTCAAGTAGACGCTTTCTGGCCCTCTCTGGAGACATTTCATGCATGACGAACGCCGCCGGATCGAGGAGCGCGTAGCGCGTCTCCACAACCAGCGCATCAAGCCCGCGATCTACGCGGCCACCGCCCCCCTCGCGGTCGAGGCATGGCAGGCCCCGGGCGAGCCGGTCCCGTTCGACGAGGCCGCGGCGGCCCCGTACGAGCCGTTCGCGATGGACACCCCCTGGGGACCGCCCTGGGGCACGACCTGGTTCCGGATGAGCGGACAGGTGCCCGCCGAGTGGGCCGGCAAGCGCGTCGAGACGGTCATCGACCTCGGCTTCGTGGGCGACTGGCCGGGCAACCAGGCCGAGGCCCTGGTCCACCTGCACGACGGCACCCCGCTGAAGGCGGTCAACCCGCTCAACCAGTACGTGCCGATCGCCAACCCCGCGGCGGGCGGTGAGGAGATCCACTACCTCGTCGAGGCCGCCTCCAACCCGGACATCCTCGCAGGCGACTTCGCGGGCCCGACCCCGCTGGGTGACGTCCTCACCGCCGGCGACAAGCCCCTGTACACCTTCAAGCGCGCCGACCTCGCCGTCCTGGACGAAAACGTCTGGCACCTGGACCTCGACATCGAGGTGCTGTACGAACTGATGCTGGAACTCGCCGAGCACGACCCGCGCCGGCACGAGATCATGCACGCCCTGGACCGGGCGATGGACCTGCTCGACCTGGACGACATCTCCGGCTCGGCGGCCCACGTCCGCGCCGCGCTCGCGCCGGTGCTGTCCAAGCCCGCGCACGCCAGTGCCCACACCGTCTCCGGTGTCGGCCACGCGCACATCGACTCGGCCTGGCTGTGGCCGATCCGCGAGACCAAGCGGAAGACCTCCCGCACCTTCTCGAACGTCACCTCACTGGCCGACGAGTACGAGGAGTTCGTCTTCGCCTGCTCGCAGGCCCAGCAGTACGAGTGGGTGCGCGACAACTACCCGCAGGTGTGGGCCCGCATCCAGGAGTCGGTGAAGAAGGGCCAGTGGGCGCCGGTCGGCGGCATGTGGGTCGAGGCCGACGGCAACCTGCCCGGCGGTGAGGCCGTCGCCCGCCAGCTCATCCACGGCAAGCGGTTCTTCATCGAGCACTTCGGCATCGAGACCAAGGGCGTGTGGCTGCCGGACTCCTTCGGCTACAACGCGGCATACCCGCAGCTCGCCAAGCTCGCCGGCAACGAGTGGTTCCTCACCCAGAAGATCTCCTGGAACCAGACCAACAAGTTCCCGCACCACACCTTCTGGTGGGAGGGCATCGACGGCACCCGGATCTTCACCCACTTCCCGCCGGTCGACACCTACAACGCCCGTTTCAGCGGCGAGGAGATGTCCCGTGCGGTGCGCAACTACCAGGAGAAGGGCGGTGCGACGCGCTCGCTCGCTCCCTTCGGCTGGGGTGACGGCGGCGGCGGCCCCACCCGCGAGGTCATGGAGCGGGCCCGGCGCCTGAAGGACCTGGAGGGCTCCGCGAAGGTCGAGGTCGAACACCCCGACGCGTTCTTCGCCAAGGCCCGCGAGGAGTACCCGGACGCCCCGGTCTGGTTCGGTGAGCTCTACCTGGAACTGCACCGTGCCACCTACACCTCCCAGGCCCGCACCAAGCAGGGCAACCGGCGCAGCGAACACAAGCTCCGCGAGGCCGAGTTGTGGGCCACGACGGCAGCGTTGCACGCGCCGGGCTACTCCTACCCGTACGAGAAGCTGGACCGGCTGTGGAAGACGGTGCTGCTGCACCAGTTCCACGACATCCTGCCGGGATCGTCGATCGCCTGGGTGCACCGCGAGGCGGAGGCCGAATACGCGCGTGTCGCTCAGGAACTGGAGGAGATGACGGCCGAGGCCGTCGCCGCGCTGGGCGGTGGCGCGGCCCGTGTCTTCAACACGAGCCCGTACGACCGCGCCGAGGTGGTCCGTACGGCCGAGGGCGCACCGGCGTACGTGGAGGTCCCGGCGAGCGGCAGCGCACCCGTCGGGGCCGCCGGGCCCGCGCGGCCCGTGACGGTCGACGGACGCGTCCTCGACAACGGGCTGGTGCGGGTCGAGGTCGCCGAGGACGGGACCCTGTCCTCCGTACGCGACCTGCGGGCGAACCGCGAAGTCCTCGCGGACAAGGGCAACCTGCTCCGTCTGCACACCGACCTCCCGAACTACTGGGACGCCTGGGACATCGACAAGCACTACAAGAACCGGTACACGGACCTCCTGGACGCCGAGTCCGTCACGGTCGTCGAGGAGGACCCGCTCATCGCCGCGATCCGTGTCGAGCGTGCCTTCGGCAAGGGCTCGCGCATCACGCAGACGATCACCGTCCGGGCCGGCAGCCCCCGTATCGACATCGAGACCGACATCGACTGGCACGAGGCGGAGAAGATCCTCAAGGCGGGCTTCCCGGTGGACATCCGGGCGCCGCACTCCTCCGCGGAGATCCAGTTCGGCCACGTCCAGCGGCCCACCCACACCAACACCAGTTGGGAGGCAGCCCGCTTCGAGGTCTCCGGCCACCGCTGGGTGCACATCGGCGAGCCTGGCTACGGCGTCGCGGTCATCAACGACTCGACGTACGGGCACGACGTCTCCCGCACGGTCCGCGAGGACGGCGGTACGACCACCACGGTCCGCCTCAGCCTGGTGCGTGCCCCGCGCGTCCCCGACCCGGGGGCGGACCAGGGACGACACCGCTTCACGTACTCCCTGCTGCCCGGCGCGAGCATCGGGGACGCGGTCGCGGAGGGCTACGCGCTCAACCTGCCGCTGCGGGTGGCGGACGCGGCGGGCGCCCCGGAGCCGGTCGTCTCCGTCGACGGCGAGGGCGTGACCGTCGAGGCCGTGAAGCTCGCCGACGACGAGTCGGGCGACGTGGTGGTGCGGCTCTACGAGTCGCGCGGCGGGCGTGCCACCGGCACGCTGCGCACGGGCTTCCCGCTCGCGGGCGCCCACGTCACCGACCTGCTGGAGCGACCGCTGACCCAGGCGGACGTCGACGGGAACGGCGGGGTCACCGTGGAACTGCGCCCCTTCCAGATCCTGACGCTCCGTCTGGAGCGCACCGCAACCGGCCGATAGGTCCGATCCGCTGAGGGCGGGCGCGGCAGCCACTGCCGCGCCCGCCCTTTCTTTCCCTGAAGTCCCTTGCTCTGCCCGCTTGACCGGCACTGAGTACGCCGATCCCCCAACCAGGGTGCGGATCCCCCCAACCCTGCCTGTGCCGGTGGCGGCCGGGAAAGGGCGGATCAGGAAAGCGGCGCCGTCGTGGCCGCGAAAAGGGCTCAACCGCAGGATGTGTCGGCTACCGGCGGCGACGGCGTCCCTGACGCCGGTTCCTCGTGATCGACCATGACGGGGTGATGAAGCGGAAGCAGCCGACCGTGGGGCACGCGCGACAACAGGGCGAAGCGCCGCGCGATGCGCCTGCTGCGGCAGCGTGCCGTTCGGCCGAGGAGCTGCCGGTGGCACGGCGTACGGCCCGTCCAGTGCCGTGGCTGTGGGGCCGTGGTGCGGCCGGGACGGCGGCGGTGACAGCGCCTTCGTGGCCAGTACGGCTGGTGACGGCACCGTTCACCGCACGAGCGATACGTGAACCTCTCATGTGCGCCTGGGGCGGGGCCCTCGGTTTGCTGGGTCTGGATAGGACGTCCCAAGGCCGTGGACCTGCCGGACGGCTCGTACGTGGTCCAGCGGGACGTCGTCCTCGACAGTTGGCGCAGGCTGCGTACTGACGGGACGCTGGTGCGGGGCACATCGGCGCGCACGGCGTCCCTGACGTCGTACCTCTACAGCGCCGCCGAACTGCACGACCCGTTCGTGAGGGCCGGATTCACGGACGGGACCACTCGCCCAGCACGGGGACGCACCGCTCGGCGAAGTACTCGTAATCGGCGGCGGTGTTGTACACGTGCGTGGACAGCCGGAGGTAGCCGACGCCGTCGAAGCTGGTGAACGCCGCGGCGACGCCCAGCTCACGGGCGACCCGGTCGCGTAGCCCGTCGGCCTCCAGACGGGTGGTGGCGAGCCCGTCCGGCAGCCGGATCAGCCGCAGCGCATCAACTGGCATGCCGACGTCCACCGGCTCGTCCTGGCCGGTCAGTTCAGCGAGCGCGTTGCCGACGACGTGCTGCGCGTAGTCGGCGAGATCACGGATGTAGCTCCGCGCGGTCCGCCAGCCCCAGGTGTCCTCGATGAAGTCGAGCGCCGCGGGCGTCGCGAGGTAGCTGGTGGCGTCCAGGGTGCCCTGGCTGTCGAACCGGTCGGGGAACGGCTCCTCGGCGCCCCAGGAGTCGATCAGCGGGTAGAGCTCGTCGCGCAGGGGCGAGCGGGCCACCAGCACCGAGGATCCGCGCGGAGCACAGCCGAACTTGTGGATGTTGCCGATCCAGAAGTCGCAGTCCAGGCCGTGCAGCGGATCTTCCAGCAGACCGGGTACGTGCGCCCCGTCGACCAGGAGCGGGATGCCGCGGCGCCGAGCCTCGGCCCCGATCCGCTCCACCGGCATGCGGCGGGCCGTGGCGGAGGTGATGTGGTCCACCACGATCAGCCCGGTCAGATCGCCTGCCTGGCTCATCACGGCTTCGTAGGCATCGTCCTCGCCGGCATTCAGCGGCACATGCACCGACCGTACGCTGCCGCCCCAGCGGCGGGCGAGCCGCTCGGCGCCCATGCTCACGGCACCGTAGCCATGATCGGTGACCAGGATCTCTCCGCCGGGCCGGGTGGGCACGCTGCTGTAGACGACACTCGCGCCGCCGCTCGCGTTCGGCACGAGGGCCAGGTCCGTCGCCGCGACCCGCAGGAACCCGGCGATCGCGCTGCGGGCCTCGGCGATCCGTGCGGCGAGGTGCGGGAACCATACGCCGGGATTGCTGTCCATCTCCCTGCGCAGTTCGTCCTGCATGTTCTGGGCCGCGATCGGGACGGCACCGAAAGACCCGTGGTTGAGGTGTCTGATCCGCGGGTCCAGAGACCAGGCGGCCGCCGCGGGTCTGCCGTCCGCGAGGAGAAGCGGACGGGGCGCGGTGATGAGATCGGTCTTGCTCACGTTGCTCCAGGAGACATGTCATCGGACACATATGGAAATAGATCTGATGTCTTGCGGCATGATGGCAGGGGATTCGCGAGAAGACAAGGATACTTAGGGCAGGTTGTCTGATGACTCTCAGATGTGCCGCGAAGAGGTCAGACAATGAACCGGGGTGGCCGATAGGATGGACACGGCTCGGCGGTGCCGTCGGGCCATGAAGGAGGACGGTATGTCCGCAGTCGACAGGGCGGTCGACGGTCTACGGCGCATGATCTCCAGTGGCCGCCTCAGCGCCGGGGATCGCCTTCCGCCGGAGAGCGAGCTGTGTGAGGAACTCGGCGTCTCGCGCAGCTCACTGCGTGAGGCTGTCCGCATGCTCGCCGCGCTCGGGGTGGTCGAGTCCCGGCACGGATCGGGCACGTTCGTCTCGCAACTGCGGCCCGCCGAGATGATCGGCAGCCTGTCGCTGACGGTCGAACTCCTGCCGTTGGACGGGGTTCTGGAACTGTTCGAGGCCCGGCGCGTCCTGGAGGCGCACGCCGCGGCGCAGGCGGCGGCGAGGATCACCCCCGAAGAGCTGAAGGCGCTCATCGCGATCATGGAGGCGTTGGAGGCCACGGACGATCCGGACGAGGGGAGCGAACTCAATCACCGGTTCCACTCTGAGATCGCCCGCATCGCGGGCAACCCCTCCATCGAGTCACTGCTGGCGGTCCTCAGTCATCGTTCGCGCGCCTACCAGGTGTACCTGCTTCCGGAAGGCCCAGCGATGAAACGCGAGAGCGACGCAGGCCACCGGGCCATCGCCGAGTCACTCACCCAACGTGACCCGGCCGCAGCCGCAGCCGCCGCCGCCGCTCACCTCGCCTGCTCGGCGCGCTGGCTGGAAGCCTGCCGGCCACCGGTGACCGATCAGGGTTCATCGACCGCGGTGTAGCGCGGTACCGGCTCTTTCACCGGCTGTACCGTCGCAGGTCCGCAGGTCCGCAGGTCCGCAGGTCCGCAGGTCCGCAGGTCCGCAGGTCCGCAGGTCCGCCGGGCGCCGGGCGACGGGACTTGCCGGCTGTCCCGTCGATGACTGTCAGGCGCGCCGTTCCATCAGCGCCGTCGGTGCCGCTCCCGGACCCCGCGCTCCCAGCCGGCTGTCACGATCCGCGTTCAAGGTGCGGACCGCTGAGCCGGTCAGCTCGGTCACTGGGGCTCGCTCCTGCCGGGAGAGGGCTTCCCGCCATGAACTGGTGGTCTCCCGCGATTCGCCGAGAACGGGGCGCGTCGATTCTGGCCCGCGAATATCACTCCGCATGCCGTCGTCGACGTTGTCGGGCTGGATCACAACCCGTCGGAGTGAGCAGCGGCGTTGTGCGCCGATGAGAGGCGCCGGACCGATCGCAGCCGGTGCTGCCGATGATGCGCGGCGTGCCCGAGCGGCGTACTTCATGCCGCATCCGTGCCACCCGTACCGGCTCCGGTGGGGTATGGGTGGCGCTCGTCGGCGGATGGCAGAGAGGTGCGGGCCTGCCGGTGCGAGGCGATCGCCACGCTACGCCGAGGTGACTGGATCCTCCGCGCGCAGCGCCTCGGCGTTCTCGTCCGAGTGCAGCGGGGCTGTCGGCGCGAGTTCGGCCGCGGCCTCCTCCGGGGAGGCCGCGCGGAGTCGGCGCAGGTAGCGCTCGTACCACAGCAGCGCGGCGCCGAGGAAGATGACAACGCCGCCGACGTTGTATGCCAGCGTGAGCCACAGGGCCTGCCCCTCGGGGAACGTCGATGCCACGAAGGCGACCGCGAAGACGGCCAGGAGGAACACGGACATCGCGAGGCCCGTGGTACGGGAGCCGAACCGGAACTCGCGCACGGCGCTGTCGAACCGGGCCCGCAGTACCAGGTAGGCCACGAGGATGAGCGCCGGCGGGAGCAGGGCCGTGGCAGCCGTCATGTTGGTGACGATCCGCAGCAGGTCGTCGATCGAGCTGCCCGCGCCCAGGGTCGGGACGAGCAGCAGCGGCACGACGATCGCGAACTGGATCCAGGCCCCGACGACGGGCACGCCCTGGTCGTTGAGCGCCACGACGCGCTTGCCGAAGACGCCGTCGGGGATCTCGGAGAAGAAGATCTTCACTGGTGCCGAGGTCCAGATCAGCAGGCCGCCCAGAGTCGCGATCAGCATGATGAGGCCGACGCTCCGCACGACCACGCCGCTCGGCAGGCCGAAGTGCCCTGCGGCCGCCTGCATGGTCACGAAGATTCCGTTGCTGAGCGACACACTGTCGTTCTTCACGAAGACGCCCATGAGCCAGGTGCCGAGCGAGTAGAGCAGGCCGATCGCGATCCCGGACACGATGATCGTGCGTACGAAGGCCCGCACACCGCCCTTGAGATCGTTCAGGTATACGCCGATCGACTCGGCGCCGCCGACGCCCTGGATGATCCACGCCAGGGTGCCCAGGAACGCCCACGCGGTAATGCCGGCACCCGGGTCGAGGCGCATTCCGGCAGGAGAGAGGTCATTGGCCGGCGTGATGCCGCCGAGGAGCGCGCCGACCCCTGCGACGATGAACAGCAGCGCCATGACCAGCATGAGGGTGGACCCGAACGACGTGACGCCACCGATCCAGCGGGCGCCCTTCGTCGAGACCCACGTGGCGGCGAGGAAGATGACCGCGGACAGCACGGCGATGAGCCAGGGCTGGATGGCCCACTCAGTGCCCAGGATCATGTAGCCCGCATACACCAGGACTATCGGCAGCAGTGAGATGAAGTAGAAGAGGTTCACGAACCAGTAGCAGAATGCCGTGAAGAACGCCCACCGGCCGCCGAGAGACGACTTCACCCACTGGTAGACGCCGGACTCCGAGCGGCGGTTGAGGCTCACCATCTCGGCGATCACGAGGGTGAACGGTACGAAGTAGAGGATGGTGGCGAGCAGAAAGATCGGGGCGGCGAGCGTTCCTATCAACACGTAGTTGTTGACTACGTTACGGAAATTGAAGACCGCCGCGATGACCATGCTGAACAGGATCACCGCACCGATCGACCGGCGATTCGTCATTGAATGCTCCGTTACTGTGGGGCGGGGGATTCGGCTACTTGTTGTGGAACGTGGCACCCTCGACGGTCACGTAGGCGACGACCACCGTCGTGTCGGGAATGGGCAGGATGCGGACCGCTTCGTCCGGGTCGGCCACGAGGACAGCCCCGCGGGGGACCGTGTGGCGCTCGCCGTCGCCGCGCAGGTGCTGGCGGTCGGTGAGGTCGCTGTAGGTGTCGGCCGCGTCGAGCGTGGCTACGGGAGCGACATCGACCTCGGCGTCCCCGTCCACGGGGGACAGCACGCACTGGTAGCGCCGTCGTGCGAGGAGGCCGTCCGTGGCGAGCGCGACGGTACGGGCCCGCATGGCCGTGAGCGAGTCGCCGACGCTGTACATGACGCCTGGGAGCCGTCCGTCGGCGCGAAGCGCCTGGAGCGTCCGGTCCCACTTGGTCGCGCCGCCGAGGACCTCCTCAAGGTGGGCGTGGTCGCGAAAGATCCTCACGATCCGGTCCCTTCGGTGTGGTGGGGTGCGGCCGCGGACACAGACCGCAGGTCGAGTTCGAAGTGGAACGGCTCGAAGCGGACCCGGTAGGTGTCCAGCACCTCGCTGCCCCACGAGTTCGACCCGAGGCCGAGCACGCGGTGGTTGACGTTGACCGTCACGCGGTCCTCCGGCACGAGGTCGGTGCGGTGCCGCGCGGCGTCGATCGCCTCCGCGGAGCAGGGCCAGGCCGAGAACGCGAAGGGGCCCGAGCCCGCCGCGCGCACGGCGAGGCCGTCGCCGTGCGGGTCGGTCAGGGCCACCCAGCGCACGTCCCCGCGGTTGGCGCAGTCCTGGGGCACGACGTACGGCGTGAACATCTCGTCGACCGTGCTGTGCCAGCAGCCGACCGTGGCGGCCGAGCGGGAGTCCGGGTAGTTCTCGCCCGGCCCCAGCCCGTACCAGTCGACGGAACGCAACTCGCCCGGCACCGCGAAGGACAGCCCGGCCCGGGGCACGATGTCGCGGTAGCCGCCGACAGGCTCGCCGGTGACGGCGAGACGCACGCCGTCGGTGGTGAGGGTCCAGGTGAGCTCGACCGTCATGCCTATGTCGAGGGCGGGTGGCGCGACGCGGGCACAGACCTTCACGACGACGGTACCGTCCTGCTCCCGCCATGACACGTGTCGCGTCGAGGTCTGCATGAGCGACAGGTACCGCGGCGCCCAGAGTTCCTCGTCCTCCTGCCGGTGGTTGTCCACGCGGGGCTTCCAGAATCCGACCCGGGGCGGCGCCTCGAGCAGCTCGCGCTCGCGGCTGCGCCACGACAGGTCCCCGGTGAGCAGGTCGACGGTGAACCGGTCGGACGCCGGGGTCGTGACGACGAGCGAGGTGCCCTCGGTCTGGGCGGTGACGGCCCCGCGGGGTGCGGTGCTCACGGGCCGGCGCGGACGGTCGGCGACCGCGACCTGGAACCGGCCGAGCTCGTGCACCGGCGCCGCCCACTCGTGCGCGGCGGTGGACAGGACGCGGGCGGTCAGGTGCGTCTCTCCGTGCGCCGCGACGTCCAGGTGCACAGTCTCGTTCCACGACCTGCCGGGCGGCACGGGGCCTGGGGTGAGTGTGCGGGAGGCGGCGACTCGTCCGTCGTGCAGCGTTTCGAGGACGACGACGACGTCGCCGAGGTCGGTGAACCACCGCCGGTTCGTCACGGTGCACACGCCGTCTGCGTAGTCGACGCGTACCGGGCAGATGACCTGCTTGTACTCGAGGAGGCCGGGGCTCGGCTCCTGCCACGGGAAGACCAGGCCGTCGATGCAGAAGCTGCCGTTGTTCGGGACATCGCCGTGGTCGCCACCGTAGGAGTGGTACTCGCGGCCGTCCTCCGTGGTCGCGACGAGGCCGTGGTCGCACCACTCCCACACGAAGTGCCCCTGGATGCTGTCCCATGCCTCGAACACCTGCTGGTACTCCGCGAGGCCGCCGGGCCCGTTGCCCATCGCGTGCCCGTACTCGCAGATGATGCGCGGCTTGGGGTGGGGGTGCTCGCCCAGGTCGTTCATCTGCGAGACACGGGAGTACATCGTGGAGATGACGTCGACGACCTCGGCGTCCCGGTCCTCCTCGTAGTGCACCGGGCGGGAGGGATCGAGTTCGGTGCAGCGGCGGTACATGGCGGGGATGTTGCGCCCGTACCCCGACTCGTTACCGAGGGACCACATGACGATCGACGCGTGGTTGCGCTGAGCCAGCACATGCCGCTCGATCCGGTCGACGTACGCCGTCTGCCACGCCTCGTCGTCCGTGAGCCGGGACAGATCGCCGACGTTCGTGAATCCGTGCGTCTCCAGGTCCGTCTCGGCAACGACGAGCAGGCCGATCCGGTCGCACAGCTCGTAGAAGCGCGGGTCGTTCGGATAGTGCGCGGTGCGCACGGCGTTGATGTTGTGCTGTTTCATCAGGTGCAGGTCGCGCTCGACACGAGCCATGCCCACGGCGCGTCCGCGGCGGTCGTCGTGGTCGTGCCGGTTGACGCCATGCATCATGAACGGCGTGCCGTTGAGCAGGAGGCGGCCGTCCACGATCGTCACCTCGGCCAGGCCGAGGCGGTGGGGCACGTGCTCGACGGTCCCGTCAGGGCCGCGCACTACGAGACGCATGTCGTACAGATACGGATCCTCGGGGTTCCAAAAGCGCACACCCTCGACGACCACCGTGGCGTCGGTGCCCGGCGTGACCGCCCGCTCCGCGAGGAGGGACGCGCCGTCGTACACCTCCCAGGTGATGTCAGCCTGTCCGACGGCGCTCACGGACAGGGTGACCTCGGCGCGGTCGCCGGCGAGGCGGTGCGTACGGACCCGGAAGTCGGCGAGGTGCACCTTGGGCCGGGTCAGCAGATAGCAGTCGCGGAAGATCCCGGATGCCCACCACATGTCCTGGTCCTCGAGGTAGGTGCCGTCCGAGTACTGCAGCACCTTGACGACCAGATGGTTCGCACCGGCATGGGCCACGTCCGTGACGTCGAACTCGGCACTGAGACGGGACCCTTTGGTCATCCCTGCGTAGGCGCCGTCCCAGTACACCTCGGCGTAGCTCTCGACCCCGTCGAACCGCAGCACGATACGTTCACCGGGCGGGGCCTCGGGCAGGACGACGGTGCGCTGGTACACACCGGTCGGAGTGTCGGCGGGCACGCGTGGCGGGTCGACCGGGAACGGGTAGCCCTCGTCGGTGTACTGCAGCTGTCCGTACCCGTCGACCTGCCACAGGTGCGGCACGCGGACGACGTCCCATCCGCCGGCAGGGGACACCAGCGCCTCCGCGGGGACGCGCGCGGGATGGTCGAAGAGCCGGAACCGCCACTCGCCGGTGAGATCGACGAACCCGCGCGAGAGCCGACGGTCCATGGTCCCGGCAACCTCGGCCGAGTCGTAGCCGAAGAAGTAGGCCCGCGCGGGCAACCGGTGACGTCCGGTGAGGGCGGGGTTCTCCCAGTCATGTGCGCCGGAGGCGCCGACGGTCGATGAATCCGCGAATTGGAGAGGCATGCTCCAGAATGTAACCGGTTTCATTGATGGGAGCAACGTCGTGGAGACGTGACGGTGCTCCCGCACCGTCCCGTGCGACGGCGACCTCGCGTCAGGCCGCCTGCGCGATACTGATCTCCGTACAGCTCAGTCCGTCCTGGGACACGGGCGTCCCCGCCCGTGCGGAAAGGTCACCGATGCCACAAGGCAGGCGCGGCGCCCCGCGCGCCGTGACGATCACCGACGTCGCTCGCGAAGCGGGCGTGTCCCGCGCGACCGTCTCGCGCGCGATCAACGACTCGGACCTCGTCACGGCCGAGACGAAGCGCACCGTGCAGGAGGCGATCACGCGGACCGGCTTCGTGATGAACGCGCGCGGCCGTGCCCTCGCCACCGGGCGCGCGGAGACGGTCGGCGTCCTGATCACCGAACCGCTGGACGAACTCTTCGACGACCCGACCTACGGCAGGATGCTGCGCGGTATCGCAGAAGGACTGACGGGCAGCGGCTTCCTGCTGGTCATCGTCCAGGCGTCCAGTGAGTCGGAGCGCGCCCTGGCGCTGCGGAGCTTCGGCCGCCGGTCGGTCGATGCGGTCATCCACCTCACGCCCTACCGGGGCAGTAACCTGCTGGGCTCCTTGGCGGGCACCGGGCTGCCCGTGGTCCTGTGCGGGCAGCTCGTCGACTCGCCGTACGAGGGGATCTTCTCAACGGTCTACTCCGACGACGTGCGCGGGGCCCGCCTCGCCGCAGAGCGGGTGGTCGCGGCTGGCCGCCGGCGGGTGGCTGCCGTCCTGGGACCCGCGGACAACCCGGCGACCGGCGACCGGCGGCGAGGGTATGAGGAGGTGCTAGGGTCCCGGCTGGACACAGCACGCATCGTGCACACCCGCTGGGACACCGCGGGCGGGCTCACAGCGACGGCCCGCCTGCTGGAGTCACACCCCGACGTCGACGCGATCCTCGCCGGGTCGGACCGCATCGCCCTCGGGGCACTCGCCGCCCTCCACGCCGCGGGACGGCGCGTGCCCGAGGACGTCGTCGTAGTCGGCTTCGACGACCACGCCATCGCCGCGAGCGCATCCCCGCCCCTGACCACGATCGCGCAACCCCTCGTCGAGGAGGGGCAGATCGCCGCCCAGTTGGCGCTTGAGATGATCAGCGGCGCCGGCCCGCGCACCGAAGTGCTCAAGATGCACCTGGTGCCCCGCGTGTCCGCCTGAGAGGTCGTGCCGCCGCCTCGTCTCGGTCATCCTCGTGGTGCGGGGGGTGGGGTCCCAGGGGGAGGGGGCGGCCGACGGGACGGGTGCATGGCTTCCACGGGCGGATGGTCGCGGACGTGCCGGTGGACGGACGGCAGACCGTGGCGTCAGTGCGGGTCCGGCGCATGGTCTGCCGTGCCCGGCTGCCCGCGGCAGACGTTCCGCGAGCAGGTTCCCGGTGTCGTGGAGCGCCACCTGCGTCGTACCAGCCGCCAGACTGACACACTCGGCTGTGTGGTCAAGGAGCTACTGATTTTGTTGGTGTGATGTCGTGGCTGACAGGCGGTGGTTGTCGCGGTAGGCCGGTTGCGTGAGGTAGCCGCAAGGGGGCGGGCTGACTTCGGAACGTCGTGTGTTTCGTGAGCACATCCGCATGCAGGCAGCCGGGTTGTTCGCCCTGGGACACGACAATGCCGAGGTTGCGGGGCAGTTACGTGTCAGCGTGTGTTCGGTGCAGCGTCGGCGCGTGACATGGGGGCGCGGTGGCCTGTCAGCCTTGGAATCGAAGGGGCCGGCGTCCGGTCGCAGGCTGAGTGAGGAAATGTTCGCAGTGCTGGAGCGGGAGCCGGCCAGGGGGCCGGTGGCGCATGGGTGGCCGGAGCTGGGAGTAGACGAACGCCTCCAGTGCAAGGACGTCATCGCGTGTGATGTCGTCCACATGGTGCAGGCTGCTGTGCGACTCGGAGCTCACCGGGCGAACTCTCCCTCGAACCGAGACGGCTTGACAACGAGACCCGCATATGAGGGGGGTTCCGGCCCGGCAGATCCGCTACGACAACCTCACCCCGGCGGTCCGCAAGGTCATCTTCCGCAGCCGGCTGCGGGGGCGCCCCTGGCTTGTCGGCTTCGTGTTCCGGTGCCTACAGCCGGCGGAGCACGGAGTTCAGTGTTTCGATCTCCTGCTCGGAGAGCTTGTCGGTGAAGTGACGGCGTACCGCGGCGTCCAGGCCGGGGTGCACGGCGGTGATGGCCTGGCGTCCGGTGTCGGTGAGAGTGATGGTGACACCGCTGGTGCGTTCGCGGGTGACGAGTCCGCGCTTGTCCATGCGGGTGAGCTGGTGGGAGATGCGTGTGCGGTCCCAGCCGAGCGACGCGGCGAGCTTGCTCTGGCGCAGGGCGCCTCCCGCCTTGCTGAGGTTGACGAGGATCGTCAGGTCCGGCTCGGACAGCCCCGCTGCTTCGGCGGTGTCCGCGATCACGCGGGCTCGGACGACCTCGTGTGCGCGCTTGAAGGCGGACCAGAGGTCGACGGGCTCCGGAGCGGCGTCGCTCACGGGCTCGTCCGGCGCGGTAGCTCCGCCACCTGGCGTTGACATATCAACGCACCTTTTTAGTGTTGAAATATCAACGCTAGCAGGTGGCTGCGCTTTCGGCGGCCCCGTCGGCCGCGCCTGCCTGTCTCGCCCCACAGAAGGATCCATGCACACCCGACCCCTTGGAACCGGCGGCCCGCAGGTCGCCCCTCTCGCACTGCGCTGCGCCGGCATGTCCGACCACACGGCCCCCGCTGACGAGGCTGACGCCATCGCCACCATCCGAACGGCCCGCGACGCCCACCGGGCGTGAACCCCCTGCGCCGGCGCCTGCTCGACACGTGACCCTGCCTCCCGCGGGCCCCCGTGATTGGTCACGTCCTCATCTGGTCCATGGCCACAGCGAGTGACGTCGGTGCCATCTACACAAAGAACAGGCTGCGAATCATGAACACAACTGAGTCACTGCTCGCCGGGCTGGCCGGGTCCGAGAAGCCGATCGGAGTAGGGATCATCGGACTCGGGGCGCACGGGAGCTGGGCCGAGCGCTCTCACCTGCCGGCGCTGCGCGCCGTCCCGGGCTACGAGCTGCGGGCCCTGAGCGCGAGTTCGAAACAGTCAGCGGAGCGCTCCGGACAGAAGCACGGCGTATCCCGCACCTTCGGAACGGCGGCCGAACTGGCTGCCTGCGACGAGGTGGACCTCGTGGTCGTGGCCGTGAAGGTGCCGCACCACCGGGAACTGGTGGAGACGGCCCTGAGCGCCGGCAAGAGCGTGCTGTGCGAGTGGCCGCTGGGCAACGGGCTCGCGGAGGCCGAGGACATGGCGCAGCGAGCGCGCAGCCGCGCTGTGCCGACCGTCGTGGGACTCCAGGCGCGGTCGCATCCGGCTCTCGCCTACGCACGGGATCTCGTGGCCGACGGCTACGTGGGAGAGGTGCTGTCCACGACGGTCTTCGGCTCCGGCGGTGCCTGGGGAGCCACCGTCGGCCCCGGTGATCACTATGTGCTCGACGCCGCCAACGGCGCGACACTGCTGACCATTCCCTTCAGTCACACCCTCGACGGACTCGCGTCCGTCCTGGGAGAGCCCGAGGAACTGCGGATCCAACTGGCGTCGCGGCGTACGTCGGCCGTGGACACCGCGAGCGGGCAGCCCGTGCCCATGACCGCCGCGGACCAGGTGGTGGCCTCGGGACGGCTGCCGGGCGGCGCGGTAGCCACCTTCCACTACCGCGGAGGCATGTCCCGGGGCACCAACTTCCGCTGGGAGATCAACGGCACCGAGGGCGACCTCGTCCTCACCGCCCCCGTCGGCCATCTTCAGCTCAGCCCGGTCACCCTGGAAGGCGGCCGCGGAACGTCCACCGGACTCGCTCCCCTGACGGTGCCGGAATCGTACGTTCGCGTCCCGCAACTGGAGTCCCGAGCCGATGCGCCTGCCTACGCGGTGGCTCATGCCTACCGTCAGTTCCTGGACGACCTGCGCGAGGGCACGTCAGGCGTACCCGATTTCGCGCACGGCGCCGCCCGCCACCGCAGCATCGAAGCCGCTGTCACGACTGCCTGAGCGGACGTGCGGGCCTGGGCCCACCTACCAGTCGACTGCCGCACGAAACCGAAGCATCGCGCAGGTGGCGGTTCGGTGGCCGGACCTCTTCAACCGCCTCAGCAGAGACAGTTACGTCGCTCATCAGGTGCCACTTCCTGCTTCAAACCTCGCAGCGCGACCCGTGGGGTCCAAAGGGCTGGTTCCCTGTGTCCTCGCACGTCGAGGCAGAAAATGTCGCCGTCATGAAAGAGCGGGGAATAAAGAATCGGCATGTTGTCCCGGTGCCGGAATCCCGGTCGCCCCCGTGCTCTCTGGCACGAGACCCGCGGCACGGGCGTCCGGGTGGTGGCGGTCAGCCCGGGTGCGGTCGAGACCCCGATGAATCCCGGTTCCGCTCGCGGCAAGCGCCGTCCGGAGCAGGTCGCCGATACCGTTGATGGCAGCCCTACGCGGCCGCGCTCCCGCGGTCGTCGACGGCCGGGCCTACATGTTCCAGGCTTTCGTGTTCAGTCGTGTGCTCCCGTCGCGAACCGCAGCCAAGATCACGGGAAGCTTCTTCCGTAAGGCGGCCGAGGGCGAGTAAACGCAGGGTTGCGCACTTCGGTCACGGCCCGAACGGTTCGGACGGCACCGACGACCGGACAGCCCGGGCGCCTCGAACGTGCGCTTGCCGGTGAGGATGATCGGGTCGGGTCGGGCGCGATCTGCACGACGGACTCGCCGCCCGCGCGGCGCCGCAGCACGCTGTGGAGCATGTGATCGGTGATGACCGGCGGGCCTGCCGCCGTGCGTGCCCTTGCGGGCCGCGGTGCCGAGCCCCTCCGATCGGAGCCGGGGCGGGGCGGCCGGCCGTCACGGCGGGCCCAGGCCGAGGTCGGCACCCGCGGCGACTTCTTCGGCCGGGGCACTTTCGTGCAGCGGTGGGTGTGGTAGGTGAGCGGTACGGCGAGCCCGGCTTGCAGCACACTTTGGATACGCGTGCTGTTCGACGTCATTGGCGTCCGACTGGTCGGTTGGAGAAGAAAGCTGCTGAGGGTCCGTCAGGGGCGCGGACCTCACCTTGCACGTCTCAGAAGGACGTCAGTCCCGCTTTTGAAGTGAGAACGGGTTCCTGGAACGAATCGGGGATCGGCCGGCTCTCTGCGGCCCGTTTCTGATCTTGCTCGCGCAGCTGCTGCTCCGAGTACACCAGTTCGTCACGGGTGGCCCGCTTGGCTGTCAGGTTGCCCTCGTCCTTGCCCTGCCGCTCGGGGCCTCCGAGAGGGTCTTCGTCAGGTGCCGCAGCAGCGCCCTGCCCAGTTCGGCCACGGTGAAGTGCTGGAGGGAGCCGGTCAGGCCGTCCAGGTGGAAGCGGACGAACTGTTCGCCGTCGTCCTCGCGGTAGGCCACGCGGACCAGTTGGCGGCCGCGGAGCTGCCCCAGGGGCAGCTCCCGGGTCACCGCGCGGTCGTCCGGCAGTGCCTGCACGACGCCGGCGAGTGCCTCCGTGAGGGGTACGGCGGCGTCCTTGCGCTTGGTGTAGGTGGCGCCGCCCAAGGTGATCTGGAAGTCGTCGCCGAGCACGGGCCGCGGGGACGGCAGGACGGTTGTACCCGAACCAAGTGGGCCGCAGGTCGGTGATGATCCCCGAACACCCCCTCACGCTGGAGGACCGCGCCGCTCCGCGCAGGTTCACGCCGGTCGGCACGTACTTCGCTGGGCAGCCGCGCTCCGGACCTGGGGTTTTCCCCAGTACGGAGGGGATGGGGGCCATAGGATCGGCTGGCCTGTTTCCCGGATGGTCTGGCCGGCATGGAAACGACGAGGCTGA
>NZ_JBIAXM010000033.1:0-104337 GCF_042896695.1 Streptomyces sp. NPDC001270 | reverse complement strand
GACGGGCCTCGTCCATCTCCTCAGGTGTCACACCCGATACAAGATCACACGCTACCGATCACACGGAAATTGAGCTACCTAACGAAGCCCTACTAGAAATATGTCATCGAGATCGGGACGAGAGAGAGCAGGTGAGCACGATGGCCGGTATCGAGCACACGGTCGTGGAGACCGACCGGGGCAAGGTCAGGGGAATCACGGAGGGCGGGGCGGTCTCCTTCCGGGGAATCCCCTACGCCGCGTCGCCAGTCGGTGAGCTGCGGTTCACGCCACCGCAGGCGCACCCGGGCTGGACGGAGGTGCGGGAAGCGGTGCAGGCCGGCCCCTCCGTCCCGCAGGCGGCATCCCGGCTGGAGCGGGTGCAGGGACGGCGCGTGCCGGACTGGAACGAGGACGGCAGCCTGACCGTCAACGTCTTCGCCCCGCGCCGGGCGCGTGAGGACGGCGCGGCCCGCCCGGTCCTGGTCTGGTGGCACGGCGGCGGCTTCACCAGCGGCTCCGGGGGCTGGGACTGGTACGACGGCGGCCGCCTCGCCGCCCGCGGAGACATCGTCGTCGTCACCGCCAACTACCGTGTGGGACCCCTGGGTTACCTCTATCTGCCGGAGATCGGTGCGGCCAACCTCGGCCCGCAGGACCAGGCCGCCGTTCTGCGCTGGGTGCAGAACAACATCGCCTCCTTCGGCGGCGACCCGCGCACGGTCGCCGTCGGCGGGCAGTCCGCCGGAGCGTACTCGGCTCTGTCGCTCGCGCTCGACCCCGAGACGAACGGGTCCATCACCCGGGTGCTGCTGCAGAGCGGCCCCTTCGGCCTGAAGCCGCAGGACCCGCACCAAGCCGCCGAGAACGCCGACGCCTACCTGCGCCTGCTGGGTGTCCCGGCCGGTGCTGATCCGGCGAAGGTCCTGCGCGCCCTGTCGGCCGAGCAGTTGCTGGACGCCTACGGCCGGCTCTCCGCACAGCTCGCGGCTCCGGGCGACGCCGCCCCGCCGATGTATCCGGTCCTCGGCGCCCCCGGCATGCCCCGTACCCGGCAACAGGCCCTCGCCGAGGGCGCCTTGGAGGGCAAGCCGCTGCTGATCGGCACCACCCGTGACGAGGCGACGGCGTTCTTTGCCTTCGACCCCCGCATCCAGACCCTCACCGATGCCGCCGCCCTGGACGTGCTCACCGCCCAGGTCGGCCGGCAGGCCGCCCAGGACGTCTACCAGCAGCACTCCGCCCAGTTCCCGCAGGCGACGCCGGCGCAGATCTTCACCGCGGTGCAGACCGACGGCCTCTTCCGCGACGGCTCGCTGGAGATCGCCGACCAGCACGCGGCCGGCGGCAACACCACCTACGTCTACCAGTTCGACCACGCCCCCGCCGAGGACCGCTACGCCCTGGGCGCCACCCACTGCGCCGAACTTCCCTTCCTCTTCGGCACCTTCGACGCCTATCCCGACAGCCCCGTCCTCGTCGGGGCCGGCGACACCCAGCGTGCCCTGGGCCGCGAATTCGCCGCCCTCCTCGCCGAGTTCGTCACCGCAGGAACGGCCGGTGACTGGCTGCCCTATGCCCCCGCAACCGCCGCCCGCATCCGCCACTTCGGCTGAGAGACGAGACTGTCATGAAACACGCCGGCGCCCCGCGGACGCGGTGGACTTCAGTCGGGCGACGCCGCATTCGATGTCTGAACTCGCTCGTGTTCCCGGTCATGACGAACCGGGCGCCCGCAGCAGCATCGCGCACCATTCCCGGTCGAGCGCCGGCACACGCGTGGTACTGGACCTTGCCCGTGCCGGCGGGTCGGGGTGCTGCGCCGGGTCCGCGACCAGGGTCTTCGTTGGTGTTGGGTGTCAGAGCTGAGTGCCACCGCCGTCCACGGCGAGTTCGGTGCCGGTGGTGTAAGTGGCGTCAAACGCGAGAAAAAGCGCCGCCTTGGTCACTTCGGACGGGATCCCCAGTCGCAGCATGGGAATCTGCGCGACAAGCGCCTTCGTCTGCTCGTCCGACTGCGGGAGCATTGACTCGTCCATGATCCGGGTGTCGATCGGGCCGGGGCTGACCGCGTTGACACGGATTTTCCGCGGGAGAAGTTCACGGGCCAGGCTGCGGGTCATCGAGCGCAGGGCCGCCTTGCTGGCCGCGTACGCGCTGAGCAACGGCAGGCCCAGCACGTTGACGGCCGAGGTCGTGAGCACCACCCCGCTGCCCTCTGCCAGCAGCGGGGCGAGCTTCTGCACGGTGAAGTACGGTCCCTTGGCGTTAATGGTCAGCAGTTGGTCGTACAACTCCTCACTCGTTGCCTCGAACGGTGCGGAGCCGGTGACACCGGCATTGGCGAACAGGGCGTCGACCACGCCGAACTCGGCCTTTACCCGGTCAGCCAGCGCATCGATGTGAGGCAGTGACGCAGTGTCGCTGCGGACCGCGATCGCGTTCTCGCCGAGTTGCTCACGGGCGGCACTCAGCTTGTCCTGGTCGCGCCCGGTGATCAGCACGCGCGCGCCTTCGTCCACGAGTGACCGGGCGGTGGTCAGGCCCAAGCCACTGCTGCCTCCTGTGATCACGACCTTCTTGCCCTCGTACTTGCCCATCTCTGACATCTCCTGACTGTGGAACAAACATGATGGTTCTCGCCCCGGCGGGTCCCCTTGGCCGGACGGCGTCGAGTACGACGCGCGCGCTGCCGACAGGTCCCGCCGAAGAAGGCGGCGAACGTGTTGCGGGCGCTCGCTCCCGGTGGGTGGAGCGTGGCGCGGTGTTCAGTGCAGACCTGGCCGCAGCGTGACCACGACCTTGCCGTGGACGTGACGTCCGGCTTGCAGTGTCACGGCATCGCGGATCTCCTCGATCGGGAAGGTCGCGGCGATCGGTACGGTGATCGCGCCGGCGAGGATCGCGTTGCTGATCCGCTCCATGGCGTCCGGGCTCGCGTCGAAGCCACCGGTCGTGCGGACGCCGCCGGGAGGACGGGGACCCGCGGCGATCGTGGAGATCCGCTCAGGCGGCACGCCGAGCGCGAGCGCGGCCTCGGCCGTCTCGATGCCGAACAGGTCGGCCGCCGCGGTCACGCCCTCCGGAGCCAGGGCCCGTACCCGGTCTGCCAGTCCGGGGCCGTAGGCCACGGGCTCGGCACCGAGCCGGCGCAGGAACTCGAACGTGCCCTGCGCGGCGGTCCCGATCACCCTGGCGCCGGCGAGCTGCGCGAGCTGTACGGCGAACACGCCCACGCCGCCCGCGGCGCCGCCGACCAGGACGGTGTCGCCGGACCGCAGGTCGATCGCCGCCAACGCGGCGGCGGCGGTCATGCCGGCCACCGGGAGCGTGGCCGCCACCCCGTCGCTGATGCCCTCCGGCGTGCGCCAGAGTGGCTCGGTCGCCTCAGTGGGCGTCTTGACCACCACGAAATCGGCAGCAGCCCTCCCCTGCGCGCCACCGTAGACACGGTCACCTACGGCGAAACCCGTGGCCGAGGCGCCGACCTCGTCGACGACCCCGGCGAAGTCGTACCCGAAGCCGGACGGCACGCCGATGCCGAACTGGGCCGCGACCTCGGGCTGCGAGGCAATGACCCAGTCCATGGGATTCAGCCCGGCGGCCGTGACACGGACACGGACCTCGCCCGGCCCGGCATGGGGTTCCGGAACCTCCCGCAGCTCCAGCACTTCGGGACCACCGAACGTCTCGTAGACAACAGCCCGGCTCATGAGTACTCCCAGCAGACAACGTGACGGGACTTGGTCCTATCACCATACATGAGCGACGGCACCAAGTCCCGTAGGATGTCCCCATGGCCCGCTGGCAACCCCACGCACCCGAGCGACTGCTTGTCGCTGCCCTTGAACTGTTCGAGGAACGGGGCTACGAGAACACGACAGTCATCGAGATCACAGAGCGCGCCGGGCTGACGAAGAGCACCTTCTTCCGGCACTTCCCGGACAAGCGAGAGGTGCTCTTCGGCGGGGGCACGATGAGGGGACTGCTCGTCGACGGGATCGACACGGCACCGGCCGGGGCCGACCCCCTCGAAGCAGTGGCGCACGCTCTGGACGCGATCGGCAGGGAAGCCTTCACCTCCGATCGTCGCGAATTCAGCGCCCGGAGGTCAGCAGTGATCGCCGCCAACCCGGAACTGCGTGAACGCGAGGCGCTGAAGGAACTCGACCTCATCGCGTCGATGATCGACGCGCTCAAGCGCCGCGGCGTACCCGACCTGACCGCACGCGTAGCCGCCGAACTGGGCGCGCTCGCCTGGAACATCGCCTACGAGCGCTGGAGGGACACGGCCAACCGCGACGACTTCACTGAACTCGCGCGGCGGACACTCACCGAAGTGCAAGCGGCCAGCGCCTTGTGCTGACGGCGGGCTCTCGGCACAGACGCGCTCCCGCCGTCCGCATCCGCGGCCCGACTGAATTTCTGGCAAATCTTCCGCGGATCCCGCCAGCCCCAACCGCATGACCGTCACCACCAGGGCCGTCCTCACCCTGGAGAGGCAACGCCGAAAATGCTCACTGCCTGTATTTCTTTACTCACATTTTCCCCTTCGGTGGGCAGGGAATTTGTGTTACTCATGAGATGTGCGGTGCGGGATCTCGTGGCCTGACCGCACGGACTCGGGAATGTCTTCCGGCATGTGTCGGAGCCAGCGAGCTGGGTGAGCTGCATGGACCCCACACCCTCCTCTTCCTCTGCTTCACCGTTCGACATGGTCAGCGGCGCCCTGGCGGATTACATCCCGAGGGCGGCGGGAACGACGGCGGCCCCTGGTCCTGCCGCTGCGCCGGGCGGGCACCACACCCGTCGGCCCTCGGGTGCCGACCGGGAGACCGGAGGCCGGGAACAGATCCTCGGGGCGGTCATCCTCGACCGGGATCTGAGGATCACCAGCTGCAATCTGGACGCTGCCCCCTTCGCGGGGGTGAGTGTCGCACCGGGGGACACATTCGCGGAGCTGCTACCACCCGAGGACGTACCGACGGTGATGAGGAGATTGCAAAGGGTCATCGAAACACGGGAGGCGCATGTCGCCCGGGTCCAGCGCCTGCGGCGGGACGACGGGACAGAACTGGTGGTCTCGATGAGCATCCTCCCGGCCGCACCACCGCAGGAAGGTCTCACGGTCTCGCTGATCGCCATGGCCAAGCGGCTGCACCTGTACGCTGCCGCGACCGCGATCGGAACGTCATTGGACATCGGGGAGACCGCGCAGTCCCTGGCCCAGTCCCTGCTGGCATGGGGAGACGTAGCCGCCGTCGACCTCGATTACGCCGTGTGGACGGGCGAGGCGGTCACCGAGCAGGCACAGGACCGCATCCGGCTGCGCCGGGCGGCTCTGGTCCCGGACCGGGCCTGGCCCGAGGGATACCTGACTCCCGGGGACAACCTCCCCCGCGAGGCGAGCCGCCTGCTGGCCGGTGCGGTCATGCGCGACGACGTGCCGCAGGCCATCGTCATTCCCGACCGTGAGGCGATCGAGCGGGCACTCGACGATCCGCGGTTGGTGCGCGCCTTGGTACCCGGCGACCGGCCGGTGAGTGTTGCCTGCATACCGCTGGTCGTGGAAGGCCCGGAAGGCGCGCCAGGGCCCATCGTGCTGGGCATGACGGAGATCTGGCGACGGCCGGATCGCCTCTTCCGCGATGGTGAGCTGCTCGACCTGCAGGAACTTGTGGCCAAGACCGCCCGCCACGTGGACCTGGCCCGCCAGCATCAGCGTGAGCACGCCCAGGTCCTGGCACTGCAGCGCCGGCTGCTGCCACGGGCCGGCAGCGACACCATCGAGGTCGCCAGCGTCTACGAGCCCACCACCCCCGACAGCGCGGGCGTCGGCGGTGACTGGGTGAACAGCTTTCCGCTGCCGGGTGACCGTACCGCGCTGGTGGTCGGTGATGTCGTAGGGCACGGCCTCGGTGCCGCGGCGGCCATGGGCCAGTTGAGCGTGGAGGCCCGCGCGCTCCTGTCGGCGGGGATGGACCCCGGGGAGGTACTGGAGCGTCTGGACGAGACGGTCACTCTCCTGGACGACACGGACGCGGGACTGGCGGCCGGATACAGCGCGCTGGGCTCAACGTGCTGCATCGCGGTCTACGATCCGGTCGACCACCGGGTGGTGATGTCCAATGCCGGCCACCTTCCCCCCATCCTCATCCGTCCCGACGGGTCGGCCGACACGCTCGCGGCACCACCGCATCCGGGTCTGGGAGCCGTGTTCGCTGTGCGGGAGCCGTTCGATGTGCACGAGTTCGCCGCGCCACCCGGCTCGCTTCTCGTCCTGTACACCGACGGCCTGGTGGAGGATCCGGCGGCCTCGATCGACGACGGCATCGGCCGACTGACGGACGCGGTGCGCGAGGTGCATCCGTGGGACGATCTGCAGCAGGCCGCGCGTCGCGTGGTCGCCGGCCTGGCCCCGCAGGGACGCCTGCGTGACGACGTGACCCTGCTGCTCGCCCGTATGGCCGGCCGTCGCAGCCGGGACACCGCTACCTGGCACCTGCCCGCCCGCGACGACACCGCCGCCCGCGCCCGCGTCCTGGCCTCCTCCCTCCTGCGGCGATGGCACACCGGCGACCAGGCCCGGGGCACGGTGCTGCTGGTGATCAGCGAACTGGTCACCAACGCCGTCCGGTTCGGCACCGGGCCCATCACGGTGCGGCTGGTGCGGTCCGGGAGCCACCTGTCGTGCGAGGTCGGCGACACGGGCCATGGCCGACCGCACCTGCGCCGCGGTGAGCTGCTCGACGACAGCGGGCGGGGTCTGCACGTCGTCCATAAGCTCACCACACGCTGGGGAGTTCGGTGGACCAACACCGGAAAAACCGTCTGGGCGGAACTGGAGGCATAGCCCCCGTACCGGTATGAGGGCGGCGGGCTGCGGCTACAGCCACTCCCCCTCCAGGGCCGTGGCCGTCAGCCCGGGCGCGGCCGCGTACAGCACCGTGCGACTGCCCGGCTTCTGGCCGGCGTCGTGTGCGCGTCGCAGGATGTCGAACACGGCGGCACCACCGCGGTTGCCCGTGGTGTAGCTGTCCCGGCTGTAGGCCAGAAGGCCCGCCGGCCACCCTTCGGGCATCGTCTGTTCCATGTACTCCAGCACTCGCGTTCCACCGGGATGCGCGAGCAGCAGATCGGGGTGCCACGCGTGCGGGTCGTCCTGGTGGCGCACGCGCAACCACTTCCACATCGCCGCGACCGTCTCCTGTACCGCACGCGGCCCACGGCGGTCCATCACGAAATGCGTGCCGTCGTCCTGAGTGTCCAGCCGGTGCAGGTCCGTGGTGCCGGGCAGGGTGTGGTGCCAGACCGCGTCCAGCCGCAGGACCGACTCCGCTCTGGGGCGGCCCGTCACCACCACGGCGACGGCGGTATCCGCGAACAGCAGCCGCACGATCAGTGATTCCAGTGTGTCGTCGGCGGGCTGGTAGGTGGTACTCAGCGCCTCCGCTATCACCACCAGCACCACCCGGTCGGGGTCCGCGGAGACCAGATCGGCTGCCAGCGCCAGCGATCGGGTGCCGGCGATGCAGGCCCACTGGGTGGCCGGGAGCAGCAGTACGTCGCTCCGCAGCGGAAGCCGGTTGAGCAGGGACAGGTCCAGGCCCGGCAGGGCCGGGGTGGTGGAGTGACTGGTAATCAGACAGTCGACGTCGGCGGTGTCCAGTCCGGCGGTCCGAAGGGCCCGGCGGGCTGCGCTCTCCCCGTATGTCTGCACGGCCGCCCAGGCGGACGCGGTGCGCTCCTGGATGGTCTGCGGCGCCGGTATCGCCTCCAGCACCGCGATCGCGCGGTTGACCTCCTGGTCGGTGAACCCGCCGCGGGCCAGCGCCGCACGGGCCGGACCTGCGCCCGGAGTTCGCAGGCCGCTCCCGCCACTGGGCGCTGTGGCTGTCTCCAGCGGCAGCATCCACCCGCGGGAGTCGATCCCCGTACTCGCGGCGATGCCGTCGATCCGCGGCAGCCACGGCGCCTGCGGATGCCGGCTTCGCACCTCCGCCAGGATCTGGCCGGTCTCCACGACGTGTTCGCCGTGCACCACTACCGGAGGACACAAGTAGGCGCCCACAGTACGCACCTCTCTCCGGAAGCCCAGGCGTGACGCGAAGTGTCTGAAACCTGCCTGATGCAGCAGACCGAAGTCAAGATGCCGTCATCGCACTTTACTTCGCACTCAGCCACCCTTGGGCTGTATCACGAACGAACGCCGTCATGCGGACTGTGTCCGAGAGTAATGCGGTTGGCATGCTTGCTGATCAGTCCGGGGGCGTGCGACTGCCCAGCCCAGACCGTTGTCCGCCGGTGCTGCGGCACCGCGGAGCACCTTGGGGCCCACGGTGAGTGTGCTGGTGCCGACGGGGCCTCACCTCCCGTGCAATTCATATGATTACGGGCAAAGAGCCGAATGAAGGGCATGGCTTCTGCGCGAGCAGAGGGGGCCGGCCGCTTCTTCGAGGAGATGGCCGTCGCCGTCGCCTTCCTGAACGCCGACCTGCCGGCGCATCTCCACGAGCATGAATCGTCGTTCCCGTGCTCCGTCCCGCCGGCACATCCGGGATGCGTCAGGGGCCCACCGGCCCCCGCTGCCGACGACGCTTGCGAGAACCGCCAGCCGGGTGTCAAGCACCGAGATGGATATAGGCGCCCCACAGGGAAGGGTTGGCCGGGTAGGCGGCGCGCAGGGTATGGACCGCGTGGTGCAGGGCCGACGCAGCGCCGACCCCCTGGCCCAGCGAGGTGTAGAACTCGCGAGCGAGGTTATAGGTGGCAAAGTCAGAAATGGACCACATTGCGGCGATCACCCGTGGGAAGCCCGCCTGGTGGAATGCGGTGGCAAGGTGCAGGTTCTCGTCGGGGAGAGCGATGTGGCCGCGGCCGGTACTGCAGCCGGACAGGAAGGCGAGTTCGGCCCCGGAGGTGTGCAGTGCGGTGATGTCCCGGGTCGTCAATGGTCGGTCATGCAGCCGCAGGCAGATGTCATCGGTTCGGATACGGCTGTGGCTTCCATGACAGGCGAAGTGCACACGTGTGGCGTGGCCCAGAGCGTCCAGAACTCGCGCGTGCCCGGCCGCTTCGTTCAGCAGCACCCGATGGCCGGGGAACAGGGAGGACAGCATCTCGGCCTCGGCTCTGGCGCCGGGCAGGGACATCTGCCCCGGAGTGTGTTCCATGGCCACCGTCAGCAGCTCGGGGTCCGGGCGCCGCGCACGCGCCGCTCGTTGATTACGCAGCAGAGCGGTGACCGTCGGCGTGTACGACGAGATGACTCGGTCCAGTACGGCCGGTCCCCCAGCCGTGCCGAAGTGGCCGGCCGCGTGCAGGGGCAGAGCGCTCAAGGTGAACGTGGGGCACCACCAGATGCGTCCCAGCGGGCGGCCGGGCGCGGGTGCGCCGATTCCCAGGGCATCGAGGACAGGTGCGGCGATCGCGTCCCAGAGCCAGGCCAGCCCCGCGCGGAACCGTTCCTCGCCCTCAAGCCGGTCGGCGAGTGTCGCCTCGGGGTGGTGGATCTGGTCCGGGGCCTCGGACAGGACCGGCATCCACTCTGCCACGGCATCCGGGGTGACGTCTGGCAGGGGCAGCACATCGAGTCCGTCACGGGTGAGAAGGAGTGCGTCGGTGCGGTAGGCCGAGTTGTTCAGTACCACTACCGGGCCGTGCGCGCCGCTGCGCAGCAACTCCTCGGGCACGGTGGGTGCAACGGGAATGTGCGACAGGGTCGACAGCACTCCGCGTCCGCGTTCCAGGAGTTCCAAGGCCGCTGCGGGTTCGCCGGTGTTGAGCGCACAGGCGGCAGCCAGGGGTGCGATCCCCGTGTGTCTCAGGAGTTGGTGTTCCTGGTCCTGACCGCCGAGGCCGTCGACAAGTTGCGGCAGGAGACCTACGCCGTGCGCCAGGTAACGCGCCGCGAGAACCCACTCGCCGTGGACGGCGTAGTGGCGCCCGGCGTCCCAGGCGATGTTCAGCCGGATGGGAACGGAAGCAGTCGCGGAGGCCAACGCCTGGTCCGTGCAATCGGCTATCTCCTCTCCGTCCGCGTCCCCACTTCCCGGACGACTGGCCAGGAGCACGATCAACGTCCATAGATGTGCGGCGTGGTCCACATGGCCCTTGCCTGCGGCCTCCACGGCTTCGCGTGCCACGGCGATCGCTTCCTCAAGCGCGTTCGTATCGCCGCGTTCGGTGTGGAGCAACTGAAGTACGCCGCACAAGTTGTGCATCAGCGGCAGGCGGTCTCCCTCCGGTCCGGGAACGGCGTGGGCCGCGCGGGCACGAGTGACTGCCTCATCGAGGTCAGCGGGGTCCCCGCCCTGCTCGTATCGCAACTGGAGCCCCCTGCTGAGCAGATAATTCGCGGCGAGCCGAGATTCGGCGCGCGAGTCGGCGACACGCAGCGCTTCCCTGCCCAAGGCGATCGCTTCCGCCAGGTCGGTGAGGACGGAGACAGAGGGAGCGGCGGCGAGGGCATCGCTCCGCGGACCGTCGAGGGCTTCCTCTGCCCGTAGCCGCGTCACATCGTCCTCGGCCGGATGGAACAAGGCGTAGCGGTCCATATGTAAATGGCCGAGCCTGGTCAGAAGTTCGGAACGCTCAGCGTCAGTGACCGGCAGGGCGGCCCGCGCGTGTTCCATCACGGACATGGCCTCGTCCAGAAAACGACGGTCGTGCCTTGCCGCGAATACCGCCTCCAGTATCGAGCCGAGGAGCACCAGTGCTGAGCCACGGCGCGGTGCGTCGTGCGGCATCACCCAGACAGTCGCCCGGGCCCGGCCAAGTGCCACGATGAGAGCGCTGAGGTCACCCTTCGTCTCGTAACGCTTCATCAGCGACGCGATCCGACGGTTCCGGTAATCGTCGTGTCCATGAGCTTCCGGACCAAGAGCCGCAACGGCCTGGCGGCTGTGCAGGAGCGCCTCTTCTTCGGCTGCCGGCGTAGGTATCGCCGCGTGCAGGGCAGTGAGCGCGCGGCTGAGGGTGGCATGAACAGCGGGGCGTTCCGGGCTGGTGGCAGGGGACGCGGCAAGCATGGCCTGGAGCGTGACGATTGCCGGCAGATAGGCGTCCGGTTCCTGTGCCTGGCCCGCGTGGACGGCCAGGTCCTCAGCCGCCTCCAGCCAGCCCGGAAGGTCGTCGCGCAGTCCCGGGTCGTCCAGTTGGAGGGCTTCGTGCAGGCTCTCCGGTACCGCGTCGGAATGCACGGCATGAACGGGTACGAGCAGGGCGAGCGCGGACAGGCGGTCGCGGGTGTACCGCGGGTCGTACTCGGCGCGCCGGAAAGCGGCCCAGTGAGCCCAGCGGTACCAGTGCAACCAGCCCGCCGTTACCTGGGCGGGGATGAACACATCCGGATCGGCACCGCGTGGTGCGAAGGCGCTGCGCATCGTCGCGGTGAGCAGTCGACGAACCTCGGCCAGTGCGGCTTCTTCCATGATGAATTCGAGACTGCCCGTGCTGGTGTAGCGCTCGATCCGGCGTCGGACCATGAGAAGTTCGGCATCGATGATCCCCATGAACTGCCCACCCCCTTCCCAGGATGACGGATAGGTTGTGCCGACCGGAGCATGCCACCTCGACTCCACTTGAAGTTCGGCCTCCCGGCAACCCGTAGGCGTGGCGTCGTCGCCGAGCGAAGCCCGTCAGGGACGTTCTTCGGTTGTGATCAAGCCTCGGGTGGGTGCCGGTCCGGTGGGACTGTGGTGTGGCCCGTGCGCGACCGGAGGCGGTCCCTAGCCGGCCGGGGTGATCGCCCGGACGACGGCCGAGAGCCCCCCGCCCGGGTGGCCGGGAAGCCGTGCCACGAGGATCCGGCGGACCTCCGGGGGAACACCGTCGACGCGCAGCAGGCGCACGCCGTGCGGCAGCACCGCGGACATCGCGGACGGGACGGTGGTCACGCCGAAACCACCCGCGACCAACCGCAGTTTCGTCAGCCAGTCGCTGGTGGTGTGGGCGATGCGGGGCCGTCCGGGCAGTGCGGGCCAGACGCCTAGCAGGGGTTCGGATCTCGTTGACGGGGTGTCGATCCAGGGGACGTCGACGAGTTCGTCGACGCGCACGCGGTCGCGGCCGGCGAACATGCCGGTGGCCGACGCCGCTACGAGCAGTTCGACGTCCTCGACGGTTTCGACGTGCAGCCGGGGCGACTCGCCGTCCGACAGCCGGTGCGGCGGGCGGGAGGCCAGCACGGCGACGTCGATCGAGCCTGCCCGCAGCGCCCGGATCAGGCCGGGCGTGGTCCCCTCACGCGTCGTGACCGTGATGTGCGGGCCTGCCTCCGCGAGCCGCGTGAGCACCGCGGGCAGGAACACCGACCCGGCGCTGGGGAACATGCCCAGCCGCACCAGTTCCGTTCGTGGCGCGGAGCCGGTCAGCTCGTGCTCCGCCGCCTCGACCGAGTCCAGGATCGTGCGTGCGTGCCGCAGCAGGGTCAGTCCGGCTGGGGTGAGCTGCACCCCGTCGAAGCGGCGCTCGAACAGCACGGCACCCGCGCTCCGTTCGAGCGCCGCCGCCTGGCGTGAGACCGCCGACTGGGTGTAGCCGAGCCGGGCGGCCGCCGCGGTGAAGCTCCCCGACTCGGCGACCTGCCGCAGTACCCGGAGAGCCGTACTGGAGAAGTCCATGCGCACTACGCATACCACAGACGCCAGATCTCCGCTTGGCGCGGAACCCCCGCCCTTCTAGTCTCGCCACGTACGAACAAGGAGGTCAGCAGATGCGAGCAGCAGTCCTGACGCGGTTCGGTGCTCCGCTCACCGTGCAGGAGACACCCGATCCCGGGGCGAGCGGCGGAGAGGTGGTGGTCGAGGTCCTCGCGACCTGCATCCTCCCCTACGCCGGAGAGGTCTTCAGCGGCCGGCGGAACTACCCGCTCGAACCACCGGTGATCCCGGGTCTCGGCGGCGTGGGACGGATCGTCGGCATCGCCCCCGACGCCACCCGGCTGCGCGTCGGCGACCTGGTGTGGTGCGACAGCACGGTCCGCTCCCGCGACGACGCGCTGACCCCCGACATCACGCTCCGCGACGCGATCAACACCGCCGTCGAGCACGCCGCCGCGCATGCCGGACCGTTCGACCGCACCGTCCTCACCCCGTCCGCCGGCTGACACCCCCGTCCAGGTCCCCACGGCCCTGCCCCGGACCGCTCCTTGCCGGAATCAGCGCGTCCGGGGTATAGGTCTGTGGTCCAGGCGGTGCGAGATGGGTGGGGGGCTCATTGGGGCGGGGGCTGCGGCGCCTTCTCTTTCTGTTGTTCACGACGGCGCTGCTGTGCATGGTGCCCGGCACGTCCGCTCAAGCGGCGGACGACGAATGCCGCACCGAACAGTTGAAGTCGGCGCGCATCACCGCGTCGGTGCGTTTCAAGCACGAGGGCGAGGACTACACCAAGGCCGAGGGGCGCCTCACGGTGAAGGCACCCAAGTCCTGGAGCCGGGCAGCAGATCTGCTGCTGAACGGGGACACCGAACGGTACCGGACGGCCATGCGGTGTCTGCTGCGTTATCCCGACGACCCCTTTCCGTACCGGGACACGGAGGGACGTACCGAGCCGCCGAAGGTGACCGTCGGGACGAAGTGGGTGACGGTCGACCAGCGTGTCACGACGTGGGTCGTCAGTCTGCAGACCCGTGACTTCGGTCCCTGGCGCCTCACCCTGGGCAACCGGTTGTGGCACCTGGAGCTGATACGTGTGCCCGCCCTGGACGGGGCCTGGTGGCAGGAGGTCACCGTCGATCTGGGCGGGCGGGCTGCCCGGAGCGTTTCCCCGGCGCCGGACACGGGTGCCACCACCAGGCTGACCTGGACCAGGGAGAAAGCGGGCAAGCCTCCCGCGGTATCGGTCACCCTGCAACCGCCGGCGGCCAAGGCATCGGCGGCACGGTGGAGCGAGGACCCCTGGTATCTCTTCGATTCGCTGGCCTGGCTTCCGCTGGACGGAGTGTTCCTTGCCCTGCTCCTGGTCACGGTGCGCACGGTGCGGCGCGCGCCAGCCTCCACGCCACGCACCGACGCCGAAACACACACAGCCCGCAATCTGCTGGTCATCAGCTGGCTGGTGTTCGTAGTCACCGTCGTCCGGTACTTCGACGACGGGCTGCTGAGCCACTTCGCCGGCCAGGGCACGGCTTTGTTCTGGACGGACCGGCACCGCACAGCCGTCCACTTAGGACTGACCCTCCTCACCGGGCTGGCGCTGTGCGCCTTCGGCAGGCCGGGACGGACCGCCGTCGTCCTCGTCATCGCCGCCACCGGATACGTGACCGCTGTGGCGTGCCGCCCCGAGTGGTTCGCGCTGCCCGCCCAGCTGTGGCTCGACTGGGAGAATTCCCCGGCGGAGGTGCGGTGGTTCCGGGAGAACTGGGCCATGGTCCCGTTCGCCGGGGCCTGCGCGTGCCTGGTCTTCGTCTGGCTGGTGGGTGCCACGGCCTCCCTGCTGCGACTGTGGCGCTCCGCCGATGCCCCGGCGCCCGGAAGGCTGCGGGGCCGCTTCCCGCACGGTCTGCTGGTCGGGCTGGTCCTCGTATCGGTGGCGGTGTCCGCGGTGAGCGTGTGGACCGCGCAAAACCTGTGGGAGCACCAGAGCTGGCTCAGCAGGCGCAACGTGCACGAGGTCTACGGCCTGTGGCACGTGGCGACCCTGTTCAACGACATACGATGGTTCCCCTCCGACTGGCTGGACTGGTTCCACGGAACCTACTTCTGGTGGTGGGGCCCGTCCCTGGCGATCCTGGCCGTCCTGCGCGCCCGCGACAAGGCAGCCGTCCCGGCGGCCGCCCTCCCCTCACCGGCGGAACTGTGGACCCTGAAAGTGTTCTTCGTCGTCTGCGTGGCGCCTTTCGCCGGCTGGTACGCCGGCGTTCCCCTGCCCCTGCTGCCCCTGCTGGCGCTCTGGCTCACCCTGACCGGCCTGCTCGCCCTCGGCACCCGGCGCGCGGTCCTGTACCGGAAGCTGCTCCCCGGCCACCGGCTGCACGAGGTGGCCAAGGAGTCCGGCCGACGGCGACTGCTCAAGGCGGCGCGGCGCCACCGTGAGCTGCACGCCCAGCTGCGCCGGCTGGAGCAGGGCCAGCAGGACGCAGACCGCGCCCAGTTGGAGCACGAGCTGGACCGGCTGCACCGGCTGCCGCACCCCTCCCCGCCGCCCGGCCTGCCGCACACCTGGATACGGCTGCCGCCCTCCATCGGTCCGGTGGAGCTCGCCCTGGCCTGGGGGCCGCGGACCACCTGGTGGGGCAATGCCTGCCGGGCGGCGTACTTCGCCGCGCTGATCTCGGCGCCTGCGGTCGCCATACTGACCTGGGCCGAACAAGTCCGCGGCGTTCGCTGGACCGACAAGTTCGTGCAGCGCTTCGGATTCGTCGAAACGGTCACGGCTGCGATCTCCAACGAACTCCTCTGGGTGGGCGCCGGCTTCACGCTGGGTGCACTGTGGCGTGTGCTGCCCGGCCGGCGCGGGCCCGCGCGCGCGTCCGGGCTGGCCCTCGCCTACGCGGCTCCGGTGCTCGTGCAGTGGACCGGCGGCTGGATCGTCGGCCAGCCCCTCGGCACCTGGCCGCTCGACCTCAGCCTCACGCTGCTCGTCCTCACCCTGACCGGAGTCGCGATGGACATCGACACCTTCCGTGGGGAGAAGCACTACTGGCCCACCAGGGCAAGCATGCTGTTGTCCGTGTACCAGTGGCGGACTGCCTCGGTCCAGGTGGCGTTCCTCATCGGCCAGATCGTGGCACTGGTGACCATCTGGCAGCAGCTGAAGGGGAACGACCCGATGATCCTGATCGAGCGGAGTCCCAGTGAAAGCACGGGAGGCGACGGCTCCGGAAACTGACGCGTAGTGCCCCAACGTGGCGATCGACGCCGGCGTGAGGCTCGTACGCTCGCGCCTTGTCGCGGAAGCTGCTCTCGCGGACCAGGTACACACCGGTCGGCCGGCCGTCATGGGCACCCGTTACGAACTGACGCCCCAGACGGCGGGGTCCAGTGTTCACAAGTGCCGTGCCGCATCCAAGTCCGAGGTCTGCTGACGGAACAGCAGACCAGCGGTGACGGCCTGGGCGCCTTGCGCCGCCGCTCGTGGATCTCCTCGTACCGGACCCAGACCCGGACCCGGCTTGGGGCGTTTCTCTTGAATGTGTGGTGCGGCGATGTCACCACCCGGCCACCGGTCCGCGCGCCCGGACCCTGGTAGCCGGCGTCGGCGGGAGGGTCGATCGATATCCGATCGCGTGAGCCGGAGGCGAGCTGGCACGCTGCCCCCATGGATCATGCGGAAGTGCTCCTCATCGGCGGGCGGGCCGGGGTCGGCAAGACGACGGTGGGGTGGGAGGTTTCGGCGTTGTTGCGGGCCGCGATGGTCTCTCACGCGGTCATCGACGGTGACTTCATGGGCCAGGTGCATCCGGCTCCGCAGGGGGATCCGGACCGCTCGGAGATCACCGAGAGCAATCTCACCGCGGTGTGGGCCAACTTCGCCCGACGCGGCTACCACCGGCTGATTTATACGAACACGCTCAGTGTGCTGCCCGAGGCGACCGGCATGTTCCAGCGGGCCGTGGGGGCGCAGGCGCGGATCGTACGGGTCCTTCTCACCGCCTCCGACAGCACTGCCCGTGAGCGGCTGGTGCGCCGGGAGCTCGGCTCGGAGCTGGAACAGGAACTGGCAGGCAGTGCCCGCAAGGCGCGGTTGCTGGACCAGGGCGTCCCCGCGGAGACGGTGCGGGTGGTGACGGATGGGAGGGCTGTCGTGGACATCGCGCGCGAAGTCGTCGTCGCCACCGGCTGGTCGGGGCCGCATTCCCCGCTCAGGCCGTGACGGCGCCGGCCCGCCGGTCCGGAGGGGACCACGGCCACCGTTGGTCATCGGTGTGTGAAGACTGAACACCAGGCGGTGGCCGCAGGCCGCAGTTCGGCTCCTGCCCGTCGGCAGTAGACGTATCGAGGCGTGGATGCGCTGCGTCGCGGGGTCGCTCCTCCCGGGTGGAACCGCGACGCGACGCCGCGCACGCGAGTTCGTGATCGGACCGCCGTCCGGCCAGTCTGACGGAGTCCTGGGCAGTCAGCTCCTGGCGGCACGCGCGTTGCGTATGGCCCGCGTGACGACCGGCGGCAACACGTCGATGGCGACCCGGCGGACCCGGCTTCCGCGGCGGGACGCGGCCCGGGCGGGCGGGGCCGCGGGAGCAGGCGTCGGCGCAGTTGCCGGTTCCGGGGTCCGGGACGCCGACTCGGCGGCCCGCTCCGCATGCCGGGAGAGCGGGAACGCGGGCGCCGGCATCTTCTTGGACTTCAGGCGGATGATCCGGTGCCCGGCGGCCTGCTGGACGCTCAGGTGGCAGTCGGTCCGCTCCTGCGCCATGGCCAGCAGTTCCTCCTGGACCTGCTCCGGATCGTCCCAGGTGCCGTAGAGCTTCTGTGTGCTCAGGCAGACGGGCCGCAGACCCCGGTTGAGCACGGCCTCCCAGGTGGCTATGGAAACGCCCGGCGTGTGCTCGGAGCGGAAGTCGTCGAGGACCACGATGCCCCCGGGCAGCAGCAGGTCCCGGGCCGCGCCTATGTCGGCACGCACGTGCTCGTACAGGTGGGAGGCGTCGATGTGCACGAACCGGCAGGAACCGCTTTCCACCTCGCCGGGCACCAGGGAGCTGGGTCCCTGCAGCACGCGGGGGAGTTCGTCGTGGAAAGAGCGGTAGTTCTCCTCGAAGACACGCCTGGTCAGGGCGCTGTACGACTTGACCGACTCGGCCCGGTTGGCATCGTCCGGGGCATCGCCCTCGAAGAGGTCGCACACCGTGTACTTCTCCCCCGGCTGCCGGTGCCGGCCGGTGAAGATCGCGCTCTTGCCCATATAGACACCGACCTCCAGGAGGTCGCCGTGCATTCCGGCGGCCTCCTGCCTGGTGAGGAACCAGTCGAAGAGCGTCTGGTCGAGCACCGGGAACCAGCCGGGCACGTCGTCGAGACGATGCGGCAGCCGTGTTTCTTCCTGGATGGTGGCCATACGGGAGGCACTCCCTCACTACGGAGCCTGTGTCTTGTCTGCAGAAAGCCTGTGGCGCAAGGCACTACAGTGCTCACCCCGAGAGGCAGTCCGAAACCCACGAAAAAACCAACGGTCGTTGAACTTTCGGCCACCCCACCCGCCTCGCAGCCGGGTACGCGGCCACCTCGGCAACGGACGGCGGCACCCGGACCACGCACATCCGCGACGCCGCGGACCCCGCAAGGCCACAAGGCCGCAAGGCCGCAAGGCCGCAAGGCCGCAAGGCCACCAGACGGCAGACCGCAGACCGCAGACCGCAGACCGCAGGAGTCCTCACACTTCCGACCGTGAGTTTCATACCTTCCGTACCGGTATGTCGCGCACGGCGCTCCAGGGCGAGGCGAACCTGCGCCTTAAAAGCTGTGCAAACAATATGCTCGGGTGCAGGCGTGCGCCCCGGGAAAGCGGGCGCCGGGTACACATATCGTCACAGTTGGTACGGGAGAGTCTGTGCGTACGCGTTTCGCCGTGCTCGGGCCGGTCAGGGCCTGGCGCGGCGGCACGGAGCTGGTCCTCGGACCGCCGAAGCAGCGCGCCCTGCTCGCACTGCTGCTGACCGAGGCGGGTCACCCGGTCACCGTCCACGAGATCGTCGACACGTTGTGGGGACAGGGCCCGCCGGACACGGCCGTCAACATAGTCCAGCGGCACATCGGTGCACTGCGCCGACTGCTGGAGCCCGATCTCCCGGCCGGCAGCGAGTCACGCCGACTGCTGCGCGGCTCGGGCGGCTACCGACTTGAGGTGGCAGCGGACGATCTCGACCTGCTGCGCTTCCGGGCCCTGCGGCAGCGGGCCGCTCAGGCCGCGGAACCGGCCACCGCCACCGAACTGCTGATCGAGGCGCTGGCGTTGTGGCGCGGGCCCGCGGCCTCCGGCATCGCCGCCGAAGTGCGGTCCCACCCGGCGTTCACCGCCCTCGACGACGAACACCTGGCCACCGTCAAGGAGGCCGCCGAACTCGCCCTGGAGGCAGGGCCCGGCCTCGGCGCGCGGGTGCTGGTGACCCTGCGGCAGGCCGCGGCGCAGCACTCGCTGGACGAAGCGCTCCAGGCCAGGCTGATCCTGATGCTCGCGGCCACCGGGCACCAGGCCGAGGCCCTGGAGGTCCACCGGACCGTACGCACTCGGCTCGCCGACGAACTCGGCGTACAACCAGGCCCCGAACTGCAGACCGCCATACAACGCGTCCTCGGCGGCACCCATGCCATGCGTGCCCCGGCAGCGGCCCGGAGCCCGGAATCCACCCGGACCACCGGGTCCGACGGGTCCGACGGGTCCGACGGGTCCGACGGGTCCGACGACGATTCGACACAGGCCCCCGGTACCGCACGGACGCGGGCAGAGGCACAGACCGGCGCCCACACCACGGTGCGTCCCGCCCAGCTACCCGCCGACCTGCCCGCCTTCACCGGCCGCCACGCCGACCTCGCCCGTATCCAGCGCCTGCTGCCCGCCCCCGGGAAACCGATACCGGCGGTGGTGATCAGCGCCATCGGCGGCATGGCCGGCGTCGGCAAGACGACGCTGGCGGTGCACTGGGCGCACAGCGTCGCCGACCGCTTCCCCGACGGGCAGCTCTACGTCAACCTGCGCGGCTTCCATCCCACCGGTTCGGTCATGAGCGCGGCCGAGGCGATACGGTCGTTCCTCGACGCGCTCGGGGTGCCCGCGCAGCGCATCCCCGCGGGCCTGGACGCCCAGGCGGCGCTCTACCGCAGCCTCCTCGCCGGGCGGCGCGTCCTCATCGTCCTGGACAACGCCCGGGACACCGAGCACGTCCGTCCGCTGCTGCCCGGAGGGCCCGGCTGCCTGGTCGTCGTCACCAGCCGCAACCAGCTCTACGGCCTGGTGGCCGGCGAGGGCGCGCACAGCCTCACGCTGGACGTGCTCAGCCATGAGGACTCCCGTGAGTTCCTGTGCCGCCGGCTCGGCGCCGAACGCGTCGCACGCGAACCCGACGCCGTCGCGCAGATCATCGCGCTCTGCGGGCGCCTCCCTCTGGCGCTGGCCGTCGTCAGCGCCCGTACCGCGGTCAATCCGGGCTTCCCGCTCGCCTCCATCGCCGCCGAACTGCGCGACAGTCGGGACAGCCTGGACGCGTTCGCCGGGGAGGCCCCTGCCGCCGACGCGCGCAGCGCGTTCTCCTGGTCGTACCAGCTCCTCACCGCCGAGGCCGCCCGTCTCTTCCGGCTGCTCTGCCTGCATCCGGGCCCTGACTGTTCCGCGGCCGCCGCCGCCAGTCTGGCCGGACAGCACACCGGCCACGTCCGGCCGCTGCTCGCGGAGCTGGTCCGCGCCCACCTGCTCTTCGAGCCCGTACCCGGCCGCTACGGCAGTCACGAACTGCTGCGCGCCTACGCCGGCGAGCTGAGCCGGGCAAAGGACAGCGCCCAGGAGCTGGAGGCGGCCCGCTGCCGCATACTCGACCACTACCTGCACACCGCGCACACGGCCGACCGCGTGCTCGCGCCGAGCCGGGACCGTATCGGGCTGCGCCCCCACCTGCCGGGAGTGACCGTCCCGCGCCTGCCCGACCAGGCTGCCGCGGCCGACTGGCTGGAGAGCAACCGCTCCGTCCTGCTCGCCGCGATCGAGCAGGACGCCCGGCACGGCAGCGGCGAGTACAGCTGGCAGTCGGCCGCGACCCTGGAGCTCTACCTGGACCGCAACGGGCGTTGGCAGGAGCAACTCGTCGCACAGACAGCGGCGTTGGGTGCGGCCCAGCGTCTGGGTCACATCCGTGGTCAGGCGCACGGGCACCGGGCGCTCGGCTTCGCGAGCGGCCGCCTCGAACGGTGGGACGAGGCCGACGCACATCTCGCGCGTGCCATGGAACTGTTCGGCGAGACCGGCGACCGGGCGGGCCACGGCGGGGCCCACCGCTACGCCGCCTTCCTCGCCAACCGGCGGGGACGGCACGAGGAAGCCCTCGGCCACTACGCGGAGGCAAGCGCCCTCTACCACGCGGCCGGACAGCACCACATCGCGGAGGGAAACATCGCCAACGAGGTCGGCTGGACGCACATCCTGACGGGCAAGTACCAAGACGCCCTGGACCAGTGCGGCCGGGCGCTCTCGGCCCACCAGCGGGCCGGCGACCGCAACGGCGAGGCCGCCGCCTGGGACAGCCTCGGCTACGCCCACCACCACCTGCACGAACATGTCCAGGCGCTCACGTGCTACGGGCATGCGCTGCGACTGTACCGGGAGATCCGCGACCACTATCTGGAAGCCGACACCCTGGTCCACATCGGCGACACCCACCACGCGGCCCGCGACGGCGCACGGGCCGGACTCGCCTGGCGGGAAGCGCTCGGCATCCTCACCAGGATCGACCATCCGGACGCCGTGCACGTCCGCGACCGGCTGCGGGACGTAGCAGCGCCCGGTCCGTCCCCGCACCGCTGACCACCGGCGTCACGGAGGCGGCTCCCGGCTGCGCGCTCCGCCCTGCCAGGAACCTTCGGCCGCGCACGACACCGTCCCCTTCAGGAACGACGCCCGCGGGCGCCGGGCTGGTTGGCCCGGCGCCCGCAGGTCACAGCCGCTCCGCCGTCAGTTTCCCGACGAAGGCCCGCGGTGCAGGTAGGCGCGGTCGATCGTCTGCCGGACGCTGTCGCCGGCGGCGTCCGTCGCGGTGACCCGGAGCGTCACGAACGCGTCCTGGCGCACCGAGGAGGGGCGTTCGACGGTGGCGGTGAAGTCCGTACCGCTGCCGTGCCGGCCCGTGCGGGCCGTGGTCCAGGTCCGCCCGTCGTCGTACGACGCCTCGACCTTGAGGGTCACCCCGCGCGGGGCGGCCAGGCCGTCCGGCATGCGCACGCCGAGATCCACGCTGTGCGACCGCCCCGGGCCCACTGCGTTGCGGGCGTCCACGGGCACGGCGTAGTCGACCTGGAGCAGTGGCAGCAGGGCGGTGGTCGCCGCGGTGTCCGAGGTGAACGTCCAGGACGTCGTGGTGCCGGTGCCGAACTGCCAGTTGGCCGAGGTGCGGGCGGTGGTCAGGTCGAGCCGGTAGTCGGCCTTACCCGCGGGCACCTCGAAGTCGCCCCACGCGCCGCTGTCGGACTCCGCGACGCGCCGGCCGTCGCGGTACAGCTCCGCACGGGCCACGTCGCTCGCGTCGCCCACCGCGGACGTTCCCGCACCGCCGCTTCCCCACGCGTCCCTCTCCGCGTACGACCAGTGGCCGGTGTCGGAGTCGGTGAACTCCGGGATGCGGAACGACAGGGTGTCGCCGTTGCGCACCGAGGCGGGCCAGCCCATCACACCGCGCGGGATCGACGGCCGTACCGGAGCCGCGAACCACCTTTCCGTGGCGCGCTGTCCGGGCTTGTAGGTGTGGACCGCGTCGTGCATGCCGACGCCCAGCTCGACGTCCGGGTCCATAACGGTGTCGTGGTGGACGGTGTGGCGCCACAGCGTGTCGCCGGCCGTCACGTATTCGACTCGCTCCTGGCCCGTGGGCACATCACGGGTGTACTGGTTCCAGGCCGTGTCCTGGTAGGGCCGCCATCCGAAGCGCTGCTCGCTCCCCCAGGACGAGGCCCCGGTACGGGTGTAGGTGGCGCGCACCACCGCGCTGTTGCGCTCGGAGACGGTGTAGACCAGGTGTTCGGGGATGCGCTGCTGGGACACCTGCATCACGTCGTACAGGTACGGGCTGCGCACGGTGCCGGAGAAGTCCACCGCGGTGGTGCGCTCTCCGGCGCGCTTGAGCAGGTCGGTGCCCTCCGCCGTACCGGCCCGCATGACGGGCAGGGGCAGGCGGTCGCCTTCCGGGTGCCAGCGCGTCCAGGGGTAGAAGCCCTCCGGCATCACCAGCATCAGCGCCTTGGCCCCGGCGTCCGCGGCGGCCTGCGCGAGCGCCCGGTCGTCGCCGTAGTCGTAGCGGATGACGGCTAGCTTCCCGCGCACGTGGGCGGCCTTGAGGTCGTCGGCGGTGCCCGCGCCGGCGTCCACCGCGGTCAGCCGGGCGCCCTTGTCGTCGAAGACCCGGGAGGTCGGCAGGTAGTACGGGGTGAAGGCCGAGGAGGTGCCGGACACCTTCGCCCGCAGTTGGGGCGCCGTCATCTGCCAGCGCGACGCGAACTCGAAGGTGCCGTCGGTGACCTGGGCCGTGGGGCTGACGTAGATCCGCTTGGCGATGTCGAAGAACATCACGCCCTGGATCAGGCCGTGGCCGTCGATCTTGCGGTACGTCTGGTAGCTGAGGATGCCGCGCTGCTCGGCGGGTCTGGGCGTGCGGATCTGCACCTCGGTGACCTTCGCGGCGTCCAGCGTCACCGTGGTGTCCTTGGTGACCGTCACCTGCGGGTTGATCATTTCGACCAGTTCCTGGCCGTCCGCGGCGTCGTTCAGGGAGCCCTCGTCGACCTGGTAGGTGCCGTCCTCGACGACGGCGACCGCGGGGTCGGTGCTGGTGTACGAGACGAAGCCGTCGGCGCCCCAGATGGTCGGCAGCGAGCCCGGCAGCACCTTGCCGTCGCGGTCGCGGACGACCACGGTGAGCCGGTGCAGCGGCGCGTGCACGGCCAGGGAGAGCGTGGTGTGGGCGAGGACGGTGCCGTCGGCGCGGGTCGCGGTGGCGTAGCCGTAGTACGAGCCTCGTGTGGCGTTCTTCGCGTCGGTGCTCAGCGGTACGTCGGCGGAGGCGCCGGGCGCGAGGTGCACGGTGTCGGCGTCGGGCGTGACGACACCGGCCGGCAGGGCGATGCCGTCGGAGTTCGCGAGGGCGACGGTCAGCTTCAGGTCGACGGGCTGGTCACCGTGGTTGGTGTAGTGCAGGGCCGCCGTCTGCCGCTGTCCGGCGGAGCCCACCTGCACGGCCGGCAGGGTCACGCTGCCGGTGGCCGTGACCGCGCCCATCGCGGCCGCGACGTCGATCCGGCCACCGCCCTGCGCCGTCACCTTGGTTCCGGACACGGTGTGCGCCGTGCTGACCAGCGCGTCCTTCAGCTGTTGCCCCGTCCAGTCGGGGTGCTGCTGGGCGAGCAGCGCGGCGGCACCGGCGACGTGCGGGGTCGCCATCGACGTACCGGACGCGGCCGTGTAGTTCGCGTCGACCGGGTCGCCCATCGTCGTGCCGGCGGCGCGCGCGGCCACGATGCCGACGCCCGGGGCGGTCACGTCCGGCTTGACCGCCTTGTCGCCGAGTCGGGGGCCGCGGCTGGAGAAGGGGGCGAGGGAGTCGCCGCGGTCGACGGCGCCCACGGTCAGCGCGGCGTCGGCGGCGCCGGGCGAGCCGATCGTGGTGTCGCCGTTCTCGCCGGCGTTGCCGGCGGCGACCACGAAGAGGGTGTCGCCCGAGGCGGAGAGTGTGTCGACCGCCTGGCTCATGGGGTCGGTGCCGTCGGACGGGTCGTCCGAGCCCAGGCTCATGTTGACGACCTCGGCGTGTTCGGCCGCCGCCCACTCCATGCCGTCGATGACCTGCGACTCCGAACCGTAGCCGTCGTCGCCCAGTACCTTGCCGATCAGCAGGTCCGACTTCGGCGCCACTCCCTTGCGGGAGCCGGAGGAGGCCGCGCCCGTGCCGCCGACGGTCGACGCCACGTGTGTGCCGTGCCCGAAGTGGTCCACGGTGTTCGAACTGCCGGAGAAGTCCTTGGACTTCGCGATCCGCCCTGCCAGGTCCGGGTGCGTGGCGTCCACGCCGGTGTCCAGCACGGCCACCTTCACACCCTGGCCCTCGTATCCCGCCTTCCACGCCTCCGGCGCGTTGATCTGCGCCGTACTGCGGTCCAGCACCGGGGACACCCTGCCGTCCAGCCACACCCGCGGGGTCGCGGCGGCGCGGGCGGCGCCCGGGGCGGTGCCCGGGGTCAGCGTCTTCCAGAAGGCGCCGAGGTCGTCGTCCGCGATCCGCAACGAGCGCGCGTCGATGCTGTCCAGGGTGCGCTCGGGGGCCGACGCCACGTTGAACGCGGCGACCCGGTCCGCGACGGCGGACGCGGCCTTCTCGCTCTTCGCCGTCGTCCGGGCCGTGCCGGAACGCGGGTGGGCGGAGACGATCAGCGGCAGCGCCGATGTGGCCGCCTCGTCGTAGCCCTGGGCGATCAGGGTGGTGACATTGAAGAGACGCCGGTCCAGCGTCCCGGCGGCGATCAGGTCCGCGGCGTCCGAGGGCAGCACCGTCAGGTCGCCGCCGTCCTCCTGGTACGTGCGGAACACGATCCGCTCGCGCCCCGGCCCGGGTTCCACCGACGCGGTGGTGCGGCCGTCGGCGGCGGGCGTCACCGTGACGCGGTCGCCGGTCACGAGCCGCACGGTCGCGGAGTGAGCCCCTGGTGCGGCGGCGGCTCCCGCCGCGCTCGCTTCGGACGTCTGCGCGGACGCGGACTGCACGCCCCCAGTGGTCAGGAGCAATGCTGTCGTTATCGCCGCCGTCAGGCGGTTCCATGCCATCAGCCGAGCACCTTTCGTTCAGCGTGTGGTCACGAGTAATACGAAAGAATCCGCCGACGCCAGGGGCATGTCACGGCCCTCAGGTGTCACAGCTGCGACTTGTCCCAACGGCGCCACGGCAACGACGTCGCCGGCGTTTCCCGCTCCCGGCCGTGGCTGCTCTGCTTCGCTGACACGCCACAGGTTGCCGCTGACCCGGTCGGCGTCGGCCTGACCGCCACGCACGTCCTGGTGAGTTCGGCGGCACACGCGCGGCCGGCCGGGTCCGTTAGGGTTTCTCCCGCGCCGATGTGCGGACTTGGGGCGGGTGCGGACACGGCGGCGTGACGCGGTCGGGACAGCCTGCCCCGAATTTCTGTCGCTCGACAGGAATTCCCGGAAACCCCCGGGAATTCTTCCCCTGTGCCGAAGGCAGGTGCCGCCGTGACGACGACCGACGACCGTACTCTCGACGACCATTGCCTGGAGGCGTTCGGCTACCGCCAGGAGCTGCACCGCGGCCTGGGCCGGTACGCCTCCTTCGCCGCCGGGTTCTCCTTCATCTCGGTACTGACCACCGTCTTCCAGTTCTTCGCCTTCGGGTACGCGTCCGGCGGCCCCGTCTTCTTCTGGACCTGGCCCGCCGTGCTCGTCGGGCAGTTACTGGTCGCGGCTTGCTTCGCGGAGCTAGCCGCGCGCTACCCCCTCTCGGGCGCCGTCTACCAGTGGTCCACGCGCCTGTCGAACCCGTCGTTCGGCTGGTTCGCCGGCTGGATCATGGTGATCGGGCAGGTCGTGGTGGTCTCGGCGGCCGCGCTGGCGCTGCAGATGGTACTGCCCGCGATCTGGCCCGGCTTCCAGCTGGTGGGCGGCGATCCGGCGCCGACGTCGGCGGACGGCGCGGCCAACGCGGCGGTGCTCGGCGTGATCCTGCTGTCGCTGACCACGGTGGTGAACATCGTGGACAACCGGGTGATGTCCGTGGTCAACCGGATCGGCGTGACCGCCGAGATCCTCGGCGCGGTCCTCATCGTCGTACTGCTGCTGACCCACGCCAAGCGCTCGCCGAGCATCACCTTCCACACCACGGGCGGCGCCGCGAACGGCCTGTTCGGTGCCCTGCTCGTCGGCTCGTTCACGGCAGCGTACGTGATGATCGGCTTCGACAGTGCCGGTGAGATGAGCGAGGAGACTGTGAGTCCGCGGCGCACCGCGCCCCGCACGATCCTCACCGCGTTGAGCGCCGCCGGACTGCTCGGCGGTCTGGTGGTCCTCGGAGGTCTGCTCGCCGCGCCCAGTCTCACCGACGGGCACCTGGGCGTCGACGGGCTGGGCTACGTCCTGACCAGCAGCCTGGGCGACGGGGTCGGCAAGGTCCTGCTGGCCGACGTGGTGGTGGCGATCGCGGTGGCGACACTCGCGATCCAGACCGCGGCGAGCCGGATGCTGTTCTCCATGGCCCGCGACGGACAACTGCCCTTCGCCGAGCGGCTCGCCAAGGTCAACCCGCGCACCGGCATGCCCACCGCGCCGGCGCCGGCCGTCGGCGCCCTGTCGGCGGCCCTCCTGCTCCTGAACTTCGCCTCCCCGGACGCCTTCCTGGCGATCGGCACCACCTGCATAGTGCTGCTGTACCTGGCCTACGCCATGGTCACCGGCCCCCTGCTGGTACGCCGGATGCGCGGTGGGCTCGCCCCGCTCGGCACCGACGAGACCGGCGCGCCCGCGTTCTCCCTGGGCCGCTGGGGCGTTCCCGTCAACGCCCTCGCCCTCCTCTACGGCCTGTTCATGGCGGTCAACCTCGCCTGGCCGCGGGCGGCGGTGTACGACCCGGCGGGCGGGCACTGGTACTTCCAGTGGTTCACCGTGCTGTTCCTGGGAGTGACGGTGACCGCCGGTGCCGGGTACCGGCTGTACCGGAGACGGAAGTTGGCCACCCGCGACGTGCCGCGGCCCACCGTGCACGAGGCCGTCAGTCCGTGACCACGGAGGTGTTCAGGCCCTTGTCGCAGTGGTTGCCCGCGATCCGGATGTCCGAACTGCCGTGGAAGACGAACAGCGGGGAGGTGTACGGCGGGTGCTCCGCTCCGTCCAGCCGCCGGACAGTGTTGCCGGTGAAGGCGAATCCGCCGACGCTCTTGGCATCGACGACGGTGATGTCTCCGATGCCGAAGGAGTTGCGCTCGACGGAGATGCTGTGGTGCACCGGGTTCGCGGGGTCGACGACCTGGTTGGTCGGCTCCACGTAGATGACCGGACCGCTCGGTCGTGTGAACGAGTTCCCCCGGATCGTGAGGTCGGCGACCGGCCCGGACTCGTACCACTGGTAGGCGTCCGCTGAGACGTAGACGCTGGCCATGGACATCCCGTCGAAGCGGTTGCCGGTGATGAGGACGGGTTTGCGGGTGGTGACCAGCACACCGCAGGTCGGCACGTTGCGGAACACGTTGCCGGATATGACGACCGATGGGGTGGCCGTGATGTTCTCGACGACCGTGCCACCGGTCTCGACCCCGTCAGGAACCGGTCGGTCGAAGGTGACGGTCATCGTGGTCAGCGGCTTCTCGTGGTCCCTCCCGCTCGGCCCGTCGACCGCGGTCACCACCGCGTGCGCGTCCGCGAGCGGTGTCATCGTGCGCTTGGCGGCGAACTCGACCTCGTCACCTGGCGCGAACTGCGGGAATCCGGCGGTCTGCGGGTGTTCATAGGCGAGGGTGAGGGAGGACGGCCCAGGTTTCCCGACGACCTCCAGGTAGGTGCCGTGGATGTTGATCGGGTCGTCGTGCGAGCCGTCGAAGACGTTCCTGGTGAGGGAGACCTTCCCCTTGACGCCGGACATCTGCACGAAGTCCGCGAATGAGGCTGTCGACCGGCCGGACGCCGGATCGGGCGCGAAGTTCACCTTGTCGATGGAGATGTTCTCGCTGAACTGCCCCACCACGCCGAAGGACTGTACGTAGTAGGCGTTCATCGAGCGCATCGTGACGTTCTTGGACTCCCGGATGAAGGCGCCCGGCTCGGCCCGCTCGATGAGACGCATCTGGTGGACGAGCCCGGCGTCCGCCGGCCGGGCAGCGGTCGCGTAGTCGATCCGGATCCGGTGGCCGCCGAGGTCGGTGACCGCGGCGACGTCGTTGAACAGCGGGTTGTCTCCGCGCCAGGACCGTTGCGCCCCGGGGTCGTGGATCTGCGTGTACTGGAGTCCGTCGACACCCGACCAGTGCGGCTGCCCGGTGGCCGGACTGGTCTCGCCGAGCCAGGTGACGTGCGTGCCGTTCACGCGGTACGGGCTGGTGGCGGGGATCGACAGTACGCGGTAGGCGTGCCCGTCGGCGACCCCTGCGTCGGCGACGGTCGCGTCGATGACCTCGGGGGCCGCGTAGTCGAAGGAGAAGTTCGTGAAGGTCACATCGGTGGAACGGATCGACGCGAACGCGGTCTGCAGGCCGTGATGGACGAGCTTGGCTCCGCCGCCGTCGACGGTGACGTCGTGCATGTCCTCGACGAGAAGCCCGATCTTCTTGTCCCGGTAACGCTGGTCGGCGCCGACGGTGTTGGACACGTAGAGCTCACGTGTCTCGGCCTGTTCCGGGTAGAGCTGGTAGGTGCCTTTCGAGAAGACGATCCTGACCGGCCGGTCGACGCTCTTGGCGTGCCGCAGCGCCGCGGTGACGGCGGGCGTCGAGTCCGTACGGCCCGTGGGGTCGGCTCCGTAGGCGTCCACGTCGACCACCACCGGTGTCGCCCTCGGCGCTGCGGCGACAGGACTGCCCACACCTGAGAGCAACGTCAGTGCGACCCCGAGAAACACGAACCGGGACATAGCCCCTCCGGAGCACACGTGACTCAAGAGACGTCCAATGCATATGCGGAGTTCCGCCAGTTGCCCGGCCCGATCCTCTCGCAGAGTCTCCATAGATCCGATCTCTGGGTCAATGGTGTCGACGAGTGTTTGCCCCTCATGTCGAGGGCCGTCAGGTCTTCCGCTGCGGGTTCGCGGTGGTCCACCGGTGGGTCGCCGATCTGTTTCCCGGAAGCGGTCCCTGACCGGTCGGGCGGCCCCCCTGTCGCTGGGGACCGCCCGACCGGACTGTGTGGTTACCGTACGTCGTAGGCGCGCTTGATGGTCTGGGTGACCGCGTTGCCGTTGGCGTCGACGAAGGTGGCCTTCGTGGTGACCTGCTTGCCGGAGGCGCCGGTGTGGTCGAGGACGGCCGTCCAGTTGCCGTCCTGCTGCTCGGTCGGCGCCTGGATCCAGGTGGTGCCGCCGTCGTAGGAGTATGCCAATGAAGCCTCCTTGATCGGGCCCGGGGTGTACCCCGCGTGGCCCTCGACCGACAGGCCGACCCTGATGCCGCTCTGCGCAGGCAGGGTGTTCAGGCTGTCCACGGGCATGTCGTACGCCGGGAAGAGGATCGGCAGGCCGCGCGAGTAGACGTCCGGCTCCCGGTGCGAGCGGAAGCTCCAGGAGGTCGTAACGGCGGTGGAACGCAGCCAGTTCCGGTCCGAGGACGGAATCTTCTCCAGGTTCTGGGTGAGTTCGTACGCGGAGTCCTCGTCCGGGACCCGGAACGCGTCGTAGGGCCAGGCGCTGGTGGCGATCTTCTCACCGTTGCGTTTCAGCACCAGGTTTCCGAGGTCGCCGAACGACCCGCCATAGGACCAGTGATCGCCGGAGCTGTCGAGCCAGAGACCGGTCTGAATGCCCATCAGGTCGCCTTGCCGCTCGGCGGCCAGCATCAGGTTGCCGTCGGCATCGCGGGGCGCGGCCGGCCGCAGCGGCCCGCCGTACCACTCCTCCGCGCTCCGCTGTCCGGCCCGGTAGCTGCGCTCGTGATCGCCCATGAACGCGGCGAACGGGAGACTGGTCATCGCGCCGTGGTACCAGGTGTCCTCGCCGGTCGTGTAGTAGGCGGTGCGGGTGCCGGGCACATGGACCGTCCCGAACGGGCTCACGGGGACGTAGGCGCTGCTGCTCCCGGAGGGGCGGATGAACATCGCGTCGATGTAATCGGCTTCCTTGCCCATCGCCTTCCAGGTCTCGGTGACTTGGGCCAGCCTGGAGTCCTTGGGCCGGTAGACCTGCTCGGAGTGCAGCGGGCCCTGGGTCGGGAAGGACAGGTTGTAGACGTACGACGAGCCGTTCTCGGCGCCGCTCGCACGCCAGGTGGGCCGGAACTCGAAAGTCCCGTTCTTGGCACGCCCGTCGATGTCCGCGTAGAAGTTCTTGACGTTTTCACCGGCCATGAGCGATCCAGCTATCTGCCAGGTGTCGTCCCACGTACGGGAGTAGCTGAACGTGGTGTTGTCCACCGTCGAGGGGCGGTCGGTGTGCAAGCTCAGCCCGTGGGCCTTGCGGGCGTCCAGGACGACGGTGGTGTCACGGGTGATCCGAAGCTCGGGGTGCGCAAGGTAGCTGACCGATTCGGGGGCGTTGTTCGCGTCGTACGTGGCGACGAAGCCGCTCAGGGCGTAGTCGCCCGGACGCACGGCGTATGTCTGCTCTGCCGCACCGGAGTTGCTGCGGCGCTCGCCCTTGTTGGTGTCAAGGCTGACGAGGTCCAAGGAGGAGATTCCGCTCGAAGGTCTGCCGTCGCGGTCGATGGTCTTGACCCGGAGGGTGACCGTCTCCGGCTGTATGTAGAGCGTGACGGGCACGGAGACGTGCACATCGCCGCTGGTGGCCAGGATCCGGCCGGTTACCGCGCCGTACTGGGCGTGCTTCAGAGGGGCGGTCGGATCTGTCCGGAGCGGTACCTGAGCGGTGGCGCCCGCGGGGACCCTCACCTTCTCCTCCCCCAGCTTGACGACGCCGGAGTGGACCTCGCTGCCGTCGTTCCCGTGCACGCCGCTGACCTTCAGGTTCAGGGTGAGGTCGGCACCGCTGGTGTTGGTGAAGGGCACTTGCACGGTCGTGCCGTCCGAGGCACTCTGCGGCCAGTTGTACGTGCCGGCCTGGACGGCGGGCGCGGAGAGCACTTTCTGGTTCACCGCGCCGAACACGTCGAGGACCCCACCCCCGGTCTGGTCCGCGCCGGCAACGTTGCCATCGGTGCGGGCCGAGGCGACCAGTGCGGCCTTGACCTGCTGCGCGGTCCAGTCCGGGTGGGCCTGGCGAACGACGGCCGCGGCGCCCGCGACATGCGGTGTGGCCATGGAGGTGCCGGACATCGTCCGATAGGCGTAGATACCCCGGCCGCCTGCGTTGGCCGCCGAGATGTCGACGCCGGGGGCGGCGATCTCGGGCTTGAGGGTGTGCGTGACGGCCACGGGGCCGCGGCTGGAGAACGACGCGGTGGTGTCGTTGTGGTCAACGGCACCGACGGTCAGCACGCCGGGCACGCAGCCCGGCGAGGAAACCGTCTCGGTGTTCGAGCCTGAGTTGCCTGCAGCGACGACGAACAGGGTGTGTGTGTTCTTCGAGAGCTGCTTCGTGGCCTCGGCCATCGGATCGGTGCAGTCACCGATCGTGGGGTTGCCCAGGCTCATGGAGACGACGTCGGCCTGCTGATCGACGGCCCATTGCATACCGGCGATGATCCAGGAGTCCAGGCCGTAGCCCTGGTCGTTGAGGACCTTGCCGATCAGCAGGGAGGTACCGGGGGCGACCCCCTTCTCACGGCCGTCACTGGCCGCTCCGGACCCGCCGACCGTGGAGGCGGTGTGCGTGCCGTGGCCCACCCTGTCATCGGTGTTCTTCGAGTCCGTGAAGTTCCTGGCCTCGGCGACCCGCCCCGCCAGGTCGGGGTGCTCGGCGTCCACTCCCGTGTCCAGCACGGCGACCTTGGTGCCCTTGCCGTCGTAGCCGGCCGCCCATGCCTCCGGCGCGTGCACCTGCGCGGTGGACCGGGCCAGTGTGGCCTCGACCTTGCTGTCCAGCCACACCTTGTTCACCATCGAGCCAGAACGTGAGTGGGTGTTGGTGATGTCCTGCCAGAAGGTGGCGGCCGTGTCCTTGCCGGCCCTGAACGCGACCCCGTTCACAGCGGGGAGGCTCAGGCCCCGCTCGGCCCCGCGAGGAGCCGCCGGCGCGCTGTCGGCCACGTGCACGCTGTTCCGGTAGGTGGCGATGACCGGCAGCGTATCGGTGTGTGTGTCGTCGTATCCCTGGCGGATGAGCCCGGTGACGTTGAACAACTGCTCGTCGACCTTGCCCTCCGCGATCGCCTGGGAGGCGCCCTCGGGGTAGACGTAAAGGTCTTTGCCCATCTGATAGCTCTGGGCCATCGGCTGTGTACCGTCCTCGCGGGGCAACACAGCCGCCGAGCTGTGGCCCGACGAGTCCGTGGTCACGAGTACCTTGTCTCCGGTGACGAGCGTGACCGTCACCTGCCCGCCACCCTTGGCCGAGGTCCCGCTGCCGATGACGGGCCTCTTCGCCGAGGCACCGTCAGGCGGCGTGTCCGCCGCCCCAGAAGGCGCGACCCCGGAGACGGCCAGGACGGCGGCGGTCGCCGCGCCCAAGGCTATTCGTGTGATGGGACCCATGGATCTCCCTACTTGACGCCGTGAACATGCCATGCGGTGATCGCAGCCTGTCAGACCTGCGGATTGCGTGGTGATGCCAGGCGTGGCGGGTTTCCCGCGTGACGGTTTCCCGTCACGCCGGCGGGAAGCGAGCCCGGAATCTCATGGGCAAGCTGCGGTCGGACGCACATCGGCCGTGCCCCGCCAGGAGGCCGGAGTCACGGACAAAGGGCTTCCACCATCGGGCGGGCACATACCTCTGAGCACAGGCTGCGCGCTCCGTCTCACGGAGCCTGTGCAGAGACGGCAGGACCTCGGTGCGTGACTCCCCGGCCGGGTGGCTCGTCGAGACAGCGGACGTCGCGCCAACCGCTCCCGGCTGTGGGATCCCGCCAGGAGTCGGCAGCCACTCTCGCGGGGTGGGCACCGGCCGACGGAGACTTCTGTGCCTGCAAACCGCGGAGGAGGTCAGAGCCAGCCCGCGCGTGCGGCGTGCCACCCGAGTTGCAGACGTGAATCCGCTCCGGCAAGGTCCATCAGACGGCGTGTCCTGCGCTCCACGGTGCGTAGGGAGATGCCGAGTTGGGAGGCCACCCGCCGGTCGGAGAATCCCGCCAGCAACAGGACGAGGACTTCCAGTTCCCCCTCGGTCGGTTGCTGATCGTCCGCCGGCTCCGCGCGGACGCCCCTGGTCGTGGTGTACAGCGGCCGGGCCTGGGCCCATTCCTTCTCGAAGAGATGGACCAGTGCCGTCAGCAGGCTGCTGCGTTGCACCACGATCGCGCTCGGCTCACTGCCGGAGTCCGCCATGTCCAGGGGGACCATGGCACGTTCCCGGTCCGAGACGACCATCTTCAGCGGCAGTGAGTCGGCCAGGCGAAGCTCAATGCCCGCCATGATGGCAGCCCGCGCGTCCCTCGCCACATCGGGGCCGTCAAGATAGTTCTCGGCTGCCACGACCCGGAAGTCGACGCCGCGGTCCAGCGCGAAACCCTCCGAAATGTCCGCGGCCTCCCGTGGTACCGCGACGGGTGTGCCGACGAGGAAGACGAGCAGTTCCTGCTGGGCGCCGCGCTGCAACTGGTGGAACCGGTGGGCGACCTGCTCCGCACCGACCACCACCTCCACGACCCCGCCCGCGGTGTGTACGGCGGTACTGCGGTACTGCTCGATGAGCATCGAGAACGCGCTCTCGGCCTGGTGCAGCGTATTGCGCTGCTCGACCAGATACGGGGCCAGGGCCACGGAGGGCGGAGTGAGACGGTAGCGGACGAGCGGGGACTCGTTCGGCAGTGTGTCCGGGCCGGATTCCTCACGGTCGGGCTGGGCGGCAACCGATACCAGACCACGTGTCACCATGTCGGCCAGTACACGGGCGGTCTCGGCCGCCGCGATTCCGGTCTGCCGGGCGAGATCGTGCGCGGATGCCTCGGGCCGGGCCATCAGCGCCGTGTAGACGGCCTCCTCGGCCGGCCCCAGTCCCAGCGCCTGCAGCATCTGGATCCTCCTCACGAGGCAACTGCGGTGTTCGGTCCTTGCCGTGGCTCGTGTGGACCGAGCGGATTCCTGCCACCCGAACACTACCCAGGTGTGAAGACGCTGCCGACGGCCGTCCGTGCCCATGGGCGCTTGAGGCGAGGCGCAATTGACGTCCGGCCTCACCTCAGAGGTGGTCGGCGAACCGCCGCGGCCACGAGGGCACGCCCTCGCCCGGGACGAACCGCTGTCTCGATGCCTGCCTCTGTACCTGCCCGGACGACGCGCTACGTGTGACCCCCACGGCCCGAACTGCGACGTCCGGACGATCTCAGGTGTCGCGTGCGGGTGACACCCGACTTCATGAGCAGCGTCGGCGAAGGCTCTGTCCTGAGCTGCCTGACACAACCTTCCCATACACTGCCTAAATGAAATATTTTGGTCGTTTTTGGCGCCATACGGGCAGCCCCTGGGAGGCGCTGGCGTTCCTGACGCCCTTGGCACTGACGGCCATCATCACCGTGCTGGCGTTTGTGACTCCGAGTCATCTCTACTTCAGTCGCTTTCTCTCGCTGGCCCCTGCGTTCGCCGCATCGGTGTGGCCGGTGGCCGGAACCGTGACCATCGGCGTGCTCGCCGCGGCCCTCGACGTGGTGATCGCCGTGTCCACCGGCAACCTGGGGGAGATCACGCACACACACCTGTTCACCCTCGCAGTGATCGCCGGCGCCACCGCCGCGGCTGCCTACGCGAGCCACGTGCGCCAGCAGCGGGAACAGACCCTCGCCGACGTCCGCTCCGTGGCCGAGACGACCCAGAAGGTCCTGCTGCGTCCCATGCCGCACCGTCTCGGCCGGTTGGACATCGAGGCCCTGTACCTGGCGGCGGCGGCCCAGGCCCGCGTCGGCGGCGACTTCTACGAAGCACTGGAGACGTCCCACGGCGTCCGCCTGATCATCGGAGACGTGCGCGGCAAGGGCCTCCTCGCGGTCGGCACCGCTTCAGCCATCGTCGGCTGCTTCCGGGAAGCCGCGTACGACGAGCCGGACCTGGCCCGGCTGGCACGCCGACTGGACGTGAGCATGAACCGGTACACGACGCTGTTGCCCGGCGACCGGACGGAGTACTTCGCCACGGCCCTGCTCGCCGAGATCCCCGACAACGGTGCGGCCATCGCACTCGTCAACTGCGGACATCCCCCTCCGCTGTTGTTCCACGCGGGAACGGTCCGTGAGGTCACCCCCACGGCGCCCTCACCGCCCATCAACATGGGCACACTGCTCGGAGAGGACTACCGCATCGATACCGTCCCCTTCACCGTCGAGGACCAGATGTTGCTCTACACCGATGGGGTCACCGAGACCCGCGACCTCGTCGGCGCATTCTTTCCACTGATACAGCATGCAGGTCGGTGGGACGTGGACTCCCCGTCCCGGCTGCTGGAGCAGTTGCACGAGGACTTGGTCCACTACAGCCGCAACCGTCTCGACGACGACATCGCGGCCATTGCCGTCCGGGCGGCCGCCCCCACCGCGTCTGCCAGGGCGTGAATGCACCGGTCGGCGTCCTTTCCGCTCCGGACATGGCCAGTTCGAAGACGGACTTCCGCATCCACGGGATCCCGTTCATGGTCCTGGCCGGCGCGAGGCATCGATGCCGGTCGGGCCGAGAGCCGGGGAAGCACTTCATCGTGGACGGCGAGGGAAACCGATCACGCCCTTCACCGACACCGTGGATCCAGGACCCGACAGCCTCGCGTGCTCAATGCTGGACCGCGACCTTGGCAGCTACGATGCTCAGCCCGAGCACGAGGTTGACGGCCCCGGCGGACGCCACCGCGAGGCGGGAGGCACCGGCCCGGAGGGCCGCGGCGCCGGCCCAGGCGACCTGCTCGGCCACGGCGACGCCGAGCCCCAGCCAGGCCGTGCCAGTGAGCCCCAGGCCCAGGAGCGGGCTGATCACAAGGGCGGCGGCCGGTGGCACGGCCGCCTGCACGATCGGCCACTCGCGGGCGCCGACCTGTCGGACCTCCTGCCAGGTCAGGACCTGGTGGCTCAGCCGGTTGCCGACGACGTCGGCGTAGACGTGGGCGGCCCAGAACACCACGCCGGTGCACAGCAGGATCACCACCAGCTCAAGGCGCGGGAACGGGCCGAGCGCGCTGGCCCCGGCAATCACTGAAGCGGCCAGGAGCGAGCCGTAGATCGCGCCGGTGTAGTCGGTCCGGGCCCTGCCGGTCGATCGCCGGGCGTCTGGTTCCTGCGGAGAGGTACGAGGGGTCACCTCTCCAGGATCACCGGAACGGTCACATCCTGCTGCGCCACCGTCCACCGGGCGGGTTTCTGCCGGTACGGCTCGTACCGCAGTTCAGCTCCGCCCTTGCGGAAACCTCGTCCGCCCAGGTCGTCGGCACGTTCGTACTCATGCCGCCTCCGCCTTCGCCCGAGGACCCGCATCCCGCACCCGCATGTGCGGCCGTGCCATCGACGCGTCAGCCTGGCGCCCCTCCGCATCCCTCGCGCTAGTGACCGCCCGACCGAGGAAAAACGATTCCGCATCTCGTGAACCGGCCAGCTTCCACCGGCCGTCGAGAGGTGCGGACCCCGTCCCCGGCCCGCTGTCGGCCGACACGCCGACGCGGCTACCCATGCGCCTCGACGCGCCAAACCAGCTCGGTGCAACTGACCGAAAACGCATAGATCGCGCCTTTACGTAACCAGCTAATTACTCTTTGCTGTCGGTCGTTTCGAGGGCTCTGCCCTCTCCTCCTCGGAAAGGATTCGCCATGACGGCACGCAAGCGGTGGACCGTGGCCCTCGGCGCCGCGGCGGCCGGCGCGGGACTGGTGCTCGGTTCCCACGTCTCGGCCACCGCCCAGCCTTCGCAGGCGCTCTCGTCCCAGGCGGTTCAGGTCCAGCAGGTCACCCTGCGGCTGGCCTCCGACCCCGGCCAGGTGGCCAACGTCAGCGGCGCTTCGCAGGAGAACGGCGCCCGCGTCATCCAGTGGCCGTTGTCCAGGACGGACAACGAGCGGTGGGAACCCGAGGCGGTCTCGGGCGGCTACTACCGCTTCCGCGCGGTGCACAGCGGCAAGTGCCTCAACGTCAAGGGCGGAGGCAACGAGAACGACACCGACATCATCCAGTACACCTGCGGCAACGCCGCGAACGAGCAGTGGAAGTTCGTGCCCAAGGGCATCGGCTACCAGATCGTCGCCAGGTCCAGCAACAAGTGCCTCAACGTCAGGGGAGGCGTCGGCAAGGGCAACCCCCTGATCCAGTACACCTGCACCGCAAACGGAGCGCCCAACGACGTCTGGCTCCCCGTCTGGGAAACCGTCACCGGCTGACACTCCTCGCCTGTCGGTCCACCCCGTCAGGCAGCGGTCACCGACCGCGAGCGGACGCCCGCAGGTGAGCTGCTCGATGACAACGGCCATGGCCGGCCCGGCCGCGCCCGCCATGGCCGGCCTCTCGCCCCGCTTCCGCCCCGCTTTTTCCCCGCACACCGCCCCGCTCCGCCTCGGCCACCCGAGCCAACACCACAACACCCGGCGACCCGGGAACACCGGGGCACCCGCGACACGAGGCCACCGGCCCGGCGCAGTCGCAGCGAGAGCATGCGAGGGCACCGGGTCGGTACGGCCGCCTCCTCCGTCACGAAGAAGCGCACTCCGTTGCCTGGGAGCGCCCGGTCGTAGCGGACGGGGCCAACCCCGCGCGTTCGGCTGGCGGATTCTGGTCGCCGCCGCCCCCTCGTCACCCGTGTGGGTGATGACTGCGGGCATTCACGGCGGGATGCTCAATATGCGTGTGCATGGGGGCAGGCGTTCGCCCTGGTTCCTTTTCCGGTTCTGGTTCCCTTTTCCGGTCCCTGTTCTGGCTCTCGTCCGCGTCATGTCCTGATTGTTGTCCTGGCCCTCGATCCGGCCCTCGCTCCGGTCCCCGTCCTGGTTCTTGTTCCGGCTGTCACACGGCATCTCCTGCACACGCCCCGCCGTCCGCCCCTGAGCGCGGCCGGTGCGGCACCCCGAGACCGGAGCCGCCGGCGGTGCCGTTGCCTCCCCTGTCTCCCCTTCCCCGCTCCCGCGCCGCCGGGCGCTGCCCGCGCAGCGCGGACGGCACGGGCCCTCTCGGAATTCTTCCGGTGTCGCTCTGTGTGGAGGAGTTGCTGTGGCCGAGCGCTGCGCTGTCGTGTTCCCGGGGCAGGGGGCCTACCTGCCCGCTGTCCTCACCCGGCTCGCCGTCGATGAACCGCTGGTCGAGGAGACGCTGCGTCTTCTGGACAGCACCGCTGTCCGTCTGGGGCGGAGCGCCCCGTCCCGGTTCCTCCTGGACGAGGCGGCGCCGACCTTGTCCGAGCTGGTGGACGAGGCACCCGCGGACCTGCACACGGCGCTGTTCGCCGCCGAGATGGTGCTCTTCCGGCTGCTGACGGAGCGCCATGGGCTGCGTCCGGACGTGCTGCTGGGACACAGTTTCGGCGAGTTGGTCGCCCTGACCGCGGCCGGCGTGTACGGGCTGGAGGAGGGCATGGCGCTGGTCGCCGCCCGCGACGAGGCGTTCGCGGCCCGCCCGCCGGAACCCGGTGGCATGCTGGCGCTGGACGTCTCCGCGTCCCGGGCCGCGGGACTGCTGGTGGGCCTCGGTGAGTGGGAGGTGACCCTGGCAGCGGACAACAGCCCCCGCCAGTGCGTGCTGTCCGGCCCCGTCGGACCCCTGGGCCGGGTACGGCAAGCCGCCGAGGCGATCGGCATCACCACGACCGCGCTGCGGGTCCCGTACGCCTTCCATCACCGCATACTCGCCGCCGTGGCGGGCGACTTCACCCGCCGGGCGACCTCATTGCGGGCCGGGCCGGCTCGGTACCTGCTGCACTCGGCGATCCTCGGACGACGGGTCGACGACACCGACGCGGTGGCGGACCTGGTCGCCGCCCACCTGGTGCGTCCGACACGGTTCACCGGCGCCGTCCGCCTGCTGCACGCGCAGGGCGTGGAGGTGTTCGTGGAGTGCGGCCCTCGCGGCGTGCTCAGTGACCTGGTGACGGCGACGGTGCCGGGCGTACGGGTGGTCGCGCCACTGCGCCGCCGCGCCAGCGGATCCGAACTGGCCGACGCTCTGCACGATCTGACGTCCGCTCCCCCGGCGGCTCCTGTTCACCGGCCCGGCCCGGCGTGGGCCCCGGTCGGCGCGGCCCACGACCGTACGGCGGCGGGCACGCGTGATGCATCCGCAGCCACCGAGACTGCGGTCACGACCGCGGCCCCGGCCGCGACCACGGTTGCCGTCGGCACCGCGACCGAGGAACCCTCGTCGAGTGCGGCGCCGCTCCCGGACCGCCGGTCCGTCGTGGCCACCCTGCGGACCCTGTACGCGAACGCCCTGGGCTACCCGCCCGAAGTCCTGACCGACCACGCCGATCTGGAAGCCGATCTGGGCGTGGACTCGATCAAACAGACCGAACTCTTCGCCCGGGCCGCCGCTCATTTCGGACGTACCCTGCCCGCTGACGGCTCCCGTCTGACCAGCTACACCACCTTGGACGCGCTGGCCGGGCTCCTGAGCGCGCTGCCCGCACACGCCACGCGCGCGGGGGTGTCGGCATGAGCGGTCGGCCCGATGTGCCCGCGGCTCGGGACCTGAGCGGAAAGATCGCCTTGGTGACCGGGGGCGGCAAGGGCGCCGGGGCGGCCATCAGCCGGGAACTCGCCCGGCACGGCGCGCTCGTGGTGGTGAACTCCTTCCACTCGCCGCGGGCCGCCGACGAGACCGTCGCGGCGATCCGCTCCGCCGGGGGCCGGGCGGAGGCACTACGGGCCAGTGTCGCCAAGCGCGATCAGGTGACCGCGATGTTCGCGGCGCTGGCCGAGCGGCACGGCGGCGTGGACATCGTGGTCAACAACGCCGCGCGGGGCGTGTTCGCCCGCTTCGACGACCTCACCGACACCGAGTGGCAGCGGGCGCTGGACACCAACGTCCACGGAGCCCGCTGGTGTGCTCTGGAAGCGGCACCGCTGATGGCCGCGCGCGGCGGCGGAGCCATCGTGAACGTCTCGTCCATCGGCGCAGGACTGGCCATGGACAACTACCTGTTGGTGGGGGTCTGCAAGGCGGCGCTGGAGGCGATGACCCGGTATCTGGCCGCCGATCTCGGCCCGCTGGGCATCCGGGTGAACACCGCTTCGGCCGGGCTGCTGGACAATGCCACGGCCGGGCTGTTCCCCGATGCGGACGCTCTGCGGGCGACCTGTGCCGCGGCGGCCCCGCTCGGCGGGGTGGGACACGAGGACGACCTTGCCCAGTTGGTGTCCTTCCTCGCCTCTCCGCAGGCCCGCTGGATCTCCGGACAGTGCCTGCTGGCCGACGGCGGCCTGTCCGTGGGCCGCGCCATGCTCACCCCGCGCCGCCCCGCACCACCCACCGCTCCGGCCGAGAACCCGCCCGCAGACCCTCCGCACACCGCCCCCGCACCGCTCCCGGCCACCGCCACCGCCAAGGTGCCGGCCCCCGGCGACCCAGCCCCCGCTGCCGTACGACCTGCCACCTCTGCCGAAGCACCGGCCCTCGGCAGCCCCGGCGGCCCGGCCGCCTTGTCCACCCCGGCCGCCGTATCCGCCCCGCGGCCCGCGCCCTCCGCCGCCCCGGCACCCGTCGGCCGTCGCGGGACGGCCGCAGCGGCAGCGGGACGGGACGGTGACGGCACGAAGCGGGCGACGCCACGCACCGCGGCCAAGGTCAGCGGTGACGGCAGGCGGACGACGGCACGCACGGTGGCCGTGGTGGGCATGGGCCTGGTGGCTCCGGGCGCCGAGGGACCGGAGGCGCTCCGGCAACGGCTGATGGAAGGCGTACCGCAGTTCAGCGAGCCGGGAGAGCGGTTCCCCCTGGAGCACTTCTGGTCCTCCGAGGACGTCGTGGACCGCACCTACAGCCGGGTCGCCGGCTACGTCCGCCCCGCGCCGGACACCCCATCGGACACCGCATCGGACACCGCAGAGGACTTCCTCACCGCCTGGACGCGGACCGCGCTTCTCCAGTGCGACGCCCCGCGCCTGGCGTCCGGCGCGGGCGTCCGTACCGCGTGCTTCACCGGTGCCTGGGCCGAGGGATCGCAGCATGTGGAGGAGAGCCTGCTCGTCGAGACCGCCGCCGACGGCATCGCGGAGCACTGGGACCCGGGCGCGACCGAGGACCCCGAGGCGCTGCGGGCGCTGCTCGTCCGTTGGCTGCGGTCCGTCCACCCGTACGCGGGCACGCCCGCCCGACACCTGCCACCGGCTGCTCTGCGTGCCGCCGTCGCGTCGCTGCTTCCCGCGCCGGCGCCGGTGCAGGTCGTCGACACGGCCTGCTCCTCCTCGCTGTACGCCATCGGCCTGGGCGCCCGCGCCCTTCTGGACGGGGAACTGGACCTCGCCCTGTGCGGCGGGGTGTTCTCCCTGGGAGCGCGCTACAGCGTGCTGTTCTCCCAACTGCGCGGGCTGAGCCGTTCGGGTGCGGTCCGTGCTTTCGACGCGCGCGCGGACGGGGTGCTGTTCGCCGACGGGGCGGCGTTCGTCGCCCTCAAACGGCTGGATGCCGCCCGGGCCGACGGCGATCACGTCCTGGGGGTGCTGGCCGGTTTCGGCGCGGCGTCCGACGGGCGTGGCCGGGCCGTGCACGCCCCCAACGCCACCGGTCAGCAGCGGGCGCTGGCCCGCGCCCGAGCCGTGTCCGGCGTCTCACCGGAGCAGATCGACTGGGTGATCGCCCATGCCACCGGCACCCCGGTGGGCGACCGGGTCGAACGCGGTGTGCTGTCGGAGCAGTTGCCCCACGCCTGGTGCACGTCGAACAAGTCGGTGTTCGGCCACACCGGCTGGGCGGCGGGTGCGGTGTCGGTCGTCCATGCCCTGCAAGGCATGGCGCACTCCACGATCCCTCCGCAGATCCCCTACCGCTGCCCCGACGACGCGCCGCCGCTGCGGGTACCGACCGAACCGGTGCCCTGGCCGCGCCCGGCCGACCGGCCACGGACGGTGGGGGTGTCGGCGTTCGGGTTCGGCGGGACCAACGGCCATCTCCTGCTCCAGGACGCGCCCCGGCCCGGCGAGGCCGCGCCGGCCTCCCTGCCCGCCACCGTCGACGACGACCCGGTGGTCGTCGTGGCCTGGTCGGCCCACCTGCCCGAGACCCCGGACGTGGCGGACGTCGCCCGCCGTCTGGCCGACGGACGCGCTCCCGCGGCACGGCGCTCGTTCGGAGCACGCTATCCGCTCCCCTCCTTCGCCAAGGTACCCCTCCCCGCGCGCACCGCAGCGGCCGTCGACCGGGCCCAGCTGATGGCGCTGCAGGCCGTCGCCGCACTCGTCCCGCCGAACACCTCGCCCTGGTGGGAGGGGCTGCGCGAGACCTGCGGGGTCTTCGCCGCCCACACCGGTGTCCCCGCCGTGTCACCCGACCTGACCGTCCGCTGCCACGCCGCCTCGCTGGCCGAGGCAGCCACGCGCCCGGCACCCAGCGGGCTCGACCGCGCCGAACTGCGCAGGGCCACCGCGGCGTTCCTCGACGCGGTGCGCGAGCGCACCGGCTGCGGGGAGGACACCCTGGCCGGCCTGATGCCGAACGTGATCCCCGCCCGGGTCGCCGCCCTGCACGACCTGCACGGCCCCACGATGACCCTCGACACCGGGCTCACCTCGGGCCGCAGCGCCCTCAGGGCCGCCGCCGCCCATCTGCGGCGCGGGGAACTGGAACTGGCGCTGGTGCTGGGCGCCAACGGCGCCGCCGGCCCGCTGTCCGCGCGCCTGCACGACATCGGCGAATCCCGCGAGCCGGCCGAAGGGGCCTTCGCGCTCGTGCTCACCCGCGCCTCCGTCGCCCGTGCCCGCGGCTGGCCCCAGCTCGCCGGCCTCGGCGCCCTGCTGGACCGGCTGCCCGCCGAGCATCGCGAACCGGACGGGTGGAGCTACCTGGGAGCCGACGACCTGATAGCCGTCCTGCGGCACCTCGTCACCCACGTCCCGGTCCCCGCGTCGGCCGCCGCGGCGCCTACGACGACCCCGACGCGCCCGGAACCGACGTACCCCCGTCCGACGGTCACGGATCCGACGTCCACCGATCCGACGACCCTCGATCCTGCGCCCACCGATCCGGCGTCCGCCTTTCCGGCGCCCCCCGATCCGACGGTCACGGATCCGGCCCACCCCGCCGAAGGCACCGCGGTAGCGGTCACCTGGCGGCACACCCTGAGCTGGGAGGCGGCCGGACCGTGCGGCACCGGGGCGCGGCCACTGCCGGCCCGCACCCTGGTCGTCACCGACTCCCGGTACGCGAGCGACCTGCGCGCCCTGGTCGACGCCGGCGACCACTGCCGCCTGGTCGCCGTCGACGGGGACCAGGACCCGCAGGAGGCCGTCGACCGTGTCCTGCGCGTCAGCCCGGAAGGGTTCCGGCATCTGCGGGTCGTCGCCGACCTGCACTCGGCACCCGCCTGGCCCGCCCCGCCCACCGCCGGCGTGCTGGCCGTGCAGGAGGCGGCGTTCTGGGCGGTCCGCCGACTGCGCGACCGGATCACCACGGGCGGCACCGTCGCCGTGGGGGTGACGGCGCCGTACCTCGGAGCGGAGGCCGCCCCGCACGCGCATCTGTTCACCGGCTTCGTCAAGTCCCTGGCCTGGGAGCTGAGCGGCTGCACCGTGCGCGCGGTGGTCGGTGACAGCACCCGGCCCCGGACCGTACTGGCCGCCCTGGAGGACGAACTCGCCCGCCCAGCCGACGGGTTGCCCGTGGTCCGTCACCGCGGCGCCACCCGTTTCGTCCAGCGAATCACGGAGAACATCCCTGCCACGGCCGACGGACCCCTGCCGCTCGCCCCCGGAGCGGTGGTCGTGGCCACCGGGGGTGCCCGCGGCATCACCGCCGCCTGCCTGCTCGGCCTGGCACGCCATGTGCCCCTGCGGGTCCACCTGGTCGGGTCGAGCCGCCCCGCCGACCTGCCGGACGGCCTGCTGCACGCCCCCGACCAGGAACTGCCCGCGGCCCGCGCCCGCTACATCACCGACCAGCGCTCCCGCACGCCACAGCGGCCGGTGGGCGAGATCAGCGCCGCCTTCGACCGTCTCCTGCACGCCCGTGAGTCCGCCCTGACCCTGCGGGCCCTGGGCGAGTCGTGCGGCGCCGGCCAGGTCCACTTCCACACCTGTGACGTCACGGACGCGAACGCCGTACAGGCTCTGGCCGACGCCGTCCGCGCCCGGGAAGGCCACGTCGACCTCCTCGTCAACGGTGCGGGACTCCACCACCCCGGCGACATCACCCGCAAGACGCTGCCCGGCATGCGCCGCATCCGCGACGTCAAGCTGTTCGGCCACCACCATCTGCGCGCCACGTTCACCGGTGCCCTGACCCCGCGCCTGTGGTGCAACTTCGGCTCCGTCACCGGTATCGCCGGCCTGCCCGGCGAGAGCGACTACTCCCCCGCCAACGACTTCCTGTCCGCCGCCGCCCACGTCGGCGCCGACGGCGAATTCACCATCGCCTGGACCATCTGGGACGAGACCGGTCTCGGTTCCGGAGCCATCGTCCAGGCCCACACCGCCCGCACCGCGCGCCTGTCCCGCATGACCACCGCCGAAGGAGTCACCCACTTCCTGACCGAACTGCGCCGCCGCGCCCCCGGCGAGAGCGGCGAGAGCGGCGAGAGCGGGAACGACCGGCTCGTCACCTTCATCGGCGACGCCGAACACCGTTCCTTCGACACCCTTTTCCCGGGTCTGCGCACCACCGGGAACCCTGGCCGGATCTCCCCGGCCGCCCCTGCGCACCCATCACGTGCCACCGATGACGACGTCCCTTCCCGGCCGCCGGCCGCCCCTGTCCCGGCCCCACCAGGCCGCGAACCCGTCCCGGTCCCACCGCCCGGCGGAGCCACCCCGGCCGGCCTCCTCGACGGACCCGTCACCCGCCGCGCCGACCACGCCACCTGGGACCTGGTCCTCGACCTGGACGCCCACGGCTTCCTGCGCGACCACCTGGTGGACGGCAGACCCACCGTGCCGGGTGTGCTGCTGGCCGACATCGCGGTCCAGGCGGCCCGGACCCTGGCTCCCGGGCTGCCGCCACGTGCCGTCGACGACCTCGCCTTCAGCGCCTGGGTCCGCGCCCGTTCCGACGGCAGACCCGCCCGGTACCGTGTGGCGGCCCGCCGTCGCGGTTCCAGGACGGCCTGCGCGGTCAGCGTGACCATCCGCTCCGACGTCGTCGCCCCCGACGGACGCGTCCTGTCCCGCGACCGGGAGCACTTCCGCGCCACGGTCCGGCTGGGCGGGCCGGTCCCGCTGCCCGAGCCGTACGGCCCGCTCACCGGAGCCCACCGCACGGTCGACGACCCGTACTACGACGCCGCCTCCCCGGTCCTGCTCACCGGTGCCTTCCGCGCCACCGACCAGTGCCGTACCACCGGCACCGGCACCACCGCCCGCTGGCGTCCCGGCCCGCCGCAACTGTCCGCGCTGCCCCGGCTCTCCACCCCGGCCGTCCTCCTGGACGGCCTCGCCCGCACCCCCGCCCTCCAGCCCACCCCGGACGGACATCACACGGTCGCCGTCCCCCACCACATCGAACGCATCACCCTGTACGAACACGGTGACGACCACGACCTCGTCCGCACCCACCCCGCCGGGCTGCGGCTCCACCACTCGCCCGCCACCGCCACCAGCACCGCCTCCACCCAGGACGGCCGCGTCATCGCCCAGATCTCCGGCCTGCGCGCCACCGTCCTCGCCCACGTCCCGGCCCGCTCCCGCACACCGACCACACAGGAGACGCCGGCCTCGGCCGGCGACCACGACCAGGCCGTCGGCACATGACACCGCCGGACCGCGCACCCGCCGGCATCCGCCACCGCCGGGTGACCTCGGCGGCAGGCCCGGCCGACCTCTGGTGGCACATCGCCCCGCACGGGCCTCCGCTGCCCGGCCGGGCCCTGCTGCGCCACGCCGTCGCGGCGCAGCAGGCCCGACCGCCCGACACCGTCACCGTCGTCCGGGACCGGCTCGGCCGCCCCGCGCTCGCACCGGAACAGAACCTGCCGCCCCTGCGCCTCACCGCCGCCCACAGCGGCCCCGTCACCGTGGCCGCACTCATCGCAACGCCCTGCGGCGGCACCCGGATCGGCATCGACGTCGAGCACCTGACCTCGCTCCCGCCGCCGGTCCTGCTCCACTACGCCCTCCACCCGGACGAGCGCGCCGCGCTGACGGACCGGCCCGCGACCGCACGCAAGGGGGACTTCCTGGCCCTGTGGACGGCCAAGGAGGCCATCGCCAAGGCCCTGGGCTGGCCTCTCCCGCGTGCCCTCGTCGATGTGGAGGTCGCCCTGTACCCCCGGCCCGCCCTGGTCCGGCTGGGCCACGACCCGGCCCCGCTCGGCTGGCAGTTGCTGCCCCTGAGCCTTCCCGGGACGCCGCACACCATCACCCTCGCCGTCCACCACCACCCGCCACGCAGCCCACGACGGGAGAGCGCATGGACCTCACCGGCAGGACCGCACTGATCACCGGAGCCACCCGCGGCATCGGACTGGCCATCGCCCACACCCTCCACGCCCACGGCGCCCGGCTCGTCATTACCGGCCGCTCGGCGGACAGCGGCCGCGCCGCCCTCACCCGGCTGGACGCCGGGGACGACGTCGCCCTGTGCGTCGCCGACGCCACCGACCGGGCCGACGCCGAGCGCGCGGTCGACGAGACCGTGGACCGCTACGGACACCTCGACATCGTCGTCAACAACGTCGGCGGGGCCACCGACTTCGCCACCGTCGCCGACATCACCGACGACACCTGGCACCACACTCTCGCCCTCAACCTCGACTCCGCCCTCTACACCACCCGCCGCGCCCTGACCCACCTGATCCCACAGCGCTCAGGGCGCGTCATCAACATCTCCTCCGTGGAAGGCCGCGACCCGGACCCCGGCCTGTGCGCCTACGCCACCGCCAAGCACGCGCTGATCGGATTCACCCGGGTCCTGGCCAAGGAGACGGGCCCGTACGGTGTCACCGCCAACTGCGTGTGTCCCGGCGCCGTCGAGACCGACTGGTTCACCGAACAGGGGCCCCGGGCCGCCCGCGTCCTCGGCACCGACTATCCCGGCCTGATCCGCCACTTCACCGGCCGCACCGCCACCGGCCGTCTCACCCGGCCCGAGGAGGTCGCCGCCGCCGTCCTGCTCCTCGCCTCCCACGCGGGCTCCGGCATCACAGGCGCGTGCATCCCCGTCGACGGAGGTACCACCGGGTGAGGCCCACCCCGCGCCGAGCGGCTACGACGGTCGGTCCGCTGCTCGCGCCGAGCCGCCGCTGAGCGGCCCGGCCCGCGGCCGGCCGGGAAGCGCGGCACGCGCGAGCGAGTCTGCGTGGCGGTCGGGCCGTTCGGCTGCGCTCGGCCCAGGAAACCCTCGATGCGTTCCACGTCAGGGACGCACGCTCGCCGACCGGGCACTTCCCGACGGGTCGGGGGTACGTCGCGGCGACCACTGTTCCTGCCGTCAGCCTGGGCCAGGATCTTGCACGCCGCTAGGCGGTGCGCCCCGCCCGGAACACCCGGTCCGTGCGCCCCGGACCGGGTGCCGGTCCGAGGCTGGCGGATCTTCCGTCAACGAAACGCCACGGCCAAGCAGTTCGGCTGCCCCTGCTTACCTCGTGAAGCGGGTACGGGGGCTGCCTCTGGATTGTCGGGCTGCCCGGCCGGGGCGGTCGGTCAGTGGTGCCACCGGGCCCGCCAGTTGTCGGTGGCGGCGCCGGTCAGGACGGCTCTGACCACGTCCTCGGCGAGTGTGGCGGTGATCGGGAGGTGCCCGAACAGGACCCGGTAGTAAGTGGTGGCAGCGAGCATGTCCAACAGCAGGTCGATGTCGATGTCCGGCCGGAGGTCGCCGTGTTCGATGCCCCGGCGCAGGGCGGCTGCCGTGGAGGCCCGGCGGGGGTGGAAGAACCTCTCCCGGAACTCGGTGTCCAGCTCCGGGTCGTCGGCCAGGTCGGCGACGAGGGCGGGCAGGACCCGGCGCCCGACAGGCTCGGCGAACGCCTCGCTCAGCGTGGTGATGCCCTCGACCAGGTCGCAGTGGGTGCAGCCGGTGTCGGGTGTGGGGGCAGTCCCCGCGACGCCGGCCAGCGCGTGCACGACGAGGTGCTGCTTGGATCGCCAGCGCCGGCGGAGGGCCGGCTTGCTGGTGTGGGCCCGTACCGCGACGGCGTCCATGGTCAGACCGGAGTACCCGTTCTCCTGGAGCAGTTCCAGTACGGCCTTCGGGACCGCGGCGTCGATGCGTTCGTCGCGGGGCCTGCCCTGGGACAGGCGTTCCTGGGCATCGTGAGCGGGTTTGGCCATGGAGGCAGTATAGGTTTACATTTACGTTCCGATCCAGAACGTAATTAAATTAGAGAGGTGTGCGTGCTGTGACCTCCTGGACCGAAACCCCTGCCACGGGGACGGCCGACGGCGTCTTCGCCCGGCCTTACAGAGCCCTGACCTGCGGAGTGATCCTCAGCGTCGCCCTGGTGGCCTTCGAATCCCTGAGCATCGCCACCGTGCTGCCCGAGATCGCCCGTGCGCTCGGCGGCCTCGACTCCTACGGGTGGGGGTTGTCCACCCTGATGCTCGCCAACATCGTCGGCACGGTGGCCGCCGGCCGGTCCGCCGACCGGACAGGCGTCCGGCGTCCCCTTCTGCTGGGCCTGGTGGTCTTCACCGCCGGCTGTCTGCTCGCGGGCGCCGCGGGCAGCTGGCCGCTGTTCCTCGCCGGGCGGGCTGCACAGGGTCTGGGCGTCGGCGCCATCATGGGCATGGCCTACACGGTGGTCGGGCTGGCCTACCCGGAGCGGCTGCGGGCGCGGATGTTCGCTCTGCTGTCCTCGGCCTGGACCCTGCCGTCCCTGGTCGGGCCCGCCCTCGCCGCGTGGATCGCGGACGCGGCGGACTGGCGAGGTGTCTTCCTGCTCATGCTGCCCCTGACCACCGCCGCCGCGCTGCTCGCGCTCCCGCCGATCCGCGGCCTCGGCCGTCCCGCCGCCTCCGACACCTCTGACATCTCTGACATCTCTGACGCTTCTGACGCCGGCCAGGACGGCCGCTGGTGGCAGGGTCCTGTCGCCGCCAGTTGCGCCCTGACCGCCGCGACCACCGTCCTTCTGTGGGCACTGTCCCTGCGCGCCGTACTCCTGCTGGTGGTCCTGGCACTGGCCGGTCTGGCCGTGGCGCTGGCGTCGCTGCGCCGGGTCACCCCGCCCGGGACGTTGTCCCTGCGTCCGGGCGTGGGCGCGGGCATCGTGGTGCGCGGGCTGCTGTGCGCCGTGTACTTCGGCAGCGAAGCGTTCATTCCGCTCGGGCTGACGGAACTGCGCCACCTCAGCGCCACCCAGGCCGGCCTCGGCCTGTCCGTGGGTGCGCTCACCTGGGTCGCCGGATCCGCGCTCCAGGCCCGGCACGACACCCGCGCCGCCGGCGACGGAAAAGTGCGGGGTCGGGGGCGGAGCGTGGCGCTCGGCTGCGTGGTCCTGTTCGCGGGCCTGCTGGTCACCGCCCTGGCCATGCTCCTCCCTGCCGTGCCCGCCCTGTTCGCCCTCGCCGGCTGGGCCGTCGGAGGTCTCGGCATGGGCGTGGCGTTCAACGCGGCCACCACCGACACCATGGAACAGGCCGCCTCCGGCCAGGAGGGCGCGGTCAGCGCCGGCCTCCAGCTCGCCCAGACCCTGTCCACCGCTCTGATCAGCGGCGCGGGCGGCGCGGCCATAGCGATCGCGCACGCCCACGGCTCGACCACGCGGGGCGCGCTGCTGGGCGTGTTCGCCGTCACCGGAGTCCTCGCCGCCCTCGCCGTACCCGCGGCCCGCAGACTGCGCCCCCGCGCCGTATGACCCTTCGGGTTCGGCCCGACCGGTGAGGACACAGTCCTCAGGACCGGAAGGACAACAGCCTCGGGCGGCCGCCACCGGCGCGTGTCTCAGCCCACCCGTCGAGGAGTTCCCCGTTCGGCCGGCTGGTGCCGCCCCCGGTGGCACGCGGCACACCGTCCGTGGCACGTCGTGCGGCACGCGGCATGCCGCCGGGACCCGAGCCGGTCAGTGCCGTCGGGGGTACGAGTTCAAGCGGGCGGCGTGACCGGGAACCGTACGCCCATCCACTGTTCGGCGCCCCACTCCTCGAACCGTTGCACCTCGGTGAACCCCAGCTTCACCGCGAGGCGCATCGAGCGCTCGTTGGCGGTCTGGGTACAGAGCACCACCGGGTCGCCGGGAAGGGCGTCGGCGAACCAGTCGAGCGCCGCCGCGCACGCCTCGGCGGCGTACCCGCGTCCCCATGCCTCCGGCAGGAGCAGGTAGCCGAGCTCGGCCTCCCCGGCATCCGGACGGACATGGCTCCGATGGTCCGCGTCGCGCCGGTTGAGCTCGATGGTGCCGATCATCGCTCCGTCCAGCTCGATGACGAAACGGCCGGGCCGCCTCTCCGGTGTCTCGGGCAACGCGCGCTCACACTCGTCACGCGGTCGAGGGCCGCCCATGTAGGCGCCCACCTGCGGCGAGGTGAACAGCTCGATGAACACCGCACGGTCCCGGGCCTCGGGCACACGGAGCACGAGCCGCTCGGTCTTGATCGGGGCAGGTGGCCAGGCGACGGATCCCAGTTCAGTCATGGCAGGGAACCTATCGCCGCGAGCGCGGCACGGGCTTCCAGAAGAATGCGAGCAGTGCGCCGGGTCGGCTCCGGCGCTTCCTCTCACTTCCTCCTCGGCCAAGGCCGGCAACCGGTTGCCGTCGCCGCCCACGGGTACGACCCTCACGCCGCACGCCCGTCGGCCTTCACGCCACACGCCCCGTCGACGGGACCGTGCAACTGCCCGCCCGCAGCCGCACGGTGGTGCGTGAGGAGCGGTGACATGGGCTCACCCCGCCCGTCGGACTCGCTCCCACCGGCCACGGCCGACGACCGGCCGCCCGGGCTTCCGTGTGCGGTTCCGCTGCCCCCACCGCCTCACCCCCTCAGGAAGGTCATGAAGTTCACCGACGGTCTCTGGCTCGTCCGCGACGGCGTCCGGATCCGGTACGCCACCGAGATCCGCGACATACATGCCGACCCGAAGCGTTTCACCGCCTACGCCTCCTTGCGGCGGGTGACGCACCGAGGGGACACCCTCGACGCGCTCCTCACCCTCGACTGCTTCTCGCCCGCCGAGGGCGTCATCGGTGTCCGTGTCACCCACCACGCCGGCAAGCGCCATCCGGGCCCCGAGTTCGCCCTCACGGCCGAGCCCGGCGGCGCGGGGGAGGTACGCCGGGAAGGCACCGTCACCGAGTTGGTCAGCGGCCCACTGACCCTGCGTGTGGACCGCGCCGCCCCGTACACGCTGGCCTTCCACGGCGCGGACGGCCGGGAGCTGACCCAGGCCGGCCGCAAGGGCACGGCCTTCGCCACCACCGACGACGGCGCGCACCACGTCCTGACCCAGCTCGCGCTCGGTGTCGGCGAGCAGATCTACGGCCTCGGCGAACGCTTCACACCGTTCGTCAAGAACGGCCAGGTCGTCGACATCTGGCAGGCGGACGCCGGCACCAGCAGCGAGCAGGCGTACAAGAACATCCCCTTCTATCTGTCCTCCCGCGGCTACGGCGTCTTCGTGAATCACCCCGGCAAGGTCTCCTTCGAGGTCGGCTCCGAGTCGGTCGGGCAGGTGCAGTTCAGCGTCGAGGACCAGACGCTGGAGTACTACGTCGTCGCCGGCCCCACCCCGAAGGACGTCCTCGCCCGCTACACCGCCCTCACCGGCCGCCCGGCGCTGCCGCCCGCCTGGTCCTTCGGCCTGTGGCTGACCACGTCCTTCACCACGGACTACGACGAGGCCACGGTGATGTCGTTCGTCGACGGCATGGCCGAGCGCGGCATCCCGCTGTCCGTCTTCCACTTCGACTGCTTCTGGATGCGCGCGCACCAGTGGTGCGACTTCGCCCGGGATCCCGAGGTCTTCCCCGACCCCCGGGGCATGCTCGCTTCGCCCGGTCCGCGACCGCGGGCGGTCAGCAGTACCCCGTGCACTGGGGCGGCGACTGCTGGTCGTCCTTCGAGGCCATGGCGGAGTCCCTACGGGGCGGTCTGTCCCTGTCGCTGAGCGGTTTCGGCTTCTGGAGCCATGACATCGGGGGCTTCGAGGGCACGCCCGACCCGGCGGTCTTCAAGCGCTGGCTGGCCTTCGGCCTGCTGTCCTCCCACAGCCGTCTGCACGGCTCGTCGTCCTACCGTGTGCCCTGGGAGTTCGGCGAGGAGGCCGTCTCCGTCGCCCGGCGCTTCACCCTGCTCAAGCACCGCCTCATGCCCTATCTCTACGGTGCCGCCGTCGAGGCCCACCGCACGGGCGTGCCGGTGATGCGGCCCATGGTCCTGGAGTTCCCGCACGACGCGGCCTGCCGCACACTCGACCGCCAGTACCTGCTGGGCGGCGACCTTCTGGTCGCCCCCGTGTTCAGCGAGGACGGAGAGGTGGAGGTGTACCTGCCCGCGGGCACCTGGACCCATCTCCTCAGCGGCGAGCAGGTCACCGGCCCGGCGTGGCGCACCGAACGGCACGGTTACGACAGCCTGCCTCTGTACGTCCGTGAGGGCGCCGTCCTGCCACTGGCCGCCGACGACCGGCGACCGGACGGCGACTGGCTGGAGCATCCCACCCTGCTCGTCCATCCGCAGGCCGGGGCCGCCCACGCCCGGCAGGTGACCGTCCCGGGCCCGACCGGTGTACCGGCCGCCGTCTTCCGGGTCCGGCGTGAGGGCGGCCTGCTGCGGGTCACCGCGGACGGTACCGAGCGGCCTTTCACGGTGCGTGTCGTCGGCGGAGCGAGCGCCGAGGGCACCGGGGAGGTGACCGTCCCGCTGCCGTGACGACGCAGCCGCGCTCGGGGACGCGTGGGCAGCCATCCGAACTGCCCCCGGCACGGGCCCCGTACGCGGGTGAAGCAGGCACGCGTCAGCAGCGAAACCGGCGCGCGTCCGCGGTGCGGCAGACGCGCGCCGACGGTGAAGCAGGCGACCGGCGGTGATGCAGGAGCACCGCGATCCGGTGCGGTCGCGGCGTCGGCCCGGTGGGCACCCGGCCGACGCCACCGCAGGTTCACTCGCTGCGGTCGTCACCGGGGCCCGGCCCGGCCCGGCCGATCGAGGTCGGTGCGTACGTGCGCGCGCAGCCCTTGCAGGCCGAACAGGATGAGGAGTTCGACCGCTGCGCCGTCGGCGCTGCCCAGCCAGTGCGGCAAGGACGTGTCGAACTCGGCCGCCTCACCGGGCGGCAGGGTCAGGTCGCGCTCGCCGGTCACGAGCCGCAGGCGACCGTTGAGCACATAGAGCCATTCGAAGCCCTCATGGGTCTGCGGGGTGGGTTCGAGCGGTTCCGGCCGGGCGGGGATGATCATCTTGAAGGCGTGCACCCCGCCCGGTCGCCGGGACAGCGGCACGAAGGTCATTCCGTACCGTCGGATCGGCTTGAGGTGGATCCGGGGGTCGCCGGTGCGCGGGGCACCGACGAGGTCGTCCAGCGGAACGTCGTAGATACGGGCCAGCGGCAACAGCAGTTCCAGGCTCGGCCTGCGCTGTCCGCTCTCCAGCCGGGACAGGGTGCTCTCCGACACCCCGGTCGTCGCCGCCAGGTCGGCAAGGGTGATGCCGCGGTCACGACGCAGCGCACGCAGCCGCGGCCCCACCGCGTCGAGCACGTCGTCGTCTGTCTTGGGGTCCATGCGGTCCATCGTGCCGTTACCGCAAGATTTCGTGCCAGGGCGTGGGGTGCCTGGCGAGACTGGGCGCCCGCCGACGACAAGGAGTCCTGATGAGCACCACTGATGCGGTCACGTTCTGGGACGGCGTGCATGCCGCCCGGCCGACAGCCGGCGACCCGCGGCCGAATGCCCGCCTCACCGAGACGGTGGCGGATCTGCCGCCCGGCGACGCGTTGGACCTCGGATGCGGTGGCGGCGGCGACGCCCTGTGGCTCGCCCGCCGGGGATGGCAGGTCACCGCCGCCGACATCTCGGCCGTGGCGGTCGAGCGGCTCACCGCTCTCGCCCGCTCACACGACCTGGGCGACCGCGTCATCGCCGTGCGGTACGACTTGCAGGAGTCCTTCCCGCCCGGCGCATTCGACCTGATCTGCGCCCACTACCTGCATACCCCCTGTGGCCTCGACCGGGCGGCCGTCCTGCGCGCGGCCGCGCACGCGCTGCGCCCCGGCGGGCAGCTGCTGGTCGTCGACCACGGCTCGACCGCGCCGTGGTCATGGCAGCAGGAGCCCGATACGCACTGTCCGAGCCCGCGGGAAGTCGCCGCCGGTATCGACCTCGCCCCGGAGACCTGGACGGTCGAGCGGGCCGACGCACTCCGCCGGGTCGCGACCGGACCGGGCGAGCGCACCGCCGAGGTCACCGACCATGTCCTCCTCATCCGCCGCACCACCTGACCTGGTGGCCGGCACCGCCCCCGACGAAGGAAGGCGACCACCGTTGCCCAGCACCACGCGCCGCGACCGCCGCGGCGACACCCCGCCGCCCCGGACCTGCAACAGTGAGACGGAGGTCCTGCGCGGATTCCTCGACTACCTCCGGACTTCGATCGCCGCGAAGGTCGACGGTGCTCCCGAACCGCAGGTCCGGACAGCCGCGGTGCCCTCGGGCACGAACCTGCTCGGGCTGCTCAACCACCTGACGTTCGTCGAGCGCGCCTTGTTCCTCGGGGACGGCGTCACTGACTGGCAGGCCACGTTCCGGGCCGGACCGGCGGACAGCGTGGCCGATGTCGTGGCCCGCTACCGAGAGGCGGTCGAGCAGGCGAACGACGTCCTCGACGGGTGCACCGATCTCGGCGCACCGGTCCCCGGGCCGCGGCCGGGGCGCCCCGCTCCCAGCGTCCGCTGGGCACTGACCCACATGATCGAGGAGACCGGCCGGCACGCGGGCCACGCGGACATCCTCCGCGAACTGACCGACGGTTCGACCGGTCGTTGATCCGCCTTGCTCCGCCTTCGCCGCGGGCGGGGTGAGGGGGCTCGGCAGACGGGCGGCGGAGGCGGCAACGGCCGGGTGATCCGGACCAAGACGGCGCGCGGCCGGCGAGTTGGTGAGGGTCGGTCGAGGAGGGCCGGTGGCCTCCTCGACCGACCGGACGCCCGACGGCGTCACGGGGAGGTGGTGCGGCGGGCGTAGGCCCGGGCGGCGCGGGCGCGGTCGCCGCAGCGGACGGAGCACCAGCGCCGGCGGACGTTGCGGAGCAGGTAGCGGTTGCAGGGAGCTGAGCCGCGGCGCGTCGGGACCGGTGAGCAGGTCGGCGGCATCCGCGGCCAGGGTGGCCGGCGCATGGTCCACGATCGCGGTCACCGGCGAGGTCGTCGGCTTCGTGCTGACCGGCGAGGGCCTCCCCACGGTCTACGCCAGCGGTGACAACGCCTCCCTCGACGTGGTCCGGGAGATCGCCGACCGCTTCGCTCCCCTCGACACCGCTCTCCTCTTCGCCGGCGCCCCCCGCTTCCCCGTTCTCTTCGACAACCAGCTGATCGTCCTGGACAGCGCCCAGGCCGCCGAGGCCGCCCGGATCCTCGGCGCCCGCCGCGTGGTTCCCGTCCGCTACGACAGCTGGGCCCATCTCAGCGAGGGCCGCGAGGAGTTGGAAGCCGCTTTCACCAGCGCCGAGCTGGCCCAGCGTCCGGACTGGGGCCGGCAGGACTGACCGCTGCCGCCTGCGGGGTGTTGCGGTGGACGCAGGGGCCGCTGCCCGGGTTCCGGGCGCGCACCGCATGTGCGGAACCCGGGTGCGCAGGGCCGGGCGGCCTCTGCCCGGCGCCCGCTCCTGCCGAACCCGGGGCCTGGTCCTGATGCCGACGGCCGCCACGGGCCGGATTCCCTGCCCAGACCGCCGGTCATCCCGCGGGCTTGAAGCAGGATGTCCTCGCCGACTCACCTGCTGTGCCGTGCTCCGTGATGAAAGCCTCGACGAATACGCATCCGTGGACTGTTGACAGGACGTCCCCCCAACTGCCCGGAAGCTTCTGGTCCCCCGTGTACTGGGCCGGTGCCGACGTCCGGTCGGGGTCGCGGTGGGCGACGATGTGTGTCGTCCAGGTGTGGGAGACCGGGCCTTGGAGGTATCCCCAGGCCGCCCTGCACGCCGGAGAGTACATCAGAATGATCGTCCCGTAGGGTCGGCCGCCGGGCCATTTGACGGGTTGCCAGTCGAGTTGCTTGGCATCGGCGCGGCAACCTGCCTCGTAGGGGTCCCTACCATCCCGGGCGGCATGAGCAGCCACCAGGGAACCCGACGGCGCTTGCGGATCGTGCCCGGCCTGACGGCCGCCGGTCCGGTGGACCAGCAGCACCACGACCACCGCCACGCAGACCAGTGCCAGAAGAACCGCGAGCACTCGTCGGCCACGGCGCGTCCCTGAAGTCCCTGAACGCAGGCCAGGGTGCGCGCCTGCACCGTACTCGCGCGTCGTGGTGACGGCGACGTTCGTGGGACCGGCGCTGTCCGAGGTCGTGTCGGTGACCGACGCCGCCGGGGCCGCGACTTCCTCGTCACGCGCGAGTTCCCATAGCTGCCGCCAGTTGGCGGGGTCGGCTCGACATGCCTGGACGAACGCCTCGATCACCGGCCAGGTCGGGGTCGCGCGCCCGCTCTCCGCAGCGCTCAGTGCCGCGGTCGAGTAGCCGCTGCGCTCCGCCAACTGCCGCAAGGTCATCCCGCTGGTGTCCCTGAGGTCCCGGAGCCGCTGCGCGAGGTTGCTGCGCGGGCCGCTACCGATCAGCGGCACTCTCTTCCGTCCTGCCATCGAACGCTCCCCCACCTCGACCGGCCATCGGCATTGTTCAGCAATGTTCAGGCACGCACGCCGCCGCTGGCTACCGCCGGTCCAGACGACGAAAGATTGATCCACACGCAAGCCGGACAAGCACAGACGAGAGGAGCCACACATGGCAATGACCAGGCAACTGCGCCGCCTGGCGGTCCTGGGGGCGGTCGCGACGTTCGCGGCAGGCGCGGCCGTCGGCACGCCCGCGAGTGCCGCTGCGGCATCGGCCCCGAGCCCGCACGTCGTCCCGCTGTCGTTCCACGCGGGGGAGTTCGAGTTGATGAGCGATCTGCCGAGCCACCGGTGCGTGGGCATCAACGCCAGCCGTCAGGCCGGGCTCTGGAACTGCACGGGCGGCAACGACCAGGTGTGGTCCTTGGCCAACGGTGACAACCAGGGCAACCTTCAACTGGAGAACCGCAACGGCCAATGCCTGGGAGTCGCCTCCGCCGGCACCCGCAACGGCTCCCGCGTGGTCGCCGGATCCTGCCATGCCGACCACCCCGACCAGTTCTGGTTCGGCCTGCAGTACCGCGATGATCCGTCCTCGATCCTGAACTGGCACGCAGGGCTGGAACTCGCTGTGTCGGGCGGTGCCGACATCAACGGCCAGCCTGTCATCCTGTGGAGTCACACCACCAACCCGGACCACCGCTGGACCCTGAACAACTACTTCTGACGGCCGTCTCGGCGGGCATGACCATCCGCCAGTCGCGGACGGAGCGAGCGAGCCCGGACCGACCGGTCCGGGCTCGTGGGCTGTTCGGACGCGGCTTGCGACAACTCTCGGGGCGGCCGTGTGGTGATGTGGGAGGAGTCCGCCCGCGACGGCGCGCAGGCGAAGACGCTCAATGACCGCGGGGTTCCGGGTGCGTCTGGCCCGCGAGACGGGCCGGGTCTTCGGTGCGGAGGTGCGAATGGGCCGCAGCACGTGGTGGTGGCAGTTCGGGCGCGCTCGTGCTGGCACAGGACGCCCGCAGCGGGCCTGTCAGGCGCAGGGTGGCTCCGACCGGGCACCTTCTGGCAGCAGCTTGCGTTCGGCTTTGGTGTAGTCCCGTCCGGCGCCGGCGCAAAGAGCGCGGAACTGAGCGTCGGAGCGCAAGTCGAAGGTCTGGCGGAGTTGGCCGGTTTCGATGGTGAGACGGTGGCCGTTCACGAAGCCCGCCGTCCAGTCGTCGCCCGCGACCGCCAGGGTTTCGGAGGCACCGTCACCCGCCTGATCGTAGATCTGGACCTGCTTCTTGCCGAAGAGGTAGGTGACGGTGCTGCCGGCCGGCCCGAACCCGACCAGTGTGTCGCTGGCTGAGCAAAGTGCGTTGAGCACCCGCGGCTTCCCGCGGTCGACGTCCCACACGCGCAACTGGCCGTCGGAGTTCTGCACGGCAAGGCTTGAGCCGTCCGCGTCGAAGGCGAGGCTCGCGGTGACAGTTTCGGTGCTGAACGGCACGGTGATCGTAGGGCCCTTCAGTGTCGTAATGCGCCGCGGGGCACGGACGTCCCACGGCAGGATCTCGCCGCGCAGGGTTCCCGTCCTGGTGACTGCGGCCACCTGTCCGGGATGTCCTGGACGAGCGAGGAGTCGGGCGCGCGCAAACATCTCGTTGGTGACGCCGATGCCGACGAATCGCCGTGCTTGCGTGGGGCGGCAACGACACCGACTGGTGGCGGGTACGGTCGGCGTCGACGATCTCAAGCCGTTGGTCGGTGGCCCGGGCGACGTAACGCCCGTCCGGTGACACGGCGGACATCCCCGTCCCGTTGTCTTTCCGGAACCCTTCGTCACCGGCCCGCTCGGCGCGCACCGCCATCAGCGCCGTGCCGACGGGCACGAGGACCATGAGCCCGCCGCCCGTGCTTGGCACCGCGGCGACACCGTCGTACGCGGCGGGAGTGTCGCCCGATGTGGGGATGTGGGTGCGGTAGGTGTATCCGGTGCGTACGTCGGTCAGGGTTTTTTCTGCGTAGCCTCCGGTCGAGAGCCCTGTATCCGGGCTGTCCGCTGTGTCGGCGACTCCGTACCGCGAGGTGGCGTCCTGATCGCTCAGCGCGGTGGGCAGCTCGGTCTTTGGGCCGGGTGTGCGGCCGAGTGCTTGTGCGTACTGCGTAGTGGCCAGGTGTTCGCCACCGGCCGCCAGTTGGGCGTTGTCCAAGTCACCGGTGTGGGAGGTGTACCGCAGCCGACCCGTGGTGAGGTCCCTTGCGTCGATGCGCTGGCCAGGCTGCTTGCGGGAGTAGCTGATGGTCACGACGGTGTCGGCGCCGGAAATGAAAACGGCCTGCTTCACCCCTGTCTCGGGGACGAGCCCCTCCGGCACGTCGACAGGGGTGCCGGAGGGCACCTGCCACGCCTCGGCGAAGGCCGGGACGCATCGCTGGGTGCCGTTGAAACACTCCATGGAGTTGTCGTTGGCCAGACGGGCGTAGCAGTCCGCGCTGATCATGGCGAGTTGGGCGACTTCCTCACGGCGAAGTCCCGGCACGCGGCGGGGGCGCCCGACGACCGCCAGGCCGACCTGACCGGGGTCGATGTCCGCCCGGCGTGCCTTGAGGAAGGCTCCCGGCTCTCCGGGCCCTGGCTCCCTGTGGTCATGTCCTGTGTCCGCCTACGCCGACGGTCCGGTCGGGGCAATCCGCGCACTCGTCCAGTCAGAGGACGGCATCACCGCCCACGCACCGGGAGACCCGGCGATGATGGCGGCCGCCATCATCGAATCCGTCTCCCCCAGCCCCACCCCGACGCGGCTCACCCTGGGCAGCGATGCCTACGATGCCGTGCGGCACGCCTTGGCCTCCCGGCTGGAAGAACTCGAAGCGGCCAAGCAGACCGCCCTGTCCACCGATGTGGCGGCAACAGGCTGAGATCGCGGGGCACAATGGACCTCCCATGAATACCGTGTCGGTACACCGCCGGGCCGGGCAGTTCACTGAACAATGAGGAAGAACCAGTCGGTCGAAAATCCTCACCTGATCTCATGGACCGGACCTGAAAAGGCGGCGAACCTCGCGGGGGCTCACACATGTCCTCTTCGACAAGTTCTCCGGAATTCTTGCGGACAAATACCCGCCTATAAATGTGCGACGACATCGCCGTCGAAGCTCTCTGCACACCGGTGGGCACATACCGGCACCGAGGCGGTCGACAGGGATCCATCCGTCGCCCCGATATCACCATATGAGGTATATATGGTGGCAAGGTGTGGTGAAAGGTGGCCAATGCAACTTTTTCGGCGGCGAACATCAGCCCGGGAAGAGAGTGAGCCTGACGACTCATGTCCGGCATCGTCGGCCGGGTCTCCTTCGGCCCTGATCCCGGCACGGCAGCGGGCAGCCAGGACGCCCAGGTACGCGGTCGTGACCCGGCACCGGCGCGTCGGCGCGCGCAGCACGCCGGACGACGGGCGTGAACGAAGGCAGTTGACGGCCGGCGTCCCGCGATGCGGGCCGGCCGGCCAGGCACGGAGCTTCCTCGCGGACGACCGCCGACCCACCCCCGACAGCCCGGACCTGGAGTAGGAAACCATGTCGTGGGCGGCCGTGGACGAGGCGCTGCTGCAGGTCGTGCGCTGCACCCACGCACACGTGGGGGCCGTCTATCTGCTCGACGACCATGAGCAGGTGCTCCGGATGTCCGTGGTGACCGGCGTGTCGAGCCGGGTCGCGCAGCCCTGGTCGCGGGTGGCCTGGGCGGCACCGGTACCGGTCGCGGAAGCGGCCCGGGAGAACCGCATGATGTGGCTGCCCAGCCACCGGGACATCATCAGGCGGTATCCGCGGACCGGCACCGCCTTCCCCTACGACGTCGCCATGTGCGTGGCGCCCGTCGCCATGGCCGGCACCGTCCTGGGTGTCGTCCTGCTGCTCTGGCCAGGCACCCGCCCGTCCGAACTGTCGGCCGACGAGACGCGCGAGATAGCCGGCGCCGGGCGCGCGGTCGCCGCGGTGCTCACCCGGGCGCGTGCGGCGGGCAGCCCCGTCGAGGCCCCCGAGCGGGTACGTACCGTGCAACCGCCGCTCCCCCCTGCCGAGCAGGGAAGGCCCGCGGCCACCGCCCTGGTCGAGCGGCTGGAGGAGGGGCTGTGCGCGCTGGACCTCGAAGGGCGCATCACCTTCCTCAACGGCGCGGCCCGGCGTCTGCTCGGACCGCGGGGCGCGGACGGCGAGGACCTGATCGGCTCCCGCCCCTGGAAGGCACTGCCCTGGCTGTGCGACCCGGCCTACGAGAACGCCTACCTGTCGGCGCTCTTCAGCAGGCTGCCCACGTCCTTCACGGCCCTACGCCCACCGGACCGGTGGCTGCACTTCCAGCTCTTCCCGGACGCCACCGGAGTCAGCGTGCGCGTCGTCGCCTCCGACCCTCCCAAGGAGGACAGGGGCGCGCCCGTCACGCCGCCACCGCCGGCGGCCACGGGGGCGGCCGCGCTCTTCTACCTGCTGCACCTGTCGTCGGCGATCACCTCGGCCATAGACGTCTCGGACGTACTGTCCGCCGTGACGGACCAGATCATGCCCGTCATCAACGCGCAGGGCATGGCCATGATGACGTCGGACGAGGGCAGGCTGAACGTCCTGTGCTCGCACGGCTTCCCGCGGGGGGTGGACAGCTACTTCCACGGCAGTCTGACGTCGCTGCGCAGCGCGAGTGTGCTGGCGATGGAGACGGGGCTGCCCGCCTTCTACCCCAGCAACGAGATGTTGCAGCGCCGCTACCCGCACGTCCCGCTGTACCGCGAGATGAGCGCCTTCTGCTACCTCCCGCTCGTCGTGTCGGGCCGGGTGTTCGGCTGCTGCGTGCTCGGCTACGACCGGCCGCGCCCCTTCCCCCCGGAGGAACGCGCGGCCCTGACCTCGCTGGGCGGAATGATCGCGCAGGCCCTGGCGCGCGCCCGGTTGTACGACACGACCAACCGCGTCGCCCGCGGTCTGCAGGCGGCCCTCCTTCCGCAGGAACTGCCGCAGGTGACGGGTTTTGACGTCGCGGCCAGGTATCTGCCCGCCACCCGCGGGATGGACATCGGCGGCGACTTCTACGACCTCATCCGCGTCCGCGAGGACACCGTCGTCGCGGTGATCGGCGACGTCCAGGGCCACAACGTGAGCGCGGCCGCCCTGATGGGGCAGATCCGTACGAGCGTGCGGACGCACGCCGTCTCGGGCGCACCACCGGACGAGGTGCTCCGCCGCACCAACCAACTCCTCGTCGACCTCGACAGCACCCTCTTCGCGAGTTGCCTGTGCGCCGAGATCAACCTGCCGAGCGGGAAGGTGCGCGTGGCGACGGCAGGCCACCTGCCGCCGGTGGTCTGCCACGCCGACCGCTCGACGGACATCGCCGAGACGGTTCCCGGGCTGCTGCTCGGCATCGTCCCGGACTCCGTGTACGACACGAGCGACGTCACGCTGACACCCGGGGACCTGCTGGTGCTGTTCACCGACGGCCTGGTCGAGAGACCGGACCTCGACCTGGACGTCGCGATCGGCCTTCTCGCACGCCAGTTGGCGGGCATCGACGGCGGCGAGTTGACGGGCATCGACGACATCCCCCTGGACGCGCTGGCCGACGCCCTCATGACGTGGGGACGGCGCACCGGCCAGGGGTACGACGACATCGCGCTGCTCCTCCTGCGCGAGTCCCCGGCGATGACGCACGCGCCATGCTGACCCCCCGTACGGACCGTCTGGCGCCCGGCCCAGGGCTACCGACCAGGGCGACGGCAGGACCGACGAGACGAAATCCCCCGGCCGTCCCGCCAAGCCGGCCGGCCGCCGAGTGATGCGGGCCACCGAGTTCGTCATCCGTGATCCCTGCACCTCCGCTGCCCGCATTTCGGACCGCTGCGGTACCCCTCGATGCGTACTTTTCCTCTCTCCCGGCCCCCTATGCTGTGGGGCACCTAGTGGGGAGGAACACGGGTGACGCTGCTGGAGGGGGATCCGCTGTCCGTCGGCGGATATCGGCTGGAGGGCAGGCTGGGCGCCGGGGGCATGGGGATGGTCTTCCTCGGGCGTTCGGTGTCGGGGCGGCGGCTCGCGGTCAAGGTGATCCGGCCCGAGCTGGCCACGGACGAACAGTTCCGGGCCCGGTTCCGGCAGGAGGTCGCTGCGGCACGGCAGGTCAGCGGGGCCTTCACCGCTCCGGTGGCCGATGCCGACGCGGATGCCGAACCGCCCTGGCTGGCCACGCTGTTCGTACCCGGCCCGTCCCTGCACCAGCGCGTCGCCGAGAGCGGGCCGCTGCCGACGCAGGAGGTGCGCCTGCTGGCCGCCGGGCTGGTGGAGGCGCTGCGGGACATCCACCGGGTGGGACTGGTCCACCGCGACCTCAAGCCGGGCAACGTACTCCTCGCGGAGGACGGCCCCCGGGTCATCGACTTCGGTATCGCCCGCGCCTTCGCCGCAGATCCGCTGACCCGTACCGGGGTGTTGGTCGGCACGCCCGCCTTCATGGCTCCCGAACAGTTCCGCACGGGCGGCATCGGCCCCTCCGGGGACGTGTTCGCGCTGGGTTCGGTCCTGGTGTACGCGGCCACCGGGCACAGCCCTTTCGAGGGGCAGAGCACCTACGGGATCGGGTACCGCGTGGTCCACGAGGAGCCGGACCTGACGGGGCTGGCCGAGGAACTGCGGCCGCTCGTGGAGCCGTGCCTGGCCAAGGAACCCGCGGCGCGTCCCACCGTGGAGGAGTTGTTGGCCGCGCTGTCGGCGGTGGCGCCGCCGCAGGAAATGGACGAGCCGCGCTTACCGGGACTGAACTCCCCGGTACAAGAGGAGCACCCGCCCTCGGCCAAGGAAACACCGCCCGGACCGGCCGGCCCGCGCGCGGTCGGCGAGGGCCCTTCGGGCGTGAGCGGGACTCCGCCCTCCCCGAACGGCAGCCCGCCGCCCGGAGCGGAGAACAGGCCGGTGACGGTGGGAGATCCGTGGCCCGGGCAAGGCGCCCCGCCCGCTCCGGACAGCGATCCGGCCGACGGGGCGAAGCAGGCGCCGCCCGAGCGCTCGCCGGTCAGCTCGGACGTGTCCACCCGGAAGCTCCGGCCGGCCGTGTCGGCAGGTGAGTTCGGGCCGTCAGCAGGTGAGTTCGGCCCGTCGGCAGGTGAGTCCGACCGCCCCTCCCCGTCGGCTCGCCGCCCCAGGCGCATCGCCCTGGTCGCCGCTGCCGTGGTGGTCGCGGTCTCGGTCGCCGTGGCGGTGCCGTTGCTCACCGACAGGTTCGGCCGCGCCGACCAGGGCGCAGGCGGCGGCCCCAGCACTTCCTCCTCGGCGTCCGCCTCGGCCGCCGGCTTCTCGTGTGCCGGTGCGCAGGGCAGCCTGACGGGCAGCGGATCGACGGCGATCGACGCCGCGATGACCAAGTGGACGGCCGGTTTCCAAGCCGCCTGTCCCGGCACGACGGTCGCGTACAACCCCACCGGCTCGGGCAATGGAGTCACTACCTTCCTCGGCAAGTCGGCGGCCTTCGCCGGGGCCGACATCCCGCTGGACGCCACGGAGGTCCAGCAGTCGCGGGGACGGTGCGGGGGCGGCGGGCAGGCCATCCATCTGCCGCTGGTGGCCACCCCGGTGGCGGTCGCGTACAACCTGCCCGGAGTCAGCCATCTGGTACTGGACGCGCCCACCCTCGCGAAGATCTTCGATTCCAGGATCCCGCGCTGGGACGACGAGGCGATCAAGAAACTCAACCCGGGGGTGAAACTGCCGTCCCTGAACATACAGACCTTCCACCGCAGCGACGCGAGCACCGCCACCCATGCCTTCAGCAGCTATCTGGGCGGCGCCGCCCCGAACGACTGGCGGTACCACCAGGCCGACTCTGCCTGGCCGGCCCCGAACGGGCTGTCGGTGTCCGGCGACGCCGGCATGAACGAGGCGGTGACGCAGACTTCGGGCTCCGTCGGTTACCTCGGTCTCGCCGGCAGCGGGCGACTCGCCACCGTGCGGCTGCTGACCGGAGCCTCCGCGCCGGTGGAAGCCGACGCCATCGGCACCACCAAGGCCCTCGCCGCGGCCAAGGCCGGCGGCAGCGGTGACGACCTGTCACTCACCCTTGACCCGGCCACCCGCGCCGAGGGCGCGTATCCGATCCCCCTCGTCAGCTACGGAGTCGTCTGCGACAAGGGCAATGATCCCGCCACGCTGAAGACCCTCCGGGCTTTCCTGTCGTACGCGACGAGTGCCGCGGGCCGGTCTGCGGCCACCGCCCAAGGCTACGCACTGCTCCCGGACGCGCTCGTCGAACGCGTCCGCGACACCGTCCGGGCCCTCGGCTGAACCGCGGGACGCGTGCGCGGCAACGGGTTGGGACACGTCTTCGCCGCCCACGGGGCATGGAGCACGGGGTACAGGTCGGATGGACCTCTGATTAATTCACTGGCACCGAGCGCGGAGCCGTTGTTACGGTGACGCCGTTCTTCCCGTCTGCTCCGGGCGAATGCGCCCTAGAAAAGAGATTTTGTGCCCCGGCCCGCGCCGAGCGCGCTTCGCTGCACCGCGTAACGTCCGTCTCCCCGATACCGTCCGTCCCGCGGACGGCGACCGGACGTGAGTTTCCGGTGTCCCGACTCGGCCCACCCCTCGGCACCTGCCGGCAGTCCGGGGCCGGTGAGGCCGGTGTCCTCCGTCGAGGCCGCTCGGCCTGCTCTTGCTGTCATCGAAGACTTCTCAGCAAGGAGCACCCCGGGTGTCCAAACCCCACAAGACGTCGTCGAACACCCCGCACCACACTCTCAAGGTCGACACCTTCGCCTGCGCGTGGTGCGGCCTGGCCGTGTCCACCTACGCGGGCGACGGCACACTGCGCAATCACTGTCCGTCGTGCCTGCACTCCCAGCACGTCCATGATCAGGTCGAGGGCGGCGCGGGCGACTGCCACGGCCGGATGTCGCCGATCGCCATCGCCGTACTGCGCACCGGTGACTGGATGGTCGTCCACCGCTGCGTGCGCTGCGACGAGTTGACGTCGAACCCCGTCTGCGCAGACGACAACCAGCTCATCCTGATGCGCATGGCGGTACGGCCGTTGGCGCAGCCGCCGTTCCCACTCGAAGCGTTCGGCACCCTGTGAACCCCTTCCGGAAGAGGAGGAACTGACCGTGCCCAGACGCAAGAACCCACGCGGGCAAGCACAGGGGACGCGGCGGCCGCAACGGCACAAGGACGTGCTCCATGGCCAGGGCGGGCACCGGGCGAACGACTTCCGGTGCGTGACATGCCGACTGGACGTGTCCCCGGACGCACCCGGCACCACGCACCGCAATCACTGCCCGAACTGCCTGACCAGCCTGCACGTGGACCGGCGCATCCCCGGCGACCGGGCCGCGGACTGCCGTGGACGGATGGAGGCACTGAGCATGTCGGTACGGGCGGACGGCGAATGGATGATCATCCACCAGTGCCGGTCCTGCGGCAGGCTCAGCGCCAACCGCATCGCGGGCGACGACAACGCTCTGGCTCTGGTACGCCTGGCACTCAAGCCCCTCAGGAACACCGGCATCGCCCATCGCATACTGCTCAGCCTGTGACCTCGGTCCGATGACCGGGTGCGGGGCGGCGGCCCTCAGCACGGCCCGCCGCCCCGCGCCCCCGTGGGCCGGGTCCCGGCGGGCCGGGTCCCGGTCGACGCCGGCTCGACGGCGTCCCCGGTGCGTCCGGCGGCGATCGTCTTGCGGCTGCCGCCTGCGGACTTCGTCCCGTGGCCGGTCCCGATTCCGGTTGTCGTCTTGGGGCTGCTCTCAGCAACCTGACACCCCATAGGTGATCCAGGCGGGGGCACACCGCCCCTGACGCGCGGTACTGCGCAAGGACCTCGGCTGTGGCGCGCCAGGACGGGGCTCGACACGTGGATCTGAGCCGGGCCGCACGGCTTGCGCGGGCCCCCCTCCCGGCTGCTGCTTGCGGATCGTCACGGTGCCCGATCACCGCGCGGTCAGCCGGTGCCGTTGAAGCACTCCCTTCCAGCGCGCCCGACGCGGGGAGCCGGGGGCGAGCGACGGCCCGGCCGTGTGTCCCCAGGCCGGAATCCGGGCGCTCGAACAGGGCGGTACCAGAAGGCGATGTCCGCCTTCCGTAAGGATTCGGACGTTCCGCTTCGCCCGCGCGACGGCTGTGATGGAAGGCATGAAACCGCGTTTTCATTCGCTCCGTCCGCCCGTGTTCAAGGGGCGGTTGCACGATGCCAGAACGGCGACCTCGATCGGGCGGTGGCTGGGCCTGGCCTTCGTGGTGTGCTTCGTGACCGGCCTGATCAGCCATTTCCTCCAGCATCCCCCGCATTGGCTGGCCAATGAGCTGCCGAGCCGTCCGGTATGGGGTTACCGGCTCACCCAGGGCCTGCACGTCGCCTCCGGCACAGCCGCGATTCCCCTGCTGCTCGCCAAACTGTGGGCGGTGTACCCGCGGCTGTTCACCTGGCCGCCGGTGCGTTCGGTGCGGCACGCGCTGGAGCGGCTGTCGATCGCTCTGCTGGTGGCAGGAGCGGGGTTCGAGCTGGTCACCGGGCTGCTGAACACCACACAGTGGTATCCGTGGCCGTTCTCCTTCGTGCCGGTGCACTACGCCGTGGCCTGGCTGGTGGCCGGGTCGCTGCTGCTGCACGTCGCGGTCAAGGCGCCCGAGATCAAGGCGCACTGGAGCCGTCGGTCGCCCGGAACGCTCGCCCTGCCCGCCGAGGACACGCTCGACCGGCGCTCGCTGCTGACGGCGGTGGCCGCGGCGGTCGGTGCGGTCACGGTGACCACGGTCGGTCAGTCCTTCACCCCGCTCAAGGACGTCGATCTGCTCGCGCCCCGGCAGCCGGACCACGGCCCGCAGGGCCTGCCGGTCAACCGGACCGCGGCCGCGGCCGGCGTCGGCCGGATCCCCGATGACGCCTACCGGCTGACGGTGGACGGGCCGCGGCCCTACACACTGACGCTGGCGGACCTGCGCGGTCTGCCGCAGCACGAGGTGGAACTGCCGATCGCCTGTGTGGAGGGCTGGAGCAAGTCGGCGCACTGGACCGGTGTGCGCGTGACGGATCTGCTGGAGCGGGCGGGTGCCCCGTCGCACGCGCGTGTGCGGGTGGTGTCGTTGCAACTCCGCGGCGGCTACCGGGTCTCCGAGATGAGCCACGAGCAGGCCCGCGATCCTCTCACCCTGCTCGCACTGCACCTCAACGGAGAGGAACTCACTCCCGACCACGGCTATCCGGCCCGCCTCATCGCCCCGAACCGGCCCGGTGTGCTGCAGACCAAGTGGGTGGGCCGACTGGAGGTGCTGTCATGAAGCCGGACCTTGCGAAGGCGAGCCCTGCGCGGCCGAACCCGATGAAGGTGAGTGCGACCCGGGTCCTGGCCGGCATGGCCGGGCTCGCACTGCTGGGCTGGGGCGTGTCCCTGCTGCTGGACGTACCCGACCTGACGGGCGTCCTGGTCTGGCTGGGCGGGGCTCTGGTCCTGCACGACGTGCTCATCGCGCCGCTGGTGCTGCTCGCCGGGCTGGTCCTGGTGCGTGGTGGCGTGCGCGGTCCGGTCCGCGGGGCGCTGCTGGTCGCGGGTGCGCTGACAGCCGTGGCCCTGCCGGTGCTGCTGCGTCCGGGCCCCCGGGCCAACCCCTCGGTCCTGCCGCTGGACTATCCCCGCAACTGGCTGCTCACGCTGGTGGGGGTGGTCACGGTCACCGCGCTGGTGCTCGCCGTGCGGGGATTCAGCCGGCACCGGCGCCGTCCGCCGTCCTGAAGTCCGCAGTAGACTGCGCCGTCCCGCTCCGACCGTTCCCGGTCGGCCCCGCCGACGGCCCCGCGGCACGTTCGGCGTGCCCGGCTGCGCCCTGGTCCGCGCTCCGGTCAGACCTCTGGCCCGCGCCTCGGTCCATATTGCGGTCCGTATGGCGGTCCGTATGGCGGTCTGTGCTCCGGTCTGCGCCGCGGTCCGTGCGCTGCCGACGCGGGCGGCCTCGCGGCCGGGCACCGTCTGGCCGGAACCGATCCGCCTTACGTACCCGTGACGTTCCGGCGAGGCCCGTCCGTGGGCGCCGGTACGGGCCCTACCGTCGACACCATGCTGATCCTGGTCACGGGAGGTGCGGGCTTCATCGGTTCGCACCTCGTCACCGTCCTCACCGGCGCCGGGCACGAGGTGCGTGTGCTCGACGCCCTGCTGCCCGCCGCGCACCGCACCGCCCCGCCGATCCCCGAAGGGGTGGACTGGCGGCACGCTGACGTCCGCGACGCACGGGCCGTCGCCGGCGCCCTGCGTGGCGTCGACGCCGTATGCCATCAGGCCGCGATGGTCGGGCTCGGCAGACACTTCGCGGACGCACCCGACTACGTCAGCTGCAACGACCTCGGCACCGCCGTGCTGCTGGCCGGCATGGCCGACGCCGGGGTGCGCCGCCTGGTGCTGGCGAGTTCGATGGTGGTCTATGGCGAAGGACGCTACGAATGCGCCCGCCACGGTGTGGTGCGGCCGGGGCCGCGCCGGGTGGACGACCTGGAGTCGGGCCGCTTCGAACCGCCCTGCTCCCGGTGTGGCGAGCCGCTCGCCCCGGGGCTGGTCGAGGAGGACGCGCCCGTCGATCCGCGCAACGTGTACGCGGCCACCAAGCTCACCCAGGAGCACCTCGCCGCCGCATGGGCGCGGGCGGCCGGCGGGCGGGTCGCGGCGTTGCGCTACCACAACGTCTACGGACCCGGGATGCCCCGGGACACCCCGTACGCCGGTGTCGCCTCCCTGTTCCGCTCCGCACTCGCGCGGGGCGAGTCGCCGCAGGTGTTCGAGGACGGGCGGCAGCGGCGGGACTTCGTCCACGTCCGGGACGTCGCCGAGGCCAACGCGGCGGCCCTGACCGGGGTGGACGATCTTCCTGACGGGGGCTTTCGGGCGTACAACGTGGGCAGCGGCGAGCCACACACGGTGGGAGAGATGGCGGTGGCACTCGCCGTGGCGTGCGCCGGGCCGATGCCGGTCGTGACGGGTGACTTCCGGCTCGGCGACGTGCGGCACATCACCGCTTCCGCCGAGCGGTTGCGCGGCGAACTGGGCTGGAAGCCGCAGGTCGGCTTCGCGGAGGGGATGGCGGAGTTCGCGGCGGCAGCGCTGCGCGCCGGATGACCCGCCGTCATATGCCCGCACCCGGTGGACCGCAGCACCGGTACCGGCGATGACCCGGCCGCCCCGGTCACCCGTCGCCCCGCCGCGTCGTCACCGGCGGGCGCCCGCCGGCCGAGGCCGGCCCCGCACGGCGTGGACCACCTCCTCACCGTCCCTTTCGAAGACGCGCACGGCGGCCCCCACCACCCCTTCGCCCATCTGCGCACCACCTGAGGGCCGCACCCTGGCACTCCCGCACTCCCGCACTCCCCGGAAAGTCAAGGGATCGATCCGCCATGACACAGGCCGTCACCTCGCGCTGGTCGCGTCCCGGACGGGCCGGACCCCCGCCCGGGACCCCACCCACGGGACCCGTGAGCGACGGCGCCGGTCGTGCGCGTACCCGTGTCGCCGTCACCGTGGTACTCCTCGCCGCGCTCACCGCGGTCGTCGCCGACACCGTCCGGGCCGGCGACAACCAGAGCGATCCCGGCCGTGTCCTGGCCGGCTACGCCGTGGCCTGGACACTGTTCGCCGCCGCCGCATGGGCCGTACGCAAGGTTCCGGTGCGGGCGGCGACCGTCCTGGTCCTGGCGGGTGCGGCGGCCGTCGCCGTCGCCGCCCTCGCGGCCCCGCCCCGCACCAGCGACGACATGTTCCGCTACGCCTGGGACGGTCGTGTCCAGGCCGCCGGTGTCTCCCCCTACGCCTACCCGCCCACGGCTCCGCGGCTCGCCCGGCTGCGCGACGACTGGCTCTTCCCCGCCCACAGCTCCTGCACGGGCTGGGGTCTGCACCGGACCAACACCGGCCTGTGCGTCCGTATCAACCGCCCTGCGGTCCCCACCATCTACCCGCCCGTCGCCGAGGGCTGGTTCCTCGCCGTCCACGTCCTCTCCCCGCCCGGCAGCCGTCACAAGCCGCTCCAGATCGGCGGCGCCGCCCTGGCGTTCGCCACCACCGTCGCCCTGCTCCGCGTGCTGCGCCGACGAGGCGATCCACGGCGGGCCCCGGGCCGGGCCGCGCTGTGGGCCTGGTGCCCGGCGGTCGCCTTCGAGGCGGTCGACGACGCCCACATCGACACCCTCGGCGTCCTGCTCACCGTCCTCGCCCTGGGCACCGCGACCGCCGGGGCCCGGCGCGGCGCGCTCCTGGGAGCCGCGATCGCCGTGAAGCTGCTGCCCGTCCTCGCCCTCCCCGGCGCGCTGGCCGGCCGGCGCGGCCCGCTGCACGTCCTCCGGGTGGCGACCGCGGCCGCCGCAACGGTCGTACTCGCCTATCTGCCCTACGTCATCGCCTCCGGCAGCGGCGTGCTCGGCTACCTGCCCGGCTATCTCCAGGAGGAGGGCTACGAACCAGGCCAGGTACGGCGTTTCGCCCTGCTGCGCCTGCTGCTCCCGGACACCGCCGCGGGTGTGGCCGCGGTCGTCCTGCTCGCCCTACCGCGCTCCTCGTACGGCGGCAGGGAGACCCCGCTCGCCCCTGGCGCGGCGCGCTGCTGCTCACCGGCACCGCCCTGTTGCTGATCTCGCCCAGCTACCCCTGGTACTCCCTGCTCGTCGTCGCGCTCGTCGCACTGGACGGCCGCTGGGAGTGGCTGACGGTGACTCTGGCCGGGACCGTCCTCTACCTGGCCGGCCGGCTGCTTCCGGGCTTCCCCCTCCAGGCTTGGGCGTACGGTGCGGCGGCCGCGGTAGTCGTGCTCGCCGCCTGTCTGCGCGCCGCCCCGACCCGGCTCGAACGGGGTGGTGCCCGCGGGGCGGGCCGCGGCGGACCGGCGCCCCGGTGGCCCGCCGGTGCGGACTCAGGGCCGGTGGGAGCGCAGGTGGGCGAGAGCCATGGTCAGGGCGTCCTGGAGCGGGGTGATGTCACGGCGCAGATGCGCCAGCATCAGTCCGCCCTGAAGGGCCGCCATGGTGGCGGCGGCGAGGCGGGCGGGATCGGCGTCGGCGCGCAGTAGGCCGCGCTCGCGCAGCCGGTCCAGGCCGCCCGCCAGGAAGGACTCCCAGGTGCGGAAGGCGGCGTCGAGCTCCTGGTGCAGGTCGGGGTCGTCGTCGAGTTCGCCGGCCAGGCTGCCGAGGGGGCAGGCTGCCGTACCCGCGGGACCGGCCTGCAGGGCGAGCAGGTCGGCTGCCCAGCCGTCGAAGTCCGCCCAGCTCTGCAAATGTTCCAGGCGCGGCTGGTTGGCCAGGATCCCCCGGAGTTGGTGGTCGATGACGGCGGCGACGAGTTCCTGCTTGCCGCCGAAGTAGTGATACAGCTGCGATTTGCCCGCGCCACAGGCGTTCAGTACGTCGTCCAGGCTGGTGGCGGCCACCCCGCGCTCATACATCAGCTGTCCGGCGGCGGCCACGATCGCCGCTCTGGTGCGCCGTCCCTGCTCGGTACTCGGCTCGCGCCGACGCGTTGCCCTGCTGTCCTTGGTCACCCTCACAGTCTGTACTGTATAGTCCAACGACTGTACCGATTAGTACACGACTGTGATCGGGGTGTGCCGCATGAGCACAGACGGGCTGAACGTCCAGCTGAGCGAGCTGAAAACGCAGATCAAGACCAATGCTCCCGCCGAGGTCTTCGACACCTTCGCCGAGGAGCAACGGACTCTCGTCTCCTCCGCGGACCCTTCCGGCTTCGTGCAGGCCGGCGACAGGGTGGAGCCGTTCACCCTTCCCGACGCCGATGGAGCGCCGGTCGACCTGAGCCGGCTGCTGGCCGCGGGACCCGTCGTCATCGTCTTCTACCGCGGGGGGTGGTGCCCCTACTGCAATCTGACCTTGCGTGCCAACCAGCGCGAACTGCTGCCGGAACTGGAGCGGCTGGGCGCCGCCCTGGTCGCGATCAGCCCGCAGACCCCCGACGGTTCGCTCAGCGTCAAGGAGACCGCCGAGCTGGCCTTCCCGGTGCTCTCCGACGTCGGCAACAAGGTCGCCCGATCACTCGGCATCACCCATCGGCCCTCGGCCGAGACCCGTGCGACGTCGCAGGCCCTGGGCAACGACCTCGGCAAGGTCAACGGCACCGGCGAGTGGGAACTCCCCCACCCGACCGTGCTGGTCCTCGACCGCGACGGCAGCGTCGCCTTCGCCGACGTACACCCCGACTACACCAGCCGCACCGAGCCGGCCGCGATCCTGACCGCGGTCCGCGCGGTCGTCTGAACGAATCGTCCGGCGTCGTCGCCCCGCACCCCGGGAGATGTTCCCCATGCAACTGACGGGCCGCAAAGCCCTGATCACCGGAGCCGGCAGCGGTATCGGCCGCGCGCTGGCCCTCCGGCTGGCCGACCACGGCGGTGCCCTCGTGCTCACCGGCCGCAGGTCCCAGCCGCTTCACGAGACCGCACGGCTGGTGCAGGCACGGGGAGGGACCGCCCGGGTGATCCCCGCCGACCTGGCCGACCCCGCGGTGCCGGCCCGGCTCGCCGAGCAGGCCGCCGCCGCCCTCGGCGGGCTCGACCTGCTGGTCAACAACGCGGGCAACGTCCGGGCCGGCGAACTGGAGGCCATCGGCGAGGACGACATCCAGGCCATGGTCGCCGTGGACCTGCTCGCTCCGCTCCTGCTGACACGCGCCGCCCTGCCGCATCTGCGGGCCGCTGCGCACGCCACGGGCGGGGTCCACGGGTCGGCGGCCATCGTCGGAATCTCGTCGGGCATCGCGCTGGTCGGCCTGCCTTACTACGCGGTCTACGCCGGCGTCAAATCGGGTCTGGCCCGGTTCGACGAGGCGCTGCGGCGCGAGCTTCACGGAACCGGGATCTACGTCGCCACGGCATACCCCGGAGCCACCGCCACACCGATGATGGACACCAACGCGGCCGGGGACGACGTCGGCTTCGGCCGGCGCGGCGTGGAGGAAGTGGCCGACGCGATCGCCGACGGCCTGCGCGAGGGGCTGCCGGAGATCAACACCGCGTCGGCCGGCCGTAGAAGCATGCAGGACCTCAACCGCACCGACCCGGCCGCGGTCGACGAGAAACTGGCTCCGCTCCTGCCCCGGCTGCGGCAGGCCGTCTCGGGGCACCGCTCCATGTGAGGCCGGCTCCCCTCGGGGCGGCTGCGCCGCAGGGGACGGATGTGGGCGGTGCCCGCGTCCGGCCTTCAGGGGCTGCCGGGCCCACGTGCCCGTCAGCCCGCGCCGCCGTCCGGTCGAGCCACCCGGACGGCGGTACCCGGCGGGACGCCGTCAAGAACATCCGGCCGCTGTTCGACCGAGTCGTACGTGCCTTTCCGGTGCCTGCCGCCCAGCCGGAGCCTTTGGCCGGGGGCCGACGGGTCACGAAGCCGTAAGGCAGTCACGGGCGGCCGGGTACGTCCACCCGTCATACGGTTCCGATATGAAGCACCGTTTCCTTGTCTCGGGTGCCGTCGCCCTGGTCGCGCCGCTGGCGACCACCGCGTGCTCGTCATCCTCGTCCTCCGGGCCCGCCCTGTCGACGTCGTCGCCGTCCGCCGTGGTCTCCCGGGCCACGGCGGTGCCCACGGGCCCCTTCGCCCTCGGCCGGGGCGAGGGTTTCGACGCCTCGGGCGCGTTCCTCTCCCTGATGACCTGTGACAGCCCCCACGACTTCTCCCCGGCACTCACGTTCAAGAACGTCCCCGTCGGGACCGCCGAGCTCGCCCTGTCCATGGTGGACCTGAACAACCACAAGATCCACTGGCTGCAGGTCGGCCTTCCCGCGACGGCGTCGGGAACGAAGGCCCACACCCTGACGCCCGGTGCCCGGGAACTCCTGAACGACCTGGGCGAGGCGACATACGACGGCCCCTGCCCGCCCGCCGGTCAGACGCACCGGTACCAGCTGACGCTGTACGCGCTCCGCACCCCGCTGCCGGCGTCCTTCGGCCGAGGCACCTCGCCGAGCCAGACCCTTGAGCAACTACGGAGTCACGCCGATGCCACCGCGGTACTGGTCGCCCCCTACACCCGGAAATGACCGTAGCGGCGTTTCACCCCGGCGGAATCGGCACCCTCGGCCGACACCCCGACGGCCTCGTCGGTCGGACCGCGGAACGCGATCAGCGGCCGGCCGGTCGTCATGGCGTGGTGCCCGGTGTGGGTCGTGTCGTGTGGGTGTGGGTGTGGGTGGTTTTCCGGGTCCGGCGGAGTTTGAGGGCGAAGGCGAGGGCCGAGGCGAGGAAGAGTACGGCGGTGATGGCGAGCCAGCGGCCGAGGTAGATGTCCGCGGACAGGCGGGTGGCGCCGGGGTAGGGGATCGACAGGTCGAGGACGAGGGGGAACCAGACCAGCAGGAGGACGCCGGAGAGGAAGGCGGGGACGCGCAGGTAGTTGACCCATGGCACGTGTGGTCCGGGGGTGGTCCGGTGGCGCAGGACGGAGCTTGCCGAGCGGTCGGCGAGTGAGTACAGGGGCAGCAGGATCAGGTCGTGGAGGATGGCCGCGCCGACGATCCAGAGGGCGACCTCCAGGGGGCGGACGGCGAACAGGCGGACCATGGCGTAGGCGGTGATGGCGAAGGAGGCGAGCAGGGCGAGCAGGTGGAGGGGGCCGGCGCCGTACCAGCGGGTGAGGTGTGCCATGCGGGTGGGGTGTGCCATGGTCAGGTCCTGAAGGTGAGCCGGTGCACCCATTTGGTGTTGTTCACTCCGGGGTTGGCCGGGACGATGATGCGGGCGGGAAAGCCGTGGTCGAGGGAGAGGTCCGCGCCGTTGACGTGCAGGGCGAGCAGGGAGCGCGGGTCGTGGATCTGGTTGTGCCGCAGGAGTACCGAGGTGTAAGGGCCGGGCGGCTGGACGGACTCGACCAGGACGCTTGCGGCGCCCGGGATTCCGGCCATGGCCGCGAGGTCGGTCAGGCGCAGGCCGCTCCAGTGCTGGTCGGTGGTGGACCATCCCTCCACGCAGGCGATGGGCAGGGCGGCGGTGTGCTGGGGCAGGGCGAGGAGTTGCGCGCGGGTGAAGACACGGGTGGCGCCGGGGCCGTGGATCTCCAGGCGCCAGCCGGGACCGACGTGGGCGGGGGTGACACCGACGGAAGCGGCCGTCTTGTTGATCTGGAAGCCGTTGGGTCCGCTGCCCGGGGTGCGGTTGTGCGGTGCGAGCAGCGCGGTGTAGCGCAGCCAGCCGCCGATGCTCTGTCCGGCGGTGACCACGAGGAGGAGCAGTGATCCGCCTCCCACCATGGCCAGTGCGCCGCGCCGGGTCATCGTCGGGGGTGCGGGCGCGGGTGGGACCAGGCCGTCGGGGTCGGGGGGCTCGGGCCGAGTGTGGGCGAGGTCGGTGCGTAGTTCGGCGGTCAGGCTGCGCGAGCGCAGGGCGCGGGTCATCCGGCCGAGTCGGAGGCCGACGTGGAGGAGGAAGGCGGCGATGAACACCCAGGCGCCGTAGAAGTGCAGGGTGTAGAAGGAGCCGGGGAAGACGTAGTAGAGCTGGATGTTGAGGATGCCGGTGGCGAATTCGAAGATCGCCCCGCCGACCAGCAGGAGCAGGGACAGGCGCTCCAGCCCGTGCGCGACGGTGCGGACGGGCGGCCACTCGAACAGTTTGGGGATCACCGACCACAGCTTGGCCAGCAGCACCGGCACGAGGACCACCCCGAGCGTGACGTGCACGCCCTGGGTCAGCCGGTAGAGCCAGTACGGATGCGTGGGCCAGTGGAAGAGGTAGAAGCCCAGCAGGCCCTTGTCCGGGGTCTGGTCGTTGATACGGCCCAGTCCCGGGTTGTAGGAGGCGTAGGAGAGCATGCCCGTGACGAACAGCACCGGGATACCGATCAGCAGGACCAGCCCGAACACGGACGTCAGCCAGGGCCCCCGCAGGGGACTGCGCCAGAAACCAGGACGGAACGCCCCCGGCGGCGCCGGAACCCGCACAACCCGCCCCGCGAGAGCCCGGACACGAGCGGCACCGCTGCCCACGCCCGCCACCACGGCAGCACCAGCACGCCCGACACGCCCACGCACCCGGCCCTGTTCCCCGGCCGGGCGCCGTGACCCGCCGGAACCCCGGCCGTCCGGCCGTCCGCCCCTGCCCATCCCCTGCCTCCTTCCACGACCGGCCACTCCTCAGCAGCGGCCCGCAACCCGCATCCCCCGCGACGGATGACTGTCCAGAAACCCGTCGGGAAGCCAGCTACAACCTGACACGGAACAAGCCGGAACGCCGTACCGGACGGGCATGCGGGTGCACGCTGCCAGCCGAGCGGCTGAACCGCTGCGCACCGTGGACTCCCGCTGACGGGTGCGACGACTCGACCTGCGGCGGGGCGCCTCCGAAGGGCCCCGCCGTAGAGTCCTGGTGCCCGAGCCGACCGGCGGCCCTCCCTCAGGCCCCGACCGGACGTCGGTCTCCGCCGCCGCGCGCCCGCGCGCGGACGAGCGCACCGGCGAGCACCGTCACGGCGGCCGACCCGTACGCAGCGGCCTGGACGTCACTCCACCGGAGGGCGTCCGCGATGTACAGCACGGTGCTCGCGACGGTGACGGTGAGCCACTCCCACCGTCCGCCCATGGCCACGAGGGCCACGACGAGCAGCGTGTACCAGTAATAGCCGGGCGAGGTGAGCAGCAGCGCGATGCCCGTGACCAGCAGCGAGCCGTGCCACGGTCGCTGTGGATCGCCGCGCCGCAGGACGTACCAGGCACTGAGCACGACCAGGGCGACGGCGGCCGGAGCGGCCCACCGGTCCGGCAGCACCAGCCGGAGCAACGCGAACCGGCCCACGTCGCCCGACTCGTAGCCCTCTTCCCGTAGATAGCCGGGGAGGTAACCGAGGACCGCGGAACCGGATGCCAGCACGTAGGGGAGATAGACGAGCACCACGACGCCGACGGCCGCGAACAGCACGCTCGCCGTCCTCCGCAGCGCGGCCCGGGCGGCGACGCCCGGGGCCAGCACCCCCGACAGCGCGCCCGGAAGGGTGAGCACGGGCAGCAGTTTGACGGCGATGGCCGCGCCGAGCAGCGCTCCACGGCGTATTCCCGTGGCCGTACCGAGCGCGACGACGGTGAGCAGCACTCCGAGGGTGTCCACATGGGCGTCGTTGACCGCGGCGAACGGCACCGCCGGACACCACGCCCACAACGCCACCCGCCGTATGTCGCCACCCGTCCGCCGCTGCACCAGCAGCAGGGCGGCCGTCGTGGCGACGGCGAGCAACGCACCCGCGAGTTGCAGCGGCTTGTGCCGCCCGCCCGCCGGGGAGACCGCATGCACCAGCAGGAACCATCCCTCGGCGACGGGCGGATAGATCGTGCGTGCCGACGGCCTGTTGATGTGTGTGCACCCGCCCGGCACCGGGTGGAGGTCCCACGCGCGGCACTCGGTCCGGGCGGGAAAGAGCCACGGACCACGCAGTCGGGCGAGCTGTGGCGCGTCCGGGGGGTAGGCGTACGGGGAGATTCCGGCGGCCTGTACGGTGCCGTCCCACGCGTAGCGGTACATGTCGTCGCTGGTGCGTGGTGGAGCCGAGAGCGCCGCCGCGCACAGGGCGGTCCCGCCGGCCAGGATCAGCGTCACGGCGGCGCGCACCGGCACCCGGTGTACGGTCCACGCCGCGCCGGCGAACAGCGCCCACGCGGCGGCGTACCAGTACAGGAGCGGGGTCGGCCGGCCGAGATCACCGCCTGTGCGGACAGTCGCGGCGACGACTGCCGTGAGGGCGGCGAGAAGCGTCGTGGCGCAGAGCGTGCGTACTCCCACATCCGCCACAGTGGCAGTCGCGAACGTCACGGCCGGGCTCGCCGCGCCGTGCCTCCGGATCCGGCCGTGCCCGCGAAGGGGCGACGGTACGGTCAAGGGAGGCCCTCCTCCAGCCTCTTCGACGCTTCGCCTGTGATACGCCCACCCCCTCCATTACGTCGTAATAGCCGTGGGGCGTCCGCGATTTGAGGCCGGCCGGAGCCTCGTCTTCGCGTCTGCGACCGGATGGCACCGCCCCAGCGGGTGGTGGGCCCTGACACGCCCGACGCCGGCCTTGCGGGCCATCCCGTACCGGACGGTTACCGTGAGACGTGGTCAGTCGCGACGCCGAACGCCGTGGGCGGGTGCGTCGGCTGGGGTACGGCGCCGCCGCGGGTGTCTTCGCCGTCGGGATGATGGGCACCACCCTGCCGACGCCCCTGTACGAGTTGTACCGCCGTCAGATCGGCTTCTCCGAGCTGATCGTGACGGTGGTCTTCGCCGTCTACGCGGTGGGGGTCATCACCGCGCTGCTGGTCGCCGGTGACTTCTCCGACGTGCTGGGACGGCGCCCGATGCTGTTCTGCGCGCTCGGTCTGTCCGCGCTGAGCGCGGTGTGCTTCCTGTGCGAGGGCGGCCTGCCCCTGCTGTTCGCCGGGCGGGTCCTGTCGGGTTTCTCCGCCGGTCTGTTCAGCGGCACCGGCACCGCAGCCGTCCTGGAACTGGCACCCGAGGGGCGCCGCGCACGCGCCGCGTTCGCCGCGACCGCCGCCAACATGGGCGGGCTCGGACTCGGCCCCCTCGTGTCCGGTCTCCTCGCCGAGTACGCGCCCTGGCCGCTCAAGCTGCCCTTCCTCCTCCACCTGGTTCTCCTGGCGTCGGCTGCCGCGGCCACCTGTCTGCTCCCGGAGACCGTGCGCCGCACCGGCCCCCGGCCCCCGCTGCGGCCGCAGGGCATGACGGTCCCGCCCGAAGTGCGCGGCGTGTTCACGCCGGGCGCCCTCGCGGCCTTCGCCGGCTTCTCGCTGCTCGGTCTGTTCACCGCGGTCGCTCCGGACTTTCTCGCCCGGACGCTGGGCGAGCACAATCTGGCGGTGGTCGGCGCCGTCGTCTTCTCCGTGTTCTGCGCCTCCACCGGCGGGCAGTTGCTCATGGGCCGTGTCGGCCTGCGCAGGGCTCTGCCACTGGGGTGCCTGGTGCTCGTCGCGGGCCTGCTCCTCGTCGGAGCCTCGCTGCTGCTGGCGTCCTTGCCGGTGCTCCTCGTGGGCGCCGCGACCGGCGGCGTGGGGCAGGGCCTGGCATTCCGCGCGGGCCTGACCGAGGTGGGCTCCGCGGCTCCCGACGCCCGCCGAGGCGCCACCATCTCCGCGTTCTTCGTGGTCGCCTATGTGGGGATCTCCGTGCCCGTGGTCGGGGTCGGCGCCCTGGCGGTGGCGCTGGGGGTGCGGGACGCCGGTCTGGTGTTCACGGGGTGCGCGGTCCTCGGCGTCTCCGGGGTGTGCGCCGGCCTGTGGCGCCGGTTCACCGTGGCTGTCTGAGAGGGGACGGCAGGGGCGGTCCGGCCGGAACGATGGTCTGCGGCGTCAGGCATCATCGTCGTGCCTGTCGCATGCGCCCGTTCACGGGCAGGGAGATCGTCGGGGGTACCGCACTGTGCTGGAGTACGTGGAACGTGAAAGAGTCACTTTCACTCCGGTCCCGCGTACCGGCTCGGGCAGGCCGTTCCTGATCGTCCCGGCGCCGTGGCGGACACCGCCGCACGGCAACCGGTCGTGACGGCGCTGGACGTGCCCGGAACGGTCCGAACGTCATCGGGGGGGCGTCTGCCGCGGTGCTGCCCGCGCTTCTGTGTCGCTTTCCCGAGCGGCACTCGCCGGGCCAGCCATACAATACCCAACGTACGGTTTGTTTTTAGCCGATCGGCCTGACCGGTCATCAGGCCGACATGTCCTGGGGAAACAGGGAATCACCACGATGGCACAACAGGAACGAGCGATCGCCACGCGACGGAGACTGCTGATGGGGGCGGCCGAAGTCTTCGACGAACGCGGCTACGCGGCCGCGAGCATCAACGAGATCCAGGAGCGCAGCGGCATCACCAAGGGTGCCATGTACTTCCACTTCAAGTCGAAGGCGGAGATCGCGAACACCGTCATGGCCGCGCAGACCGAGATCCCGCTGGAGGTGCGCAGCCCGTCCGGATCGCCGCTGCAACAGGTGATCGACTTCACGCATGTACTGGCGCACCGGCTGCGTACCGACGTCCTGTTCCGGGCGAGCATCCGGCTCACGGTGGAACAGGGGACCTTCCAGTCGGACGACTCGGACATGTACGACTGGTGGCTGCTCGCCTTCACCCGCGATCTGGCGCGTGCCCAGGGCGCGGGAGAACTGCGCAAAGAGATGGCTCCCGAGGACGTGGCGGCCAGCGTGGTGGGCTCCTTCACCGGCATCCAGATGCTCTCCCACGTCATCTGTGGCCGTCGTGACCTCCATCAGCGCCTGGCCTGCTGGTGGCAGCAGATCCTCCCCGGCATCGCGACGCCGGACGCCGCGGCCGAGGCCCGGCCGGCCGGGTCGCCGGAACTCGACCTGTCCTACGAGAACTGACCGCTGTGCGCGGCGTGAGGCCGGCGTGCTGCGCCGGGCCCCCTTCCCCGTCCTTCGGGCGGTCGGCCGTTCACCCCGCCTTCGTGGCGCGCAACGTGTAGACCAGCGGGACGCGTTGCCCGGCGGGGAGCCGGAAGTGGCCGTGGTCGTGTTCGTGCAGGAACTCCAGGCGGAGCCCGGCGGCGGCCAGGGCACTGACCACCTCACCGAGGCCGTGCTGCCATTCGACGGTCAGGCTCGCGGACATCGGCGCACCGGTGTCGGCATAGGTACCGGGTGCGTCCTCGACGACCGGGGCGCGGCGGAAGTAGTCGCCCTCGACGGTGCGGCCGTCCTCGGCGAGGATGTCGGCCACCGGATGGAACTCGGCCAGGTAGAGGAAGCCGCCCGGGGCGAGGAGTTCGGCGACTGTCCGTGCCCACCGCTCGATGTCCGGAAGCCAGCACAGCGCGCCGAAACCGGTGTAGACGACGTCGAAGGCCTGCCCGTCGAGTGCCTGGACGGCGTCGTACACGTCGGCGGTGACGAAGCGGGCGCCGGCGACGCCGATCCGCGCGGCGAGGCCGGCGGCCGTCTCCATGGCGGGCTCGGAGAAGTCGACACCGGTGACGGTGGCTCCGCGCCGGGCCCAGGACAGGGTGTCGAGCCCGATGTGGCACTGCAGGTGGAGCAGTGTCCTGCCGCTCACGTCGCCGACCTCGTCGAGTTCGAAGTCCCGCAGTGTGTCCTTGCCCGCGACGAAACCGGGCAGGTCGTAGAAGGGGCCCGCAACGTGGATCGGGACGCGTTCGTCCCAGTTGGCGCGGTTCGCCGCGCGCCAGTCGGCCTCTTCCGGGGTGGTCGTCATGACGGGCAACGCTAGCCAGGCGCACGGAAGGTGATCAATCCATTTGAGCGCCACAGCACGTGTCCGGGCTCCGGAAGAACGGATCAGGGCCGCGCTTCGACGGCGGCCCCGTCCTTCGTCCAAGGGCTCGGACCGCAGGCATGGACGGCGTCGTGCCATGCCGGCGAAATCGCCGGCTGGTGGCCGGCGTCGTTCACGGATCCGTCCGACGAGCCGGCGGCCATGGTCGGTTGTTGGTCACCGTGACAGGTCCGGCATTCCGCAGGCGGGACTTCTATCCGCCCAACTGCGCCAGGATGTTGGTGAGTTCACGGACACGGGGGTGGTTGGGCCCGTGCGTGCTCTGGTAGCCCTCGATCGCGTCGCGCAGCAGCGGCACCGCCTCCGCGTTGCGGCCCTGGTTGGCCTTCATTGCCGCGAGGTCGACCTGCACCCCGAGGGTCTTGGCGTGCCGGGGGCCGTGCGCCCGCCGGTACCCCGCGAGCACCTCGGCGATCAGCGCCTCCGCTTCGCTGACGCGGCCGAGCCGGTTCAGGACGACGGCGTAGTTGTGCCGGGCGGTCAAGGTGTCCGGATCCCGGTCGCCCTTCAGCCGTGACCGGACCTCGACCAGTTCCCCGTACATCGTCAGGGCCTCGGCGTGTCTGCCCTGGTGGATGAGGACGGCGGCGAGGTTGTGCCGTACGGTCAGGGCCTGGTCGCTGTCGGCGACGGTGTCGGCCAGCATCCCCCGGTACATGCGCTCGGCCTCGGCGAGCCGGTCGAGCGAGCCGCGTAACGCGCCCGCCAGGGTGTTCCTGCTGCTGAGCGTGTCGGGATGGGTGGCACCGAGGGTGCGGGTACGGCGGGCGACGGTGTCCCGCATCAGCCCTTCCGCCTCCTCCCTGCGCCCGAGGTCGAGCAGGATGTTGCCCAGGTTCGTCGCGATCGACAGGGTCTGGACGTCGTCCTGGCCGCGCAGCCGCTCCCACCCGGCCAGTGCCTCCCGCAACCGCTGCTCGGCGACCACGAGTTGGCCGCCCTCCTGTAGGAGCCGGGTGAGGTCGTTCAGCGTCAGGAGTCTGTTCTCCTCGTCCCTCGCGCGGGCGGCGACCAGCCAGTTCAGCAGTTCGACGGCGTCGTTCAGCCGGCCGGGCTCCCGGCCCACGGCCACCGCGTGCACATGGAGAGCGTGCAGTGTCTCCGGGTGCTCCAGGCCGAGTTCTTCACGTTTACGCTCGAACTCCAGGCCGGAGGCGAACTCCTGGGTCACCGACAGCTTGACGTGGACCAACGGTACGTCACCCGGCCGCTCCGTCATCTTGATCTCGGCACTGCCGAAGTCACCGACGAAGTGGTCGGTGACCTCGGGCTGGTTCTTCTTCGTCTTCTTCCTGTCCCAGAACGCCACCTCACCAGTTTGGCCGAAATGCCGCGCCGGTGCCCAGGGGTTCGGCGTTCAGGTGGCTTTCACCGACCGGAATACAGGTACGCCGCCCACAGCGTCGGGGTCCTCGGGTAGCGCTCCCGGCAGCGGCGCACGGCGTGGTGCAGGGCCGTCGCGACGTCCTCACCCGCCGCGATCCCCTGGTGCAGGTCCACGGCGACCAGCCGGGCCACGTGGTCGTTGACCTGCCACAGAGTGCCGACGACCTGCGGGTAGCCGGCGAGTTGGAAGGCCGACACCAGGTGCAGCCCCTCGTCCGGGATCCGGTGTGTGCCGAGGGACGTCTCGCAGGCCGACAGCACCGCGAGCCGGACCCCGCAGAGGTCCAGCGCCGACACGTCCAGCACCGACAGCGGGCCGTCGTGCAGCAGCAGATGCCCGGCTGACGGATCATCAGGGTCGTGCGTCGCGTGGCACGCGAAGTGCGCCGACGCGTGCGTGGCCAGCGCGGCGCGGACCGTGTCGACCGTCGCCCGCGCGCCGGTCAGCCGGGTCGCCGGAGTCAGTGCGGCGATCCTGCTCGCCTCGCGTTCCGTGCTGCGCAGCGCCTTCGCGCCGGGTGCGTCCCCGATCGCCACGACCACCAGGTCATCGCCGGCTCGTACGTACCGGGCCCGCGCGTGCCGCAGGGCGCGCAGCGTCGGGGTGTAGGCGCAGACCACGCGGTCGAGGACCGTGGCACCGTCCGGGAAGCGGCCCGCCGCGTGGAGGGGGAGCAACGCGAGCTGTCCCACCGGCGACCACCAGATCCGCGGCGGGGTGCCGGACGGTGCGGCGGTGTGGCCGAGCCGTTTCAGTACCGGTTCGGCGACGAAGTCCCACAACCAGCCGAGCACCCGGGTGACGGTGGTCTGGGCCTCGGTCTCGCCGGGTCCCGGCCGGGTCGCCGCGGCGAGTGCGGTTCCGAACGCGTCGGCCTGCTGGGCCACGGAGTCCGGTGTCACGCCCGGCAGTTCGACCACCGTGACGCCCGCGGGTCCGACGATCAGCGCGTCGCTGCGCAAGGCGCTCACGTTGATGAGGACGACCGGTCCGTCCTCGGTGGCGGCCAGCAGGTCGGTCAGCTCGGGCGGTGCGAGGAAGTCCTCGAACCCGGGCAGCGCGCGGACCTCGTCGAGCAGCCGCCCCAGACGGATGTCCAGGCCGTGCCGCTCGTCGGCCGCGGCGCCCAGGAGGTGCCCGGACGGGGCCAGCCGGTCGAACGCCTCGCCCAGCCGGCCGGCCAGCTCCGGTGCGACCTCGTGCAGCCGGGACAGATCGCTGCGGCTCTGCAGCACCTGCCCGCCCAGTACGCCACGGCCGAGTTCCAGCAGCCGTACCGCGGTCTCCGGATCGTTCGCCCATACGGCGCTGGCGGCCGCGTCGGCGGCAAGGCCGTTCAGCTCCTCCAGCATCCGTTGCTGGTCCGGGCGGGCCAGCCGCCGCGGGACCACGAGCGGAAGCAGGCCGACCGCGAAGGCGTAGGCGTCCCGCGCCCGGCGCCAGTGTGCCGCCTCCGCCTCTGTGCGGGCCCATGCGCGGGCGGCCCTGATCCGTACGATCGGCTGCGCCTCCTCGGTCCGCGCCGCCTCGTGGAACGCCTGCCCCGCCGCGGCGAGGACGCCCGGGTCCAGGTTCGTCTCGTACTGGGCGTACAGGGCGTCACCGTAGTTGATCTGGGCCGCGCCGCGCCGCGGGGTGCCGGGAGCGCTCGCCCGGACGACGCTGCCCAGAGCCGTCACGGCCCGGCCCAGGGCCGCGGGATCGCCGCTGAAGCGGTGCTCGGTGAGCCAGAGCCGGCCCAGGTTGCCCAGCGCCGCCACATGGTCCGACCCGCCGTACGGCACCGACTCGACGACCTGCGTGTACTCGGTGACGGCCTGCGCCAGATCCGTCCGCAGCCGGGAGTGCAGGAACCGGTCGTGGTGCAGCAGGCCGAGCAGCAGTGGGACGGTGGCGTCCTTGCTGCCCCGGCCGCGCGCGGACCTGCCGATCTCCACGGCTTGGTCCAGCAACTCGATGTCATCCGTCTGTTCGATCAGATCGTGCACGGCGATCAGGTAGTTCTCGCATCGGTTGCCCCACGAGCGGGTGCCGGCCGGGGTGGCCGCGAGCACCTCGTGCAGGAGGCCCACGCCTTCCCGCAGGGCCGCGAGGTCACCGGTGTACCGGCCGCGGTCCCGCAGCGCGGCGGCGAGGTCGACCTTGAAGTCGAGCAGCAGGGCCGATGTGCTCGGGGCGCCCGCCACCGCGGCCCGCAGATGGCCGATGGCGCTCTCCCGCACCGATTCGTCACCCGTGTGTTCGGCGGACCTCTGCAGCACGTCGCCGAGGAGGTTGAGCCGCAGCAGACGGTTGAGGTCGTCGGCGGGCGACGCCCGGACGCTCTCTTCCAGAAGGCTGGCCGCCTCGACGAGCGCGGTGTGGTCGTCGGTCAGCACGTACCGCTGGTGGAGGGCCCTGCCCAGGACGAACAGCACCGCAGGTGCGCGCGGCAGCCGGGACGCCGACTCGACGGCCTGGGCGACGTACGAGGCGTCGCGGGTGTGCTCGGCCAGCACGATCAGCGCCTCGGCCCGCATCGTGGCCACCACCCGCCGGTCCTGCTCGTCCAGTCGCGGGAGGGCCGCGTCGCAGCCGGCGATCGCCTCGTGCAGCGCCGACACGTCGCCGAAGTAGTCGAAGTGGTCCAGCAGCAGGGCGCTGAGGTTGACCCGCAACGTGTGTCCGACCGGATGGTCCGACACGTACCCGATGGCGGTACGCAGCCGGGCGATCCCCTCCAGCAGGTCGGCCGGATCGCCCGTGTACCGGTGGCGGTCGCGCAATCCCATGGCCAGGTCGAGCATGGCGTTCACCGAGCCCTCGTCGGCCAGGCGCCGGTTGCGTTCGATGTCGCTGTCGAAGGGTGTCGGGGTCACCACGCGAGGTTATCCTCACTACGATGAGCGCTGACCAACTCGCCGTTCTGTGCGAGCGTTTGGCCGATGCCGCCGACGCGGTGCGGTCCTCGCCGGAGGTCCGGGCATGCGCGGAGTCGATCGCCGACCGGGTCCGCGGCGGTGCCGCGCCCCTCGAACTCGCCGACGACTTCGACGAACTGGAAGAGCTGCTGCTACAGGCCGGGCACTCGGCGGGGCTGAGCCCGGTCCGTACCTACGAGCGGCTGCTCGGCGTCGGCGACGGGCACCGGGTCCTTGAGGTCCTCGCCTGCCCCGGCGGTACCTGCTCCCGCATCGAGGCGCCGGGCGCCGTCCCGGTGGACTGCCTGGTGCACCGGCGGCCGATGGCCGTCAAGAGGCTGCGGTCGTGACCAGGTTCCTGGAGGCGCTGGGCGGCAGACTGGCCGAGCGGTGGCTCGCCCTGCTGCTCGGCCCCAGCGTGCTGCTGATGGGCGCGATCGCGGCAGGGGCGACGCTCGGGCAGCGGCGCTGGCACGACACAGGGCTGCTGCTCGACCGGCTCGACGGGCTGTCGGCACAGCCGGCGCTGCGGACCGGTGGCACGCTGGTGCTCCTCCTGGCGGGGGTCCTCGTCGTCTCCGCGGGTCTCGGGCTGGCGGTCACCGCGCTGGGCGCCGTGGTGGAACGGCTGTGGCTCGGCGACCGGCCGCGACGGCTCACCGCCCGGCGCCGTCGGCGTTGGGACGCCGCGCAGGAGCGGTTCGACCGCGCTCTGGTGGCGGCGGCGCGGGCCGAGCGCACTCCCGAGGCGGCGGCCGCCGCGGCGCGGGCCCGTGACCTCAACGCCCTGCGCAACCGGATCAGCCTCGCGCCGCCGGCCCGCCCGTTCTGGCTGGGCGACCGGATCGCCGCGGTGGACACCCGTGTCTGGGACAGCTACCGGCTCGACCTCACCTCGGCCTGGCCGCGGCTCTGGCTGACGCTGCCCGAGGACGTCCGTGCCGAACTCGGCACGGCCCGCAGCAGCCTGGCCGCGGCGACCCGGCTGCTGGCATGGGCCCTCGGCTATCTCGTCGTCGGCCTCGTGTGGTGGCCGTCGGCGGTCGTCGGCGCCGTCACCGCCGTGACCGCCTGGTGGCGGGCACGGACGGCGGGCGTGGCGTTCGCGGAACTCGCCGAGTCGGCCGTCGACCTGCACGGCCGAGGGCTCGCGGAAAGCCTCGGCATCCCGTGCGCGGGCACGCTCACCGAGGACGTCGGCGCCGAGATCACCGCGTTGCTGAGGAAACGGACATGATCTTCTTCTCCCGCCGTCGCAGGTCCGGCGACCCGCCGACCCTGGACGACCAGGCCGTCCTGGTGATCGACCAGTACGCGCTGCCCTACCGGTCGCCGCACTGGTACGGCCACGCGGACTACCACGTACGGGTCTTCCGGCCCGGGAACGCGCCGAAACCGGTGGTCGTCATGGGCGATCTGGACAACGACCCCGTGGCCTCGATCACCAACAAGTGCCCCGAGGTCACGGCGATCGTCGCCGACCTGGTCCTGCGTCGCCACGGCGTGCACCCCACCCGGTTCGAGGACCACGCCCGGTGGCTCACCTACTACTCCGCCGCCGGTGGGATCGGCGAGAGGTTCTGCGAGGTGCACGACTTCGACGTGGTGCCCGGCTACGAGCCGCCGCTGGTCAAGTTCAGGCACCGGGACCTGCGGCGCGAGGAAGCGGAGGATCTCGTGGGCGGACCGCTCGGCAGGTGGCAGCGCCAGGACTACACGGTCGTGGAACTCCAGCGGCGCGGGGTCCGCGTGATGCGGGTGCACCCGGCGAGTTCGTGATCCGGGAAGGTGAAGGGACTGGACGCACGGCAGACGGCCGAACCGGCACGGCAGTCGGCGCCGCCGTCGGCACCGCGCCCGCCCGCGATCTCCTCTTCAGGGATCTCGGCACGGGGGCCGAGGACTCCGGCCACGCCGCTGGGTGCCGATGGCCTGCCGGGCCGGCCGAGTTGGTCACCCGACGGGCGCTCGCCGTACCGCCGTCGAAGGGATGGGCCCCGGAGCGGGGAGGCCCGCGGGGCGGGCCGCGCTGGTCAGGTGGTGGTCACGGCCTGTTCCGTCGGGTTCTTGGGCGCCTTCTCACGGAGCGGGAGCAGCAGCGGGGTCGCCAGGAGGACGACCCCCGCGAGGGCGATCGCCGTGCGGGGGCTGGTCGCGGCGGCCAGCACACCCCACAAGGCGGTCAGGAGCGCGATGGCGGCGCTGCTGCTGATCGACCACGCGGTCAGGGTGCGGGCGACGCGGTCGGAGGCGATGTGATGGAGCCGGTGGGTGGCTACCACCGGGTTGAACACGCCGTAGCAGGTCACCAGACCGAACTGGACGCCGATGATGAGCATGATCCCGGGGACGCCGGGCCGGACGAACGCCAGTCCGACGGGCCAGCAGGCGCGCAGCACTCCGGTGGCGAGCAGCACCCTGCGCTGTCCGAACCGCGTCACGAGCCGGGGCGCGAGACGTGCGCCGAGGAGACCTCCGACGCAGGGCAGCGCGAACACGAGGCCGTACTGCCAGGGCGTGAACCCCAGGCTGCCGACCAGGAGTACGGCGAGCAGCGGGTCGGCGGCCATGATCAGGCCGCTTACGACGATCGTGTTGAAGAACAGCGGGCGCAGCTCGGGATGGGTGAGTATGTGGCGCCATCCTTCGAGGAGTTCGGCCGCACGCACCCGTTGGACGCCGGTGCGCGGGGGGTGCTGTTCCGTCCCGCCGATGGCGCGGATGCCCAGCGCCGAGAGCAGATAGCTGACCGCGTCGGCCGCCACGGTCGTCACCGGGCCGAACAGCCCGATCGCGGCGCCGCCGAGCGGGGGTCCGAGCACGGTCGCGCTCCACGTCGTGGACTCGAACCGGCCGTTCGCGACGAGGAGGTCGGCCGGCGGCACGAGCGCCTTCAGGTACGCGCCACTGGCGGCCTTGAAGGCGATGTCGGCCGCGGCGGCGACGACGGAGACGGCGAGAAGCTGGGGGAAGGTGAGCCAGCCGAGCACGTACGCGACGGGGACGCTCGTCAACGCCGCGAACCGGGTCAGGTCCATGGCCATCATCACCGGCCGTTTACGGCGGAACTCCATCCACGGGCCGAGCGGCACCGCCATCAGGGCTCCGACCGCCCGGCCCGCGGCGGACAGGGCCGACACCTCGGTCGGCCCGGAGTGCAGCACGAGGACCGCGATCAAGGGAAACGCGCCGAACCCGAACCCCGTGCCGTACGCGCTGACGGCGTACGCCCCCCACAGCCATCCGAAGCTCCTCCCCAGCGTCCGCCTGTCTGCCATGCCCCACGCAACCCTCGTCGTCCCGAACAGCCTCTTGCCGACCAGCGACATCAAAGTGACTGACGGGCGCCCTGATCAAACAACCGACCGGGCAGGAAGGCACAACCATTCGTTGTACCGATACCCTGATCGGTGTGGATCTCGATGCTGTGCGCACCTTCGTGACCGCGGCGGACACGGGGCGGTTCCAGGACGCCGCCGCCGAATTGGCGGTCACCCAGCAGGCCGTCTCCAAACGCATCGCCACCCTGGAGAAGGTCCTCGGTGTGCGGCTGTTCACCCGCACCGCGCGAGGGGCGACACTCACCATCGACGGGCAGGCGTTCCTGCCGCACGCCCGCGGTCTCCTGCGGGCCGAGGAGCGGGCTGTCGCCTCCGTGCGTCCCGGCCGTCGTGCGCTGCGCGTCGACGTGATCGGCCGACGGCTCGCCCCGGCTGCCCAGTTGGGGGACTTCCGCCGCGCGCACCCCGAGGTCGAGCTGGACGTCGTGACCCTCTTCGACGTCGACGCGGCCGTCGACGCGATCCGCGCCGGCACGATCGACACGTCCTTCCGTGCCGTCACCATGCCCGGAAAGCGGCTCCCGGACGGCATCGGGGCCGCCCGTGCCTTCGACGAACCCCTCCAGTTGCTCACCGGACCGTCCCACGAACTCGCCGCCGCCCGTGCGGTCCGGCCCGCCGAACTGGTCGGGCGGCGGATCTGGATGCCCGGCCTCGTTCCCGGAACCGAGTCGGCCGCCTACTACGACGATCTGGCCGCCGCGTTCGGGCTCACCATCGAGATCACCGGCCCCGACTTCGGCACCGAACCCCTGCTGGACACCATCGCCGACTCCCGGTCGCTGGCGACGTTCGTCGGGGAGCAGACACGTCTCGTCTGGCCCGCCGACCACGGCCTGCGGCGGATCGCCCTGCGGGACCCGACGCCGGTCTACCCGCACTCACTGGTATGGCACCACGACAACCCGCACCCGGCCCTCGCCACGCTCCGCGACCACTTCCGCTCCGGACGGTCCGGCCACGCCGGGGCCGGGACGTGGACACCGGCCTGGGCGTAGCGGCCGGCACCACCACGTCACCCGGCGGCGCGGTCCCCGAGCGCGTCGGCGGTGGCCCGGACGAGTGCCCGCGGAATGTCGAGCATGATGGTGTGGCCGCAGCCCGGGAGCGGCACCACGGCGGCTCCCACTTCGACGAGCACGTCGGTTCCCACTTCGACGAGCACGTCGGTTCCCGCTTCGACGAGCACGCCGGCGCCCCGGAGCGGGGCATCGGCCTGACGCGCCGTGCGCGTCTCCCGCCGGGCCCTTCGCCGCCGCCCGGTCCGCCGGGGGCCGGCGTCAGGTTCGGGCCGTGCCCCGGCGGTTCGCGAGGGCCAGGACGCGCCGGGCCGCGGCCACCACCGCCGCGTCGACGAAACGGCCGTCCGGCAGGGCCGTCGCGCCCGGCGTCACCCGCGCCGCTTCGACCGTCTCGTGTGCCGCGGCGATCTCCGCTTCGCCCGGCATGAACGCCCGCTCGATGACCGGGAGTTGACGCGGGTGGATCGCCGCCCTGCCGAGCAGGCCGAGGGCGCGGCCCCGGCGGCAGGAGGCGGCCAGTCCCTCGACGTCGCGCACGTCCGGGTAGACGGACTGTGCGGGCGGCGCGAGGCCGGCTGCCCGCGCCGCGACCACCGCGCGCACCCGCGGCCAGGAGAGCCCTTCCTCGTCGGTGATCCCGAGGTCGGCACGGAGATCGGCCTCGCCGAGCGCGATCCCGCGGACGGCGGGATGGGCGCGCGCGACGGCGTAGGCGTTCTCCAGACCGAGCGCCGACTCCAGCAAGGGGTACAGCGGGGGTGTTCCGGCCGGGCCGCCGTCGGCGAGCGCCTTGACGACGGACCGCACGTCGGCGGCCGAGGTCACCTTGGGCAGCCGCAGCCCGCCCAGGCCGGGCAGCGCCCCGAGCGCCGCCAGGTCCGCGGCGGCCCACGGGCCGTCCAGCGCGTTGATCCGCACGTGGACGGACGCGGGACCCGGCAGGGGTGCCGACAGCAGTTCCGCGGTCGCCTCGCGGGCGTGGTCCTTGCGGTCCGGCGCGACGGCGTCCTCCAGGTCGACCACCACCACGTCCGCACCGGACCGCAGGGCCTTCTGCACCGTGTCGGGCCGGTCACCCGGAACGTAGAGCCAGGTCAGGAAGGCGTCCGACAGGCCGGGGACGTCCGTGCCGGCAGCGGCGGAGGTGAGTGCGCTCACAAGGTCCCCTCCTCGCGCAGGGCTTCCCGCTCCGCCCCGGTCAAACCCAGTTCGGCGAGGATGCTGTCGGTGTCCGCGCCGTGCGGGCGGCCCGGCCAGCGGATGGCGCCCGGCGTCGACGACAGCCGGAACAGCACGTTCTGCATCTTGATCGGCCCCAGTTCGGCATCCTCGACGCGGGCGACGGTGCCGAGCGCCTCGAACTGCGGGTCGGCCAGCACGTCCCGTACGTCGTAGACGGGTGCCACCGCGGCCTGGGCCTCCTCGAACGCGGCGACCACCTCGTCCCGGTCGTGGCGGGCGATCCAGGCGCCGACGGCGGCGTCGATCTCGTCGGCGTGCTGCGCGCGGCCCGTCCCGGTGGCGAACCACGGCTCGGACACGAACTCGGGGTGTCCGACGAGTTTCAGCACCCGCTCGGCCACCGACTGGGCCGACGAGGACACCGCGAGCCACCTGCCGTCGGCCGTGCGGTAGGTGTTGCGGGGCGCGTTGTTGACGGACCGGTTGCCGGTCCGTGGCTGTACATAGCCGAGTTGGTCGTACCAGAGCAGTTGCGGTCCGAGCATCGCCAGCATCGGCTCGATGATCGCCAGGTCGACGACCTGTCCGGTGCCGGTGCTCGCGCGTGCGGCGAGCGCCGTCATCACCGCGTACGCGGTCGCCAGCGCGGAGACCGAGTCGGCGAGCCCGAACGGCGGCAGGGTCGGCGGGCCGTCGGGTTCGCCCGTGGTGGCCGCGAAGCCGCTCATCGCCTCGGCGAGGGTGCCGAACCCGGGGCGGCGGGCGTACGGGCCGAACTGGCCGAATCCGGTGACGCGGGCGAGCACGAGCCGCGGGTTCGCCGCCGACAGCTCGGGCCAGCCGAGGCCCCACTTCTCCAGGGTGCCGGGGCGGAAGTTCTCGATGACCACGTCGGCGTCCGCGACGAGCCGGAGCAGCACGTCCCGGCCGCCGGGGGTGGACAGGTCCAGGGTCATGTTCCGTTTGTTGCGGCCCAGGTGCTTCCACCACAGGCCCACACCGTTCTTGGCGGGGCCGTGGCCGCGGGAGGGGTCGGGCCGTCGTGGATGCTCGACCTTGATGACGTCGGCGCCGAAGTCCCCGAGCAGTGTCGCGGCAATCGGTCCGGCGAACAGCGTCGCGAGGTCGAGAACGCGCAGTCCGGCCAGCGGGGGGCCTCCGCCCGGGGACGGTTCGCGGGCGGAGGTGCGGGCTATGGCGCCCTCGGCCCGGGGGCCGGGTTCCGCCCCGGCTCCGGGCGTGGTGCCGGGGTCGGCGGCGGTGCCCGGCGTGGTGCCGGGACTGGAACGGTCGGGTCGTGCGTCGTACATGGTGGTACCTCGGCTTCCTCGGCCGGTCGGGCACGCGGGGTGCGGCAGGCAGGTGGTCGGCGGACGGCGGCGGCAACGCACCCGGTCAGGGCGGGCTCGCCGCGACCCGGTCGATGGCGGCGCGGTCCGGCATGGAGGACGAGGCGCCCGGCCGCTGGACGGAGAGCGCGGACGCGACGGTCGCCCAGGCGAGGGCGTCGGCGACGGGCCGTCCCTCGCCGAGTGCGACGGTCAGGGCGCCCACGAAGGTGTCCCCCGCCGCGGTGGTGTCCACCGCGGCCACCCGGCGGGCCGGCACCCTCAGCCGATCACCGTCCCGGCTCAGGTACACGCAGCCCCGGCCGCCCGGCGTGACCACCACCTCGGGGACCAGTTCCAGCAGGGCGCGGCCCGCGGCCTGCGGATCGTCGTGGCCGGTGAGGGCCGCGGCCTCGTGTTCGTTGGGCACGAGCAGGTCGACCAGAGCGAGCAGTTCGTCCGGCAGCGGCCCGGCGGGCGCCGGGGTGAGCACCGTACGCGCGGCCCGCTCCCGTGCCGCGAGCAGCCCTGCCAGCACCCCTTCCTGCGGCAGTTCCAAGTGAAGCAGCAGCGCGTCCGCGGCGGCCACGGCCCGCTCGTCCCGGTCGGTGAGGGCGGTGACGGCGGCGTTGGCTCCGGGCACCACGACGATCGAGTTGTGACCCTCGCCGTCCACGACGATGTGGGCCGTGCCGCTCAGTCCCGGCACGGTGCGCAGGTGGTCCGTGGCGACTCCGGCGCCGTCCAGGACGGCCCGCAGCCGCGGTCCGAAGTCGTCGTCCCCGACGGCGCCGATCATCGTCACCTCGCCGCCCGCCCGGACCGCGGCGACGGCCTGGTTGGCGCCCTTGCCGCCCGCGACCGTGCGGAACGACTCCCCCATGACGGTCTCCCCGCGCGCGGGTGCGACCCGGGTGAAGGCGACCAGGTCCATGTTGGTGCTGCCGAGGACCGCGATCCTCGCGCGGGACGCCACGGTCATGCGGGGCCCTCCTGCTCGCGTCGTCCGGCTGCCGGGGCGGGCGGCTCGACGACGGCCGCGGTGCGCCGCGCCAACGCGTCGAAGCCGATGCCGTCGAGCCCGGCGACTGTCGTGGCCAGCCGGTTCTTCAGCGGTCCGGTCCACCGGCCGGGCAGCGCGCCCGGGGACCCCGCCAGCAGTCCGGCCACCGATCCGGCCGTAGCCCCGTTCGAGTCGGTGTCCCAGCCACCCGAGACGACCCGGCAGATGGACCCGGTGAAGTCGCCGTCGGCGTGGGTGAGCGCGGCGGCCAGCAGCGCCGCGTTGGGCAGGACGTGCACCCAGTGGTGGTGCCCGTAGGCAGCGTGCAGGGCGTCGACGACCTCGGTGAACCCCGCGGGGGTGCCGGTGGGTTCGGCGCGTGCGCTGTCGATGCCGAACCGTACGGCGGCGGCGAGCCGGGAGCGCGCGGGCACCACGGACAGGCCGGCGGCGAGGCACTGGTGCACGTCCGCTCCGCCGCCCGCGGCCCGCGCGATGACGGCGGAGGCGAACATCGCGCCGTACACGCCGTTGCCGGTGTGCGTGAGGACGGCGTCCCGCCATGCCTCGTCGGCGGCGGCCGACGGGTCGCCCGGGTGGGTCCAGCCGAAGACGTCCGCGCGGATCAGCGCGCCGATCCACTCCCGGAACGGATTGCGCGTCGTCGCCGTGCGGGGCGGTTCGACGCCGTCCAGGAGATTGCGGTAGGCGACGCGTTCGGCGGTGAAGGTCCGGCCGGCCGGCAGTTCGTCGAGCCACAGTCGGGCGATGTCCGCCGTGGTGAAGGTGTGCCCGAACCGTTCCAGTGCGAGCAGGCCCAGCAAGGGATAGTTCAGGTCGTCGTCCTCGGGCATCCCGTCGATGTTCTCGGCGAGCGAGGTGGGGCGGCTGCGCCGGTTCCACGGGTAGCGTGCGGCAATGTCGGGGGCGAGGCCCCGTTCGGTGAACCAGGTGGTCAGCGGCCAGTCACCGGTGGAGCGGGCGATGGCGCGGATGCCGTCGAGCGGCAGTTTCTCCACCGGTTTGCCCAGCAGGCAGCCGGCGGCCCGGCCGAGCCATCCCGCCTCCAGCCGGACCGCGACGTCCTCCGCGCCCGGGGCCAGCACGGCCGGGGCCCGGACCGGCCCTGGTGCGGTGTCGTGGATCGCCGCCAGGTCGGTCGGTTCCTCGGCGGCCGACGGGCGCTCCAGCGCGGCCAGTTCGTCCAGCAGGTCACCGGCGAGGGCGCGCAGCACCGGGTCCCCGGGCCCCGGTGAGGCGCCGGCCCGCTCGGGCGCGAGGTGGCCGCCCGCCGCCAGCCACCGCTTCCGTACCTCCCGCGCGTCGCGCCCGTCCTCGGCGGCCTGCCGCAGTTCGTGGCCGACGAGGTCCTCCGGTTGGACCCAGGTCAGTCGCAGCACGGTCACCGCGCACCGGCCAGTTCGGTGAAGGCGGCCTCGTGGGTACGGCGGCGTTCGGTGTCCTTCGCGAACACCTCCCGGGTGACGGCGGCGAGTTCGGCGGCGGGACCGTGCAGGTCGAGGCGGCTGGCGCGGCCCACCTCCTCGCTCCACCGGGCCGGGACGGCCGTGCCGCCGCCCAGCGCGCCCGCGATGGCGCCGCTCATCGTGGCGATCGAGTCGCAGTCGCGGCCGTAGTTGACCGAGCCGAGCACCGTCGGCTCGTACGCGCCGTCCGCGACGAGCAGCATGCCGAGCGCCACCGGCAGTTCCTCGACGCTGTGCAGCCGCGAGGGGCGCCGGGCACCGAGAGAGGGCTGCCGGTAGTGGGGGCCGACCGTGTCGAAGGGGGCGACGGCCTCCCTGAGCGCGGTGAGTGCGGACTCCCAGTCGTCGTGGTCGGCGGCCCGTTCGCACACCGCTTCGATCGCGGCCCGCGTGCCGTCCTTGGCGAGCCGCAGTGCCTCGCCGATCACGCTCGACGGGGTCGCGCCCGGAGTGAACGCGGCGGCCACCGCGGCGGCGAACACCCCGGCGGCTTCCCGCCCGTACGAGGACTGGTGCGGTGCGGCCACCTCCAGCGCCTCCCGGTAGGCGGCGTCGGGATGGCCCGCGTTGACGATGCCGACGGGCGCCATGTACATCGCGGCACCGCAGTTGACGATGTTCCCCACTCCCGCCTCGCGCGGGTCGACGTGCCCGTAGTGCAGGCGGGCGACGATCCACTTCTCGGCGAGGAAGATCCGCTGGAGCGGCAGCGCCTCGGCCTCCAGTTCGGGGATCCAGCGGGGGGTGCCGATCAGGTCGGGCACCAGGTGGTCCGCCACGCTGTAGGCGTCGAGATGGTCCCGGACGGTCGTGTAGACCCGCACCAGCGCGTGCGTCATCAGGGTGTCGTCGGTGACGTGCCCGTCGCCCTTGTGGTACGGCGCGATCGGCCGGGCCGTGCGCCACTCGTCGCCGTGGAACGGGCCCACGATGCCCCGCACCCGGCCACCGTGCCGCTCGGCGATCTGCTCGGGGGTCCAGCCCTCCACGGGGCCGCCCAGGGCGTCGCCGACCGCCGCGCCGACCAGGCAGCCGGTGACGCGGTCCTCAAGTGTGGGTTTCATCGGGCTTCAGGTCCTTCCGTGGCGGTGGGCGCGGGCTCGCGGGTGGCGAGCCGGGTGGCGAGGTCGGTGAGGTCGCAGCCGGCGACGCGGGGCAGGGCGCAGCCGACGAGCGTCCCGCAGGTGTCGCGCCAGGACGCGGGCAGCGCGGCGGCGCCGCCGATGGCCCCGGCGAGGGCTCCGGCGAGGGCGGGCGCCGAGTCGGCGACCCGCGAGAGGCAGGCGGCCGCCGGCACCGCCTCGTGCACGGCGCCGTCCGAGGCGAGGACGAGGGCGAGTGCGGTGGGCACCGTCTCGGCCGCGGCGATGCCGTAGCTGTAGACGTGGTCGATGATCTGGTGCTCCAGGAGCGGGATCAGGCCGAAGGCCCGGCCGGGTGTGTCCCGGTCGTAGCCGTGCACCAGCGACACGGCGTGCGCCGTGTTGCGGGCGATCTCCGAGCCCTCCGGGAGTTGCCCTCGGGCGGCCTCGACGCACTCTTCGGCCGGGGCGCCCACGAGGGCGAGTGAAACGGCCGCCGCCATCGCGCGGGCGCCGTGCACGCCGTCGCCGTCCTGCGTGTAGTGGGCGTCGAACTCGGCGAGGTCAGCGGCGGCCGACGGGTCGCCGGGGTGGACGACGGCCAGCACGCAGGCGCGGACACAGGCCGCGTCGTCGAAGAAGTGCGGGTTGTCGTGGCCGGTGGCCGGCGGGCGCAGGCCGGTGGCGAGGTTGCCGAGCCCGGCGCGCACGGAGATCCGGGCGCGGAGCGTGATCACCGCGGATTCGACCTCGGGGGCACGGGCGGCCGCCGAGGAGATCTCCGACGCGAGCGCCGTCCACGCCAGGTCGACCGCGGAGCGCACCCTGCGGTCCGGGCTCAGGTCGCTGCGCTGCGTGGCGTGCGCGGCGATCACGGCCTGGGCGGTGAAGGCGGCCCATTCGGCGTCGTCGGACGGGCCGAGCCGCAGCGGTTCGGACGGCTGGTTGAGCGCGATCGGCACCGGCAGCGTGGTGGTGGCGTTCTGCTCGGCGAACGTGTCGAGTTCACGGGTGAGGCGGCGGGTCCACTCCGGCATCCGCGCGGCGCGGTGGCGGGCCGCGGGCCAGCCGGCCGCGTCGCCCGCGGCGAGTCCGATCAGCATGCCTTCGACGCGGTCGCGGGCGGGCAACGGGAAGCCGGCGGTCCCGGCCGCGCGGGGCGCGGCACCGGTGGCGGCGGCCCGGCGGGCCGGGTCCTGCGCGGTCGTGTCCGTGGCGGTCCGGGCGCCGCGCGCGTTCTGGCCGCGCGTGTTCTGGCCCCTCGACCGGCTGTCCGGTACGGGTCGTCGGGATCCCGTCGTCATGACGCCACCCGCTCGGCACGGTCGGATGCCTCGTCCTCGGGGGGCGACAGCAGGTCCGCTATGTCACGGACGTGGTATCCCGCCATCGGCGGCAGACAACTGCCGCGCACGGGACGGACCGCCGACGTCCAGCGTTCGGGGAGCGCCGCGTGGCCGCCGAGCGCACCCGCGAGGGCTCCGGCGACGGCGGCCGTGGTGTCCGCGTCCCGGCCCATGTTGACCGCGCACAGCACGGATTCCGTGAAATCGCCGTCGGCCAGCGTGAACGCGCCGAACGCCAGTCCGACGGCCTCCGGTGCCAGGTCCGTCCAGGGATAACCGCCGATGACCACCGACGACCTCAGGGCGCGCTCCCGGTCCAGGCGGGTCAGCGAGGCGTCCTGGCGGGCCAGCCGTGCCGCCGTCACCGCGCGGCGCAGCGAGCGGGCCGTCCAGGAGTCCTCGGGCACCACCGACAGCGCCGCGTTGATCACGGCCGAGCAGTCCCCGCCGCCCATGGCGGACGCCACCCCCGCCGCGACGGCCTGCCCCCCGTAGATGCCCTCGCCCTCGTGGCTGACGGTGCCGTCGACGGCGACGAGCAGCGCCGCCTCGGCGGGCCGGCCGGCCGCGAACACCCCGAACGGCGCCGCGCGCATGGCCAGGCCATCGCTCCAGGCGTGCCGGTGCTGCGCCGTGATGGGGGCGGCCAGGCCCCTGCGCAGGTTCTCCAGCGTGCCGCGCTCGCTGAAGCCCGCTCCGCGGAACGGCCCCTCGTTGCGGTCGGCGATCCAGAAGTGCCAGGCGGCCTCGACGTCGGCGACGGTGAGCGCGGAGCCGTAGCGGGCGAGCAGCAGCCCGGACAGGATCGCGTACTCCGTGTCGTCCGTGCCCGCGGGGTCGGCCGTGACGAAGTCCTCGATACGGCCCCAGCGCTCCCTGATCTGGGAGGGCTTCATGTTCTCCGCTGGTGCGCCGAGGGCGTCGCCGATGGCGAGCCCGGTGAGCGCACCGCGGGCGCGGTCCCGCACGGTGCCCGGTTCCGGCGCCGGCAGCGGTGTGCCGCCGGGCGGCGGTGCCGGCGGCGGCCCGAGGGGGGATCCGGGTCGTGCGGGGGACGTGGGGGGTGCGCTCATGTCGTGCCGTTCTCGTTCGGTGGTGCTGTGCGGTGCGTGCGATGTCGGTGGGTCCGGGCGGCCGGGTGCCGGGCCGGCCGCCCGTGGCTCACTCCCGGTAGCGGTCGAAGATGCGGTTGCCCTCGCGGACGAGCTGGTTGCGCAGGTCGTCAAGGCTGGAGCCGCCCTTGTAGTACTCCTGGAGCGCAGGCGTGGCGATCTTGTCCTTCCACTCGGGGTAGCCGCGTGACCCGAGCATGGGCGAGGCGATCAGGTTGCGGGCCACGGCGACCCCGGTCGACCAGCCGTCCTTGGCGGTGGTGATGGACGGGTCGGCGAGCGCGGTCTCGCCGGTGGGTACCATCCAGTCCCCGCGCGCCAGTTGGACGAGGTGTGCGTTCTGCGTCATGAAGGCGATGAACGCGGCGGCGGTCCCGGGGTGCTTGCACGCCGTCGACACGGACAGGGTCTGCGGGCTGACGCCCTGGGCGCGGCTGTGCGGGCCGACGGGCAGCGGCAGCGTCACCCAGTCGAAGCCGTCGGGGGCCTGCTGTGCCACCTGCTGCCGGTAGGAGAAGCCCAGCGGGAGCAGGGCGTAGCGGCCCGCGAAGAAGCCGGGCAGGGTGTCGCCGCCCCCCATGCCGAGCGCGCTCGGTGACGCCGTACGGTCGATGTTGACCTGCCGGTGTATGAGTTCGGGGAAGGCCGAGTCGGCGGCGTCGAAGCGGACTTCGGGCGTACCGTCGTCGCGCCGGTACAGGATCTTGCCGCCGTTGGACACCGACAGGTTCACCGTCGCGTTGACGGGTGCGTTCATCGCCCATGCCGTGCCGTACCGCGCGGCGGTGCCCTTGCCCGCGGTGGTGAGTTCCTTGGTGACGTCCTCGAACTCGGTCCAGGTCCAGGGCTTGTCGGCGGTGGGCAGGGGGATCTCGGCCCGGTCGAGGATGGTCCGGTTGGCGAGCAGCACCCAGGGTTCCTGGAGGAACGGCACGCCGTACAGGCCGCCGCCGAACTGTGCGGCGGACCAGGACGAGGCGGGGATGCGTGTCTTCAGGTCGGCGGGGACGAGGTCCGTGAGATCGGTGAGGTAGCCGCCGTAGCCGAAGTCGGTGAGGTCGACGGCCTCGTCGTGGATGATGTCCGGGGCCGCACCGCCCTCGAAGGAGGTCAGCAGCTGGTCGTGCACGGTGTCCCAGCTGCCCTGCACGTACCGGACGGGGGTGTGGGGATGGTTCTTGTTCCACTGGGCCACGAGCGCCTTGTTCGCGCTCACCGACTCGGCCTGCCAGGCGAGCGAGAGGAAGTCCAGCGCGCCGGAGCCGTCGCCGGAGCTGCCGCAGCCGGTCAGCAGGGGCGAGGCGACGGCCGCCGCGGCGGTCGCGGCGGCGCCGCTCAGGAACGTACGACGGCGCATCAGCCCTTCACCGCCCCGGCCAGTACGCCGCCCACCAGACGCTTCTGGAGGAAGGCGAAGAACACCAGGCTCGGCAGGGTCGCGAGCACCGAGGCGGCGGCGAGCGGGCCGAGGTCGGCCGCGCCCTCCGCGCCGAGGAAGTGGGTGAGGATCACGGACATCGTCTGCTTCTCGGGGGACTTGAGCAGGACAAGGGCGAAGAAGAACTCGTTCCACGCGGTCACGAAGGAGAACATCAAGGTCGCCACCAGGCCGGGGACCAGCAGCGGGAAGACCACGCTGCGCAGGATGCGCCACCGCCCGCAGCCGTCGATCGACGCCGCCTCCTCCAGCGAGAGGGGAACCGCCTTGACGTACCCCTGGAGCATCCAGAGTGCGAACGGCAGGTTCCACACCACGTAGACGATGACCAGGCCGGGCAGTGAGTCGACCAGGCGCAGGTTCTTCAGCACCAGGAACAGCGGGATGATGACGAGCACGAACGGGAACATCTGGCTGACCAGCACCCAGCCCGTGCCGAGGCGGCTGACCACCGACCGGAACCGCACCAGCACGTACGCGGCGGGTACCGCGATCGCCACCGAGACCAGCGCGGTGACCACGGACACCAGGAGGCTGTTGAGCGCGGACCGCAGCAGCGGTTGTTCGTCGATCGCCGAGCGGAAGTTGTCGAGCGTCGGGTGCCGGGGCAGCCAGGTGGGGTCGACGGATCCCAGTTCCTGCGGGGACTTGAAGGCCGTCGACAGCAGCCACAGCAGGGGGAAGGCCAGGAAGATCACGTAGCACAGCAGGGCCAGGTACTGGCCGGTGCGGCCGGCCACGTGCGCACCGCCGCGCCGGGCGGAACGCCGCGGGCGGGAGTGCCTGGCCGGTTTCGCGGAGTCCGACCGCGTCGGGGCAACGGTGCCGCTCACTGGTCTGCCTCCTTGAGACGGTTGCGCAGGAAAACGGTCAGCAGGACGGCGATCACGGCGATCATCACGAGTCCCATCGCGGCGGCGTAGCCGAACTGCCCGTACTGGAAAGCCTCCTGATAGGCGAACAGGGTCGGCAGCCGGGTCTTGCCGCCGGGGCCGCCGTTCGTGAGCACGTAGACCAGGCCGAAGGAGTTGAAGTTCCAGATGAAGTCGAGTGCGGTGATGGAGAGCACCACCGGTTTCATCGCGGGCCAGGTCACGGCGGTGAACCGGCGCCAGACGCCGGCTCCGTCGAGGGCGGCCGCCTCGTGCAGTTCGGCGGGCACGTTCTGCAGGCCGGCCAGCAGGACGACCGTGGTCTGCGGCATCTTGGCCCAGACGCCCACCACGATCACCGCGGGCAGTGCGAGGGTCAGGCTGGAGAGCCAGTCGGTGGTGCCGGAGGTCAGGTGGAGGTGGCGCAGGGTGCTGTTCAGGATGCCCGCGTCGGGGTTGTAGACGAGCCGCCACATGATGCCCACGACGACCTCGGGCATGGCCCACGGAACGAGCGCGAGGGTCCGGGTCAACCAGCGGAATCGCAGGTTCTGGTTGAGCAGCATGGCGAGGCCCAGCGAGAACAGGAACTGCAGCGCCGTCACGCAGACCGCCCAGATCAGGCCGATCTTGAAGGAGTCCCAGAACAGCGAGTCGAGCCGGAGGTCCGCGAGATTGCGCAGTCCGGTGAAGGACGTCGAGCGGGTGACTCCGGACTGCGCGTCGGTGAACGCGAGCGCGATGCCGTACAGCAGCGGTCCGACGCTCAGCACGAGCACCGGGATCAGCGCGGGCAGCAGCAGGAACCAGGCGTCCTTCTCCAGGCCGAGCATTCTGCGCCGCGCGGCGGACCCCCGCGGCGGCATACGGGTGCCGCGGGCGGAGCGGGTGGCGACCGGGGCGCTCACGGGCGGTTCCCCACGGGCACGCAGGGCTCGCCGGACGGGCGTGCGTCCCTTTCGTCGGGCGGTTCCCGGTCCGGCGACGCGACGGCCGCGTGACCGGCCGCGTCGGCCCCGGCGGAGGAGGCGCGGACGACGAGCCGCGGGGCGACCGTCGTGCAGCCGACGTCGGAACCGGCGGCCGGGGCACCGGCTTCGAGCCGGGCGACCAGCATCTCGGCGGCGAGCCTGCCGCGTTCGGCGGAGCCGAGGTCGACGCTGGTCAGCGGCGGGTAGCCGGCCCGGGCCAGATCGCTGTCGTCCATGCCGACGACGGCGAGGTCCGCGGGTATGGCGAGGCCCCGGCTGTGTGCGGCGTGCACCACACCGAGCGCCAGTTGGTCGTTGGCGCAGAAGATGCTGTCGATGCCGCAGCCGGCGTCGAGCAGCCGGTGCGCCGCCGCGGCGCCGGCCTCGACGGAGAAGTCGGTGGTGACGGTGAGGGCCGGGTCGACCGCGAGGCCCGCCTGTGCGAGTGCCGCCCGGTAGCCCTGGGCGCGGTTGGCGCCCGGAACGGTGTCGGCGGGGCCGTTGACGAAGGCGATCCTGCGCCGGCCGAGCCCTATCAGGTGCCGCACCGCCAGCATCGCGCCCTGGACCGAGTCGGCGCGCACGCTGTCCACCGTGGCCTCGGGCGGCACGGAGCCGATGACGACGACCGGTCCCGACGCCGTCCGCAGCGCGGCGAGATGGGCGTCGGTCACCCGGATCGGGCAGATCAGGAGGCCGTCGCTGGTGCGGTCGGCGAGGCTGCGGATCACGTCGAGTTCGTCCTCGGCGACGGCGTCGGTCGAGTGCAGCAGCAGCCGGTATCCCAGCGGTTTCGTCACCGCCTGTATCTGCCGGACCATCGAGACGTAGGTGGGGTTGCCGATGTCCGGCATCGCGAACGTGAGCTGTCGCGACCTGCCCCCCTTGAGGGACCGGGCCACCCGGTTCGGCACGTACCCCAGTTCGGCCGCCGCCTTCTCGACCCGGCGTACGGTGTCGGGCCGACCGCCGTGACCGTTGAGCACGCGGGAGACGGAGGCGATCGACACCCCCGCCGCCAGCGCGATGGTCTCCACCGTCGGTGGTCCACCCGAACTCGTCATGATCGCCCCTTTGCAGATCGGCTGGTCACTCCTGCTGTAAACGTTTACGGTCCGGTCGGTTTTCTGGAAACGTTTACAGAGCGGTCCGCACAACCGCGGGGGAGTGGAAGGTGTTTTCACATCCTGCGGACGGCTCAACCCCGCGTCAATGAGATGTGAGATCTGCCGCATCCGCCGACACGACCCTTGACGGGGTGTCGTTCGACATGCCGGAGCCGAGTGTGCCGCGACGTCCGGACCGGCCGGCTCCGCCCCGGTGCCCACGTTACCTTTCTTGTGGCCCCGCAACGGGGCGCCTGGCCCCCGGGTCCGGTATGGCTGTTTGCCCCCTGTCGTACGCATGACCTGGGGGGTGTTG
>NZ_JBIAXM010000032.1:0-106935 GCF_042896695.1 Streptomyces sp. NPDC001270 | reverse complement strand
CAGACCGTCAGGAACCAGCCGCTGCGACAGATCGACACCCACAAGCAGCAATGATGCCCCAACTCACCGCATCACCACATGAGACATCCTCTAAGGTCGTACGCCGACATCTGGTCGCGCGTCACCGGCAGCGAACGCGCGCTTGCCCCTCTCATCCCCGCCCTGCCGCCCCAGCTACGGCACCGCAGACACTGGGGATCGATCGCCAACAGCCTCGCCACCCTGAGACCGAACACCCATTACGCCCAGCTCAAGTTGCTGCTGACGGAGTACGCCGACCAACTCGCCAGCACGATCGACAGCGACCAGACAAGTGTTTGAGGTTCCCATCGAGAGCCGTGAGCAAAAAACAACAGCGCTTATATAAGTGCTGTTACGATACGCAGCATGGCCGACACCCCCGCGCTCGACCCGACGCAGCAGAGCCTCTGGCGGCCCCTGCGTCTATTGCAGGCGTCCATGGACGCCGACATCGCCCGGATCTACTCCGAGCAACAGATTGAGGGGCTCAAGCCCAGCTTTGTGATGGAGTTGCTCCGGCTTCACGCCTGCGGACCCGTGACCATCGCGGAACTGGCCGAGTCGGTGCAGCGCACACATTCGGCACTCAGCCAGAAGGTCGCCGCGATGCGCACGGCCGGCTGGGTTCAGACCGTCGTGGGCGAGGACGCACGCACCAGGAAGGTGACGCTCACTGACAAGGCCCGCCGCGTCGTGGTTCGCCTGGCGGCGGAATGGCGGGCCACCGAGGCCGCCGTCGCTGACCTGGAAGCCGAGATTCCCTACCCGCTCTCCCAGGTCGTCACCGATATCGAGCGGGCTCTGGAGCGCAAGGGCTTCCACGACCGGATCGCCGAGAAGCTGGCGGAGGATCCTGCATGGGGCTGAAGCGCACGCTGATCGACGTGACTCCCTTACGGTCGTCACCGCCGTTCCGGCGGTTGTGGATCGGCCAGACCCTGTCCGGTTTCGGCAGCCAGATGACGCTCGTCGCCGTCATGTTCCAGGTCTGGCAGATGACGAGGAGCCCCACCTGGACGGGTGCCGTCGGGCTGGCCCAGGCGGTTCCGCTCATCGCGCTCGGACTGTTCGCCGGATCGCTCGTCGACCGGGTGGACCGCCGGAAGTTCTACCTGCTCACGACCAGCGGACAGGCCGTGTGTTCGCTCCTGCTCGCACTGCAGGGCGTCCTCGGGCACGTTCCTGCCGCCGGCGTGCTGGGGCTCGTCGCACTTCAGTCGTGCTTCGTCGCAGGCGGCGGCCCGGCCTCGCGCACCTTCATCCCGCACCTCCTGCCCAAGCAGCAACTGGCCGCAGGACTGGCGTTGCGACGAATCGCCTTCCAGGGCGCCATGCTGCTTGGTCCCGCACTCGGCGGATTGATCGTGGGCGGGCTGGGAGTCGGCGCCTGCTATCTGATCGACGCCTTGACGTTCGTCGCCGGGTTCTACGGTGCCTTCGGCCTGCCCCAGATGACCCCGGGAGATGAGCCTGCACGGCCCGGCCTGCGGGGGGTGCTGGACGGCCTGGCCTTCTTGGGCCGCACCCCCGTCATTCGCGGGGCCCTGCTCACAGACCTGGCCACCACCGTGCTGTCGATGCCCATCAGCCTGTTTCCCTTGATCAACGCCGAACGGTTCGACGGCAACCCACGCACCCTCGGACTATTCCTCACAGCCATCGCTGTCGGCGGCGTTGCAGCGTCACTCTTCTCCGGAACCTTCACCCGGTTCCCCCGCCCCGGCCTGGCGATGCTCAGCGGTTCCGTCACCTGGGGCGCAGCGTTGACACTGTTCGGCATTTCACCCAACCGATGGATCGGTTTGGCCTTCCTCGTCATAGCCGGCGCCGCCGACACCGTCTCCGTCGTCTCCCGGAGCACGGTCGTCCAGATGCACACCCCGCACGAGCTACTTGGCCGCGTCAGTGCAGCTGAACAGATCGTCGGGCAAGCCGGGCCCGACATCGGCAACATGCGCGGCGGCCTCGTGGCAGATGCCACCTCGGGAGCAACAGCCCTCATCAGCGGTGGCCTGCTCTGCCTCGGCGCCGTGGCCGTGGTGGGCGCCACGACGGCAGATCTGCGCAGTTCCTCCGTGTCCTCCTCTGCACATACGGCGTCGGCCAGCCCATGAGCCTGTCCGGAGCGACAAGACAAACGCCTGGCGGGAATGACCCTTCGACATCCCGGCTGGCCAACTATCGGTCGTCAAAATGGCCAACTACGACTCGTCACGACGCGATGACCTTCGCTTCACTGCCCGCCGCTGGCCATCTACCGCGCGCGAAGTCACAGTCGGGTGGGGCGGGCTGTGATGCTGTGTTCGATCACTCATGTGGGTTGCGGTACCTCCCGCGGGGGATTGCCGGAGGCCGCCTGGTTGGTCATGGCGTGGCGAGGTCCGGGCGGAGGGCGATGGCGTCGCGAAGGAAGCTGCGCTTGGAGTAGAAGGTGTGCTCGGCCGCCCAGCCGTGACTGGCGAGGTACTCGCAGAGCCAGCTGTCGATCCGCTTCATCTCGATGAGGACCTCGTCCTGGTCGTGGTCGAGGATGCTGCGCGAGCGGAGGTACTCCAGCTCGCACTGGGAGAGCTCCACATCGGGGGCCGCCAGGAGGGCGCAGCGGTCGAGGAAGATGCCGTAGACGTGTCCGGTGCGCAGCGACTCGCACTGGATGTCGTAACGGACGCGCTGGAAGGGCGGCATGGCCCGGACCTGGAGGCCCAGGTCTTCGCGCAGGAACGCCTCGAAGCGGTTGGGAGTGATGTCGAGGCCAGGGGTGAGTTCCTCGCGGCGGGCGAAGGCGTCCTCGGTGAACCACTTCCGCTTGAGCACGTGCCCGGCGGTGACGGTGGGGATGAAGGAGGCGTAACCGATCTCGGACTCGGGGCCGGTGACATCGAACAGATGGTTCTCGGTGTGGGGGGATCTGAAACTCTTCCTGGTACTCCGGACGGCAGCCTTCCAGCTTGCCGTCGCGCAGTGCCTTGAGCAGTTCCATGGACGCGGACCAGATGTCCGGTGCCGGGTCGAGGGTGTACTTGAACTCCAGCTCGGTACCGGAGAAGTGCTTGCGGAAGTACCGCAGGTGGTTGTTGAGCGCCGTGCTCGACTCGGCGTGCGCCGTCAGCACGGGCTCGAGCCAGCGCAGTTCCCCGGCCGGGCCATGGCCGACTGGTTCTCGGGTGGTGCGGACGAAGCAGGCGTCCTCGGGGTGGAAGCGGATCTGCGGGTACCCGTGGTAGCCGCCGCCGGGGTGTTCGGCCAGGTAGCACAGCGGCACCAGGCCGGGGGCGGCTTCAGTGCCGACCAGGCCGCGCAGGGCGGGGCCGGCGATGGCGTCGGGGAACAGTTCGGCGCCGTCGATCCTGGCCGCCCCGAGCCGGGTGCCGCCGGGGTGCAGTGCTTCGGCCGGGCAGGGTCCCAGCGCGTTCCAGCGGACGATCACAGTGGTGGCTGGCCGGCACACCTCCTGTGGTGGCACCCGTACGAGCACGATCGGCTCGTCTGGTCGCCGTGGCGCGGTGCGGTTGAGGAGGTGGACGCCGCCGAGGACGACCCAGGCTTCTCGGTCCGAGGGCTGCTCATCGTGCACGGTGGACTCCTTCGTGTGTAGCGGGCGCCACGGGTGATTGCCCTGCAGCCCGAAGGGGCCACCGGGTCGGCCGGACACCCCCGGATGGCTGCCTGCTCGTCGCTGCGACGTCCGGCCGGTTCGTCGGCCTAGGGTGGGACGGGTGAGTCATGGTGAAGTCGCTCAGGTGATCTTGGACGAGGCTGTTGCGGATGCCCGCCTCGCCGCATGGGAGTTCGACGGTGCACGGGCCTGGCTGGAGGAAGCCCGCCGGCATCCGATGGAGCCGCTGGCGGCCGAGGTGTGGGTCACCGACCCTGCTTTCGAGCACGTCCTGCTGGTCAAGCACCGCGTGCGCGGATGGGTGCCGCCTGGCGGCAAGGTGGAGCCGGGCGAGGCGCCGCGTGCGGCAGCGGCACGAGAGCTGCTGGAGGAGACCGGCCTGCGCAGCGAGCTGCTGCCCGAGCCTGCAGCCGTGGCGGTGCGTTCCTACCGTGCCGACTGGTCCCCGACGCTGGGCCTGTCCTATGCCGCGGTCGCCGGACGCGACGTACCGCTCGCCGGGGAGCAGAACCAGCCGGCGGCATGGTTCCGTCTGGACATGGGCTGGGACAGCGTCTTCCCCGAGGACTGCGAGCGGATCCGTGCGCACGCTCGCCGCCTGGCAGCCGGCCGGGCGGTCGGCTCCCGCTGAGGTAGGCCCCTGGCCGCCGTTCACAGGACGGCCTCGATCCGGTCGAGGTCGGCTGAGGACAGGGTGACGAGCTCAAGGTCGTGTAGGAAACGGCACCACACCGGCTCCAGGCCGGGCTCGCGCTCGAACTCCTCACGGTCGAGGCACCCGTTGGCGTACGCGGCGGTCCTCAGCGCGTGCTGCTGCAGCTGGTTGGGGTGGATCCATCGAGGGGCGCGGACCTCCCGGGGCGAGGCGCACAGCGCCCCGGAAACCTCGGCCTGGAAGATCCACCAGTGGTGGCCGACCGGACCACTGGGCGTGCGGCGGCAGCGGTTGGGCCTCCACTGGTCCAGCAACAGATGCAGGTGGGTGACGGTGAGACCGACCTCTTCGGTGACCTCGTCGCGGGCGGTCTGCTCGGGGCCGCCCTGCTCGTCGACGTGGCCAGCGACCGGGGCGATTCCGGCAGGAGGGGTAGCCCGCTCGAACACCAGGAGGCCGCTCGGGGAGGAGATCATTACCCCGACGCTTGCATGGTCACAGAGGCGGACCCTGCCGCGGGGCGCCAGGGCGGCCGGAGTCATGCGGCGGCCTCCGGCCGTTGGGTGACGACGACGAGCCAGCTCGTCACGGCCGGGGCGTCGGGGGTGGTCATGGCGTAGGCGGCGTCGAGGATCTGCATCCGCTGGGCGTAGGTGAAGTCGCCTTCGGGCCGCGCGAAGACGGGGATGGACAGCCACGCCTTCTTCTCGGCCATGGTGCTGTGCTGGGCAGTGACCTCTGTGCCGACGACCGTCAGCCCGGCTGCGGTCAGCTGCTCGGTGACCGTCTCCAGCGGCAGCTTCGGCTGCCTGTCCGCGTCCTTCGGCGGCGGGGTGTACCCGTGGGCGGCAGCAGCGACTTGGCGGATGAGGGCGTTCAGGGAAGGCCCGGTGCGGACGGACAGTTCGTCGGGGTGCCGGACGCCGGCGAAGCCGCCGCCGATGTTGAAGGCGAAGTGCCCGCCTGGGCGCAGAATGTGAGCGACGGCCGAGAGCACTGCGGCGGTATCGGTCTTCCAGATGGCGGAGTTGCACACCACGGCGTCGACGCTGCTGGCGTAGAAGTGGTCGGCGAGCCGTTCGGCCGGGGAGGTGGTCCAGGCCAGGCGGGTGTCGATCAGGGTGCGGCGGCCGACACGCTGCATCGCGGCGGCGCTGTCAACGGAGACGACCCGGGCTCGGGCCGGGACCAGGTCGAGGATCGCGCGGGCGGTCGCTCCGGCGCCGCCGCACAAGTCGACCACCAGGCTGGCGTTCGCCAGATGGCCTCGGCGGGCGAGGTCGCGGCTGGTCACGTCGTACATGGGGTGGGCGCGGGTGAAGGCGGCGTATGCCTCGGCGTTGCTGTCCTCGTCCCAGCCGAGGATGGCGTCCTGGGGTGCCATGTTGCTGTGGCCTCGCTTCTCAGGGCGGCCCGGCAGTCCAGGCCGGGCTTTCGAACAGGTCAAAAGAGCGCGGACTGTACGGCGGCGGGCGGTGAGGCGAACTGAGCGCCGAAGACGATGCGCCGGCCCTTGAGGGCGCCGAGGTCGAGCAGATAGGGCAGTTGTTCACCGTCGCCGTCGAGAGAGGTGAGGACCTGGGAGCCGAGGCAGGAGAGCACCGTCAGCCCGTGCTCACCGGAGCGTGGATCGTGCGGGTACAAGGCGCGCTCGGTCCCCGGCGCCCGCAGCAGGTCGCCTTCGCCGGGCGGCGCCCACGGCTCCGGCGTAGCCGGGACGTTCAGGCCGCTCAGGGCCTCGGTGACCCGGTCGAGGTGCTGCTGGTGGGCGGCGCGGGCCGAGGCGAGGTCGCGCAGCTCGGCGAGCGCCGTCAGCTTGGCTGCGGCTCGCACGGTCTGCGTCAGGCCGAGGCGGCGGGTAAGGGCATCCTCCAGGAACCGCACGGCACGGCCGTCAGGACTCCGGGCGAGGTAGGTGGCGATCAGGGCACCCTGCTCGTCGAGGCGGGAGCGCTTACGGGGTTCGGCCGCGGTGCCGACCTTGGTCGTGCCGTCGGCGAACGTCGCCAGGTACAGCCAGTGCGGCTGGGCCATGTACGCCGCCAGGGCGTCGGGAACGTGCGCGCCGGAATGGAACCGGTGGGCGAAACGGAAGTCGTCCCGGTCGGCGCACGCCGCGCACTGGCCGCCGGTATCGGCCGGGGCCCGGTCAGGGCAGGCGACTGCCTGGACGCGGACGCGGTCGGCGAACCGGTACCGGCCGGTGCACCACCGGCCGGTACCGCTCACCTGGTAGCCCAGGCGCCTGCCCGTGACCGGGGCGTAGACGAGCGGTCCGCCGGTCACGGGGGCGAGCAGAAGACGGGGGTCTCCACTCGCCCAGGTGATGCCGTGACAGACGTATGTCCCGCTCGCGGGCAGGGCCTGGTCCATGGTGCGTTCCTTGTCGATCGGGGCGAGAGAGCCGGGTCAGACGGTCAGGTGCAGACGGTTGGCCAGGGCAGCGGAGGCGGCCTTGAAGACTTGGTCGCGCTCCAACTGGGCCACGTCCAGCGTCAGCCATTCGCCGCGCTCCGCCTGTTCGCGCATCTGGTGCAGGACGGTGTCCTGGTAGCGGATGAAATCCTCGTCACCGCCGCCAGCGTGGCCGGCCTCCAGGGAAGTGAACGAGCCCTTGCGGACGAGAGCCTCGCGGGCTCCGATGTTCAGGAAGAACACCAGGTCCGGCTTCGTCAGGTGTGCGAAGACCTGCTCGATCAGGCCAGGGGAGACCTCGGGGTTGACCGTGTACCGGGCGAGGATCTTGTGGTGCGCGTTGTCGAGGATCACGTGGGTGCCCGCGGCGAGGGCTGGCTGGATGACGAGCCGGTCCTGCAGGGTGTACCAGGAGGCCAGGGCCAGCAGCCAGTAGTGGTCGCCGCATGCCTGGGCGACGCGGGCGTCGCGCCGGTAGACCAGCTCGTTGAGGCGGTCGAGGTAGGTGGACAGCTCCGGGTCCTGGGGGACGTCGGTGCTGTGCTTGCCGATGAGGACCGCCGTGTAGCCGGCGTCGTTCAGGGCCTGGTGCAGGCGGGCGGCGAGGGTGGACTTGCCGGCCCCGTCACCGCCGACGAAGGTGATCAGCTTCCCGGCGGTGGTGGTCGGCGCGTTCGCCGTCATCGGGATTCTCCCAGGGTGTGGGTCGGGCTGGCGGTCAGGCGGCCGGTGATGATGGTGCGGATGCGATCCACCAGGACGGCGCGCTGGCGCAGGACGTCGCTGTGACGCTCATTGGACAGGTCGGCGGGATAGTGGGTGGCGAGGTTGTTGGAAATGACGTGGAGGTAACCGAATTTGATCCCCGCCTGGCGCGCCGCCGCCCCCATGGGGCCGATCTCCGGGTCGACGAAGGCGTACGAGGCGGTGTGCTGGACCAGCCAGTCGCGGTTCTCCAGCAGGATCGACGGGGAGGAGACGTGCAGGCCGCTGTGCACCCCGCCCTGGGCGGCGGCGTAGTCGCCGAAGAAGTCGTCCCAGCTCACCATCGCCCCGCGTACCAGGCTGGTGTTGCCGGTCGCCAGCCAGGCGTTCGGTTCGATGCCGGGGGTTAGCGAGCCGACCTTGCCGACGTAGACGACGTCGCCGGCGCCGAGTTCGGCAAGGCGCGCGACGACCCGCCCGGCCACGTCCCCCCAGATGCTGTGGGGGAAACCGAGGTAGACCACGCGACGGTCGGCGACTTCGGTGCGCTGCCAGGCGTAGCCAGGTCCGCGGGTCCACACTCCGTTCTCGGGAGCGAGGTACTGAAGGCCCCAGCCGACGATCACCAGGTCGCCGTCCAGTTCCAGGTCGAGCGCGTTGAGCGCCGTTCGGCACTCCTCCTGCTCGGGCGGCTGATAGGTGACGGTGCCGGCCGGGCGGCCGGTCATGGCCAGGTACGTGGCGATGATCAGGGCGTAGTGCTGGACGTAGTCGGCCCCGGGGAACGCCTTGACGACGAGGTCACGGCCGTGGATCTCTGCGGTGGGCCGCTCGATGTTGAACAGCTTCCCGGTCTTCTCGTACCGGGAGACCACCGCCGTGCGGTCGTAGCCGCCGATGACGCGGATGCTGTCCCAGTCCTGGTCCTGGATGAGGTGGTGGACCTTGATCTCCAGGTAGCGCAGCAGCCTCGCGTGGGTCATGGTGTGCCCGGCCGGGTCGATCGGGGCGGCGCGCAGGAGCCCGGGGGCGGGGTCGGCCAGTAAGGGGGTCATCGGTGCTCCTCGGCGACCGTCACGGTGCTGCCGGCCGCCGCGCGGACGACGCAGATGTTCTTCCGGATGAGGGCGAACCGGTCTTCGGGGATCGGGCCGAGCTGCTCGATCCGGGGCGTGGAGGGCTTCTCGTACGGCCCTTCGGGCAGCAGGGCGATGCCCATCGCGCCGAGAATGACCGGGGCCGCGCCGTCCACGGAGGAGATCCACTCGTGCTCGCGCTGCTCGATCAGCTCCAGGTGCCCGGTGCGGCCCAGACCGAGCAGCCGGTAGACGAGCAGATCGTCGACCATGCCGTGGTCCTGCAGGTAGGCGGTTGCCAACCAGCGGGTGCGGCACAGCTGTTCGTCGGGATCCGGTCGACGCGAGGCCGGCAGGGCGATGGCCCCGGCCCAGTCGCTGGTCACGAAGGCGTCGTAGGTGCGCAGCCACTCGTCATCGTCCGCGGCGTGCAGCACCGCGCACAGCCGGAATGCATCGCCGGACAGCTCCCGGATCTCGCGCGCGGCCTTCTCGCTCGCCTTCAGGGTCGCGGCTCCGTCCCGCATGACGTCCGGCAGGATGATCTCCCTCGCGGACACCGCCAGCGCGGCTTCGAGGAGGCTTTCCGCCGACAGGGCGTAGCCGAAGTCGAAGAGCCCGTTGTCGACGATGATCTCGGCGCCTCGCTCGGCCTCGCGAGCGAAGAAGGACCGGTAGATCTCGTCGGACAGCACGTGCTGGGCGGCCACGTGGTGGACGCGGGCCGGCTCCTGGGCGACGAAGTTCTCCAGGTAGGCAGGCGGAGCGATGACGGAGAAGTCGATGCCCGCGGTGGTGATCACGGAGCCCCCCACAGCCCGGTGGTGACGGTGAGGAACTGCTGGGAAAGGACGGGGTCGGTTCCGAAGCGCCCGCCCGAGTGCACCGTGGTGGTGCGGGCCTCCTCCATCCGTACGCCACGCATGCTCATGCACAGGTGTACGCCGCGCACGGCGACGGCGATGTTCTCGTGTCCGATCAGGCCGTTGAGGTATTCGGCGACCTGGCGGGTGAAGCGTTCCTGGACCTGCAGTCGGCCAGCGAATTGCTGGGCGATCCGCCCGAACTTCGACAGGCCCACCACCTCGCTGTCCGGCACGTATCCGGCCGTGACCTGTAAGTTCATGGGCAGCATGTGGTGCTCGCAGAGCGACCACACGCTCATGCCGCTCACGACGACCAGCTGATCGCTCAGCTGGGACTCGGTGAAGCAGGTGGCCGTTGCGGCGCCGTCCGGGGACAGGAAGGCTTTCCACCAGGACGCGACACGGTCCGGAGTGCCGGCCAGCCCCTCGCGGGCGGGGTCCTCACCCAGCTCGACCAGGAGCTGGCGGATCAGGCCGGCGACCCGGCCGGTGTCGATGACCGCGGCGGGCCCGGAGACGGCGGCGGTCGGCGCCGCTGCCGGGCTGGCGATAGAGGTCGTCATGGGCGTCTCTCGTTTCCGGGGACTGGGGAACGGATGGGGCGTGGTGGCGCGTGTGGTCAGCGGCCTCGGGCATCCGCGAAGGCGAGCACGTGAAGTCGGGTGGTGAAGTGCCAGCGTCGTGCTGCGACCGTGTCCGCCAGGACCCGGGTCGTGGCGGTGATCGCTTCTGCGGTGGTGCCCTCGGGCATTACCCACACCGGCGCGAGCCGGTGGGTGTCGGTCAGCTCGGAGATGCGGTCGAGGTCGGCCGCCGAGGACGCGACGAACTTGAACGCCGCCCGCCCGGACACCACGAACGCCTCCAACGCGGCGGGCACCACGCTCTTGGCCTCGTCCATGCCGAAGCTGGAGAGCTTGGGCGAGACGTTGAAACGAACCCCGTCGACCACCAGCCCGGGCACCGGCGTGACGGTGCCGTTCGTCTCGAACTCCACCCGCTTCCCGGCGGCCAGCAGTTGCTCGACAAGCGGCACCAGACGTGCCTGCTGGAGCAGCGGCTCCCCGCCGGTGATCACGACGAGCTCCACCGGCGAGGACGTGGCCCAGGCCACGAGGTCGGCCACCGTCTGCTTCGTCGACTCCTTGCGCGGGTCGAACCGGGACCAGTCCCAGGTGTACTTCGTGTCGCACCTGGTACAGGTCAAGTTGCACCGGGACAGGCGGATGAACAGAGCGGGGTGTCCGCAACTCGGGCCCTCGCCCTGGAAGGTCGGCACCTCGACGCCGAAGCGCTCCGCGACGATCAGTCGGCGCGTGGCATCGCCTGCCGTCAGGCTGCTGCTGACCGGCTCGGGGGTGGTCACTGCGCCTCCACGTTGAAACGGGCCCAGCTGTTCGCCGTCTCGCGGACGAGGACGGCGACGAGGCGGCCCTGGATCTTCGGCTGGAGGTTCTGGATGAACCAGCCGGCCAGGAACTGGGCCAGGCGCTCCGAGGTCGGCTCGAAGGGGAGGATCTCGTGCAGGTTGCGGTGGTCGAGCTCGGTGTCCAGGAATCGCTTGAACGGGGCGAGGTCACCGAAGTCCGTGACGAAGCCGGGCTTCTCCAGGGTGGGAGCGGCCAGCCTGACCTCGACCTCGTAGCTGTGCCCGTGCTGACGGGCGCACTTGTGATCGGCCGGGAGCCCGGTAAGCCGGTGACCGGCCTCGAAGCCGAACTTCTTGCCGATGGTGAAGGCTCCGCGCGGCAGCGGAACGGAACTGAAATCCATGACCTTCCTTCGCGAGTTGCGGACGAGGCGGTTATGGCCGCCAGAGGGATGGCATCGGGTCGGCCGCCGGGCGCGAGCCCTGACGGCCTGGACGCTCGTACCTCGTTCCAAGACCAGAGCAGACGGGTGGACCAGAGGGCCGCTCAGAGCACGGTGGACACCACTCATCACGATGCATTCGTGACTGACTATCCGTCATTGCCGTTGTTGTGTAGGAACATTGACGGGTCTGCGCAATGTCCGTCCGAGGGCCTCGTCGGCCTGGACGGCTCAGGGACTTGGCCGAGCGGCGGAGGGCCGGGCAATGGGCAGGGTTACTCGAAGCCGTCGCGCGGAGATCCAGAGGGAGGCATCTCGGATCCGCGCTCAGTGCCAGCGCGACGGGCACACGCAGGAACGGATCGTGACCGCCCTCCGGTCGGCGTTGCCGGAGCTGACGGCTCTGGAGGCGTGGCGTCTGGCGCTGGGGTGGTCGCGGCCCCAGGCGATCCGCGAGGTGGCCGCCGTCTACCGATCCGACGGGCTGCTGCCGCCAGGGCTGACGCCGGCCATGCTGTGCCGGTACGAGCATGGGCAGGAGGAGCCCGGGGACGAGTACCGGCTGATGATCTCGCGGGCGTACGGGGCGCGCCCCGACCAGCTCGCCCTGGAGACACGCTGCCTGTGGTGCAGCACCTGCGCGTCCCCGCCGCCACTGCACTACGGTCAGTTCCAGCACGAGGAGACGAATTCCAGTCGAAGGGGATCCATGACGACCGCCAGTGGGCTGCCTGCCATCCGCGAATCCGTGCAGTGGGCTGTCCTGGAGGCGCCGGACGGCTCGGCCGCCCTCGTTGCCCTGGCCGAGGCGGCCGTGGAGCACTACGCCCTCAACTACAGCAAGCACCCGCCGGCGGTCTTGCTGGAAGAGGTCCGCGAGACGCGCAACCTGCTCTCCACAGCGGTGGCGGGAGCGGACCGCGAGATCGCGGAGGGCCTTCGCCGACAGGTCGGCTGGCTGTCGGCGCTTCTCGGCAACTTGGCCTACCACCTGGACGACCGCGCCGGATCCCGAACCCATCTCACTCTGGCCGGCGCGCTCGGCGAGTCCACCCGCGAGCCGTCGCTCACCGCTTGGGCCAGCGGGGCGCTGGCCATGGTCGCCACCGCACGCGAGGACTGGGAGCACGCCCGAGGACACGCCGAGTACGGACTCCAGCACGCGCCCCAAGGCTTGCGGCGTGCGCAACTCCTGGGATGGGCTCTGCTGCCTGCACTCGCTGCCACAGGCCGAACCGCGGAGGCAGACGATGTCGTCAACGAGAGTGACGCGATCATGCGCACGGGCGTCGAACTGCCTGGACGTTTCGGATACGACCGCGCCGAGCACCGCCTTCACGTCGCCGAGGCTCACCTGACCCTCGAACGCTTCGACCGGGCCGCCGCTGTCGCCCTTGAATCCATCGACGCTGCGCCCGCCGAGACGCCGGGGTGGGTGGCCGCCACCCTCGTCCTTGCGCTTGCGGAGGCTCGCGACGCTCCGGACCAGGCAGCCACCCGTGCACTGGGCGTACTCGACCTGATCCCCCCACCACGGCTCCGGGCGACCGCCCGCGACCGTCTGACGAGACTCGGACGACTGCTTGATGCCTCGGCGGTCAGCTCGGCTACCGAGCTGACCGAACGCCTGCGCACCCTCCCAGCCCCGATCCGTGCCGACGGAACAGCGGCGTAGCCGTCCAACACACCAGACACGGGGCATCAGTGCCGGGTTGCTATTGATCACGGTCAGGGTGCCAAGAGGCAGGTACTGCGGGAGAACCCGCTTATGTGAATTCCGTGACTTGGTGATCACCGCTTCTCCTTTTCCACTGCGTCGCTGGTGGCAGCGCTGGTCACGCTGACACTCCCGGGTGATCGTGCAGGTGCGAGCCAGAAGCAGCTCATGCGGACCAGCCGGTGGCGGGTGCGAATCGGAGGTAGGCGAGCGTCTTGTCGTCGTGGATCTTGTAACGGGGCCAGTGTCGGCCGTCGGAATCCTCCGTCTCCGCGTCATGGATGAAGCGCACCACCTTGTCGGGCCCGTCGGTGCGACAGGCATGAGCCAGGTCGTTCCACGTGGGATAGAGCCCGTACTCCTCGACGCCGGCACTCGCGCCGTCCGTCATCACGAGGATGTCGGTGATGCCCGCAACTGGCCATGAGCGCACCACCGCGTGACGGGCCGCCTCGGGGACCGCCTCGGCAACCCAGTACCCGTTCGGAGCACCGTTGTTGAGGTGACGCAGCTGGTGGGCGCGGAGTTCCTGGAGCAGGGCACGGTGTTCCAGCTCCGTAAAGCCATGACCGGCCCGCAGTCGCCGACGGCACTCGGCGTACTCCGGGCGCCCGGCGATCAACCGGGCGAGCCGGTCGTCGCGTACCTCATCGAGGGATCTGGTGACGGTGCGGGCGATGACGGGAGTGTCTGCCAGGACTAGCGCGTCGACCGTGTCGCCGTAAAGCCGCACGATGGCGATGGTGGCAGCGGGGGACGTCCCCGCGACCAGCCCGTGCTCCTGGACGATCCGGGAGATGGCCTGTTCGAGCACCTGCCTGAGGTCGGCGTCCGGGCCGGCGGCGAGCAGTGAGGCCACACAGTTGCTGAGTGTCTCTGCGTACCAGCCTCCACGGGGCTCGTCGTCGGTGACCGTGGAGACGCCGTCCAGGACGATAACCGCTCCTGGGGTCTGCGCGATGCGGTCTTCGCTGGGGCGGCCTTCACCGGAAAGCTCCCCGGTTGTTGCGAAGAAACCATTATGAATCATTAGAATTCGTCTTTCGCTGATGAACTCGGCGTCCGCAGGCGTGTGGGACGTCGGCAGAAGTCCAGAACCCGCTCGTCGAGGACGGGTCGCCGACGGCATCGAACAGAGTCTGCGATGCGACATGTAGTCCACGAAGGTCCTGGAGAATCGACATCAGAGGGTCCTGCTGCCTGCGACGCGTTTCTCTCCGGGACCTCGGTGGGTGCCGCCGTCGGTATTCGGCCACACGTCAAGTTGCATTCGCCCGGCTTGCCTGCTGCCGTCAAATGGCCGTGTGGCAGTCGTCAACGGGCACCGTGGGCTGCGCTTGAGTGGTTGACACGAGAGCTTTTGCGGGTCGCATACCGGGACAGCAGACTTCGGACACGGTCGACACGCAGTCCCATCCGTACGGCAATGACTCCCGCGCTCTCCCCCTGATCACGGCGGCGGAGGACCTCGGCCGTGACGCGGTCTCTATGTCGGTAGACACGAATGACGTCGAGGATCTCAGCGGCCGGCGCCTCCACAGCGGCTGCGATCTGGGCAGCGCTCTTGCCCTGAGCAGCGTGCGCGAGAATTTCCTGGTCTCGGTACTGCCATGGCATTTGTTCCGGCAGTCGTACAGGCACGGCGTCAGGGGCCGGCGCGTCAAGAAGCTTCACGCCCTCCTCGCGGAGCCGCGCCAGGACCGTATCAGCGCTGACACGCAGCACCGCCCCTGTGACAACGCTTGAGGCAGTGCATCGGTATACCGCGATCAGCTGCTCAGTGTTGATATTCAGTCGGTCCGCTGTGACACGGGCGTTCAGTCCGGCTGCTGTGAGCTGGCGGTGAACGAATTCCGTTGATCGACCAGTCAGCTGAATGATGTGATGATTTTTGTAACCTTGCCGATGAAGCAGTGTGACAGCATTGCCGGGCAGTGGATTTGCGGGAGATGCAAATGCAGGGACGCTTCGCCTGGTCACGTTCACACCTACCGGTCGCAGGGTTACTCCCGCATCGAGAAGCCGGTCTCGCGCCGTTCCAAAGGAGATTCCGTACAACTGGCCAACCGCCTCGATACTCAGGTTGCTCTCGTACAGCCTGACGAGACGGGGCACGTCGATCTGCTTGCTGCCGCCAGGACCGCGAAGTTGGACACCCGCATCGAGCAGCGTCTTTCGCGCTGTTCCGTATCTGTAACCGCACAGCCAGCCGACGCGAGCGATACTGAGTCCCAGGTTGTAAAGGAGCGCCATAGTGACCGTCACTGGATCGGGCAAGGGTGACCGGTCGCCCTTCCGTATCTCTACGCCCTGGTCCAGGAGTACGGAGCGGACCCTCGGAACACAAAGGTCGTATAGTTCTTCCAGTTGATCCATTCGGTATCCGCCCGACTGGTAAAGTATCGCCATTTCGGCCCCGCGGTTAGCACCTTTTCGGGGTGGAGGCGGTTCGGGCTGACGAGATTGCAGATGTTTGGTAGGCAGTTCTGTCTGCGCGGCCTGAGTCATCCTGCGGCCCCTGCCCGCAGGCGCAGTTCGATATTGCAACTGGCGACTCGGATGAGGCGCTTGCGGGGAGACATGATCCTCCTGTTAGGGATGTCCGCTGGTGAGTACCAGGCCCAGCAGGCCCGGCCGCAGCCGCAGCCGCAGCCGCAGGATGAACGCCTGAGCACGCGTCGGATCTCGTCACGGACCAGCTACAGAGGGTGTGTGACGGCTACTACCTGGCCGAGGAGTGTGGCGTGGTCGATTCTGGTTGGGGCATCGGGACCGGGCGGTGGGCTTTGCTGCACGGTCAGCAAAGCGCCATTGAGTAGAGCGTTGCCGACGGCGGGAGCGAGCATGACCTGGAGAACGAAAACCGTACTTGGCGTCTCTTCGGTACTGCTGTTGGTTACTAGGAGGCTGCACAGCGGAATTTTGGGTTCGTCTTGTGTCGTGTCAGGGGTTTTGGAATCGGGCACCACTTGGTAGGTGCGAGACCGGAGTGGATGGTGCGTGATCCGGCCCTTCTTTTTCAGATTTCTGATCTGATTTGCGACAGTGGACGTGCTGGTTACCCCGACCGCATCAGCAATATTGCGAAGTGAGGGTGCGTAACCTTGCTCGTCACTGTAGGTCTTGATGAACTGTAGTACTTGTGCTTCACGCACTGACAACCCTTGGCCGCCAGGCGAAACCCTAGGAGAGCCGTCCTCTGATGGGGCGAGATTCACCCCATCAGAGGCAGTTGTCTCGCCTGGCGGGGTGGAAGAGTCCGTCGTGGTCAATTGAATCCCTTTCAAATTCTGAGGCAGTTCTGGGCTACATCGGAATCCATTGCTATGGGCGGGGTAGCGGTCGGCCAGGGAGGAGGCGTTTCCACAGAGGAATACGTAACGACTACCACCCTGGCTTCGTCAGGCCAGTTCGTCACGGCCTGAGCAATGGCGGGCGCGTACTGTCTGGCGCCTTGGTGAGGTCGTCGAACCACTGGCTGCCCAGGTTCCAGGTACCGGCATCTGCTGTGATCCGCAAAGCGTCGAGATCGACGACGGTCGGCAGGCCCACCAGGTTGGAGCCGAACTGTGCGAGGTTGATCCCGTCAGATGCTGTCATTGCCGTCGCCCTCGGTCGTGGGCAGTGTGCCCAGGCGCTGCAGGACGCGGGCGCGGTCAGCCCGGTCACTGGGCGTCGTGTGACGGTTGACTGCCTCCTGGTACAGGCGGCGGGCATCCTCGGGGCGGCCTGCCTCCTGAAGGGTTTGTCCGAGCAGTTCACGGCCGCGTGCCTGCCAGCGCCCTGAGCCTGTCCGGTCGAACTCGGCCACGGCCTGCTGCCCGTACTGCTCGCCCTGGTCGTGGTTGCCGTTGAGTGCGTGGGCGCGGCCCAGCCGGGCGAGGGCCCGTGCTGTGTCAAGGGCGTCGGGGACCGTGAGGAGAGTGGTGCGGGCGGAGGTGAGTGTCACGACCGCCTCGGATGCCCGGCCCTGGAGGATCTGAGCCTCGCCCAGACACACCTCGGTGATGCCTACCCCGCGGCGGAACGTGCGCTCGGTATCCGCGTCGCCGTCAGCCTCGGCCTGGCGCATGAGAGCAGTACGCCGACTCCGCGCCTGGAGGAGCAGGGACTCCGCCTCCTGGGGACGGCCGGCCGCGAGGTGGGTCGCGCCGAGTTCGTGAAACGCCTGTGCCTCGGTACGCGGGTCGTCGTACGTGCGGGCGAGCCGCAGGACCTGGTCGAACACTTCGATGGCATCGGTGTGGCGGCCGGTGCTGCGCAGTCCCACAGCCCACGTGCCCAGGATCTCCACCTCGGCGACGCGGCTCCCGCAGCGGCGGGCCGCGCCCAGCGCCACCTGGTGAGTGGTGTCCCACAGCGGGTAGTCATGGTCGGCACGCAGCAGCGGCCAGAGGGCATGGGTGAGCTGCCACACCATCGAGTCGATCCCCGCGGCTTCCGCCGCGGTGACGGCTGAGCGCAGGGTGTGCCGGTGTGCCCGCAGCCAGCCCAAGGCGTCCTCGTCGGTGTCGAATCGTACCGGCTCGGCGGGCGGGTAGAGGTAGTCCCGGGTGAGCGGACGGTGGGTCGGGGTGAGCCGTCGCTCCGCGCGGGATGTGGTGTCCAGGAGGTGGTCCAGGGCGCGTCGGAGGACCTCGGCGCGGTCTGCTGTCGCGTTCTCGGCGAACTTGGTGGCGGCGTGAGTGTGGTCGCGGAGCTGGTAGAGGGTGCTGTGATTCACGTCCGCGTCGGTGGGGTCGATCAGTTGAGCGGAGGTCAGTGCTGCGAGGGCGTCTTCCGTCTCTGCCCGCGGCAGGCCGGTGACGGCAGTGGCCAGGGTGGTGTCGACCGGCGTGGCGAATAAGGCGCCCAGACGCCGGTACAGGTCGGCGGCGGCGGGGGGCAGGTCGTGGTAGCGGGTGTCGGGGTCGGATGTGGTCACAGTGATTCTCCTGGGGTTGGGGCGGGGGTGAGGGATCGAGATCGGCGCCCCCGCTGGCGTCGGTCGCCGCCGGGACCGGCAGGGCTCGACCCGGCGGGAGGAGTACGGGCCTGGCGCCTGGACGGCTGTGAGGTCTTGCGGGCAATGCACCAGCGCACGGCGGTGACTGGGCGGAGGCGGGTTCTGGGCCTCCCGCTGGTGTGTCTGTGGTGCGGGCCTGGCCGGCGAGGCGGCAGCCTGGCTTGCCGGGACGGCCGGCTGCATTTCTGTGGGAGGGCTGCGGGTCTCGCCCGCCGCGGTGAGGACTATCGCGTGTACGCGACGGCTCCGATGACGTCTGTCGGCGCAGGCGTGGGGCCGGGGTCGGGGCGCCACAGGGAGCACGGGACGATGCCGGGATCCAGCAGCTCCATTCCGTCGTAGTAGGCGGCGATCTGCTGGGGGCTGCGCAGGACGTAGGGGATGGCTCCGGTCGCGTCGTAGCCGGCCTGTGCCTTCGTGAGGGCGGCGTTGGTGTTGATGCCGTCGTAGTGGATGAAGAGGCTGCCGGCGGGCAGGGCGGCCGTGAGGTGGCGGATGATCTCTGTGGCCTCCGTGTAGTCCTGGATGTGGCCGAGAATGCCCATGAGCATCATCGTCACGGGTTGCTCGAAGTCCAGGAGTCGGCGGGCGGCGTCGAGGATTGTCTCCGGGTTGTGCAGGTCGGCGTCGATGTAGTCGGTACTGCCCTGCGGCGTGCTGGTGAGCAGGGCTCTGGCATGGGCGAGGACGACGGGGTCGTTGTCGACGTAGACGATCCGCGACGCGGGGGCGATGAGCTGGGCGACCTCGTGCGTGTTGTGGTGGGTCGGCAGGCCGGTGCCGATGTCGAGGAACTGCCGTGCGCCCAGTTCGCCGGCCGCGCAGGTCACGGCACGGACCAGGAACTCACGCGATGAGCGGGCCATCGCATCAATGTGCGGTGCGATGGCGGCGTAGGCGTCGCCCGCCTGGCGGTCTGCTTCGTAGTAGTCCTTGCCGCCGGCCCAGTAGTTCCAGACGCGCGCCGAGTTGGGTACTGCGGTGGTGATGTTCTGCATGGGTACTTTCAGAGGTGCAGGGTCGGGTCAGATGCCGGTGCGGTCGAGCCAGGAGAGCGGGCTCGCGAACTCGTCCTGGGTGGGCAGCAACGAGGGGTCCTTCCAGACCCTGTTGATGTGGTCGACGCCTGCGCTGGCGGCCACGGATTCGAAGAAGCGGGCCCCTGCGCTGTAGGCGGCGGGGCTCGGACCAAGGTGGCGGATCCCGGGGATCCGGCTGTGGATGCGGTGGCGCAGCGACTTCGGAGCCCGGTTGTGATCGACTGGTGCACCGTACCGGCGTGTGGTGACCTGCTGGTCCGTCCAGCGGGCGTGCCCCTCGACGACCGTCGACACAATGCGGGAATGGGGCAGGTTCCGCTGCGTCGGGAACCATGTGCGCCATCCCGTGTTATCGGCGATGGCGGCGGCTTGGAGGTGATGCGTCAGTTCATGGGCGAGCATCTGGACAAGCGACGGTTCGTCGGCAAGGAGTCCGCTGTGGTGCAGGGCCCAGGGCGCGGCAAGTGTCTCCTCCTGGCCGTCGGCCGCCGCCATCGTCGCCCCGACCACCAGGGGCCAGACCAGCACCGGGATCACTCGCATGAACTTGAGGGCGGTCTGGGCTGGGCTGATGTCGTCGGGCTTCAGGGGCAGGTCAGCGATGTCCCGGGTGAGGGTGCGCCGCTGGCTCTTGATGGTTTCGTCCCGCCACGCCCGCGGGGTGACGAGGCGGAATCGGACAGTCGGGGGAAGGGCAAGGCCGGTGACCTCCGCTACTGGCGAGGCGACCTCGCTCAGCAATTCGGTGATGCGCTCGGTCAGTTCCGGGTGGCGGCGGGTGTCGTCGAGGACGACGATCTCGGTCACGTGTGATCCTGTGGTGGGTGAATCGGACGCCGGGTAGGTTGCCCGGATGTCAACGGGTGCTGTCGTGGCGGGTGGTGTCAGTTCTGGCCGGTGCTGTGCTGCGGGGCCGGTTCCGGGTGGTGTGTCTGGCGGCGCTTCACCAGGCCCGGTATGAGGCATCCGGAAAAGAGTGGTGCGAAGGGAAAGATGAACAGGGCCTTGTGTGCAGTGCGCATGAAGGAACGTTCCAGAGTGGCGGCTTGTGTGGGAAGAGTCAGCAGATCAGCTGGCGGTCAAGTGGGGGGTGGGCGCGGAAAACGCCGAGGTAGAAACACGCCGTGCCGGGAAGTGGGTGGTCTTTTGAGGTTCGGGTGAGCTCGAACTGGTCGGCATCATTGGGTTGTCGTGGGTTGGCGGTTGGTGGCCGCGTAGGAGGAAAGAATGGACCCTCCGCCCGGATTCGAACCGGGGTCTCCGGATGCCCGCCCAAAAAGATCTTGAAAAAGGAGGAAGCATCGACGTGAAAAGGGAACACGCTAGTACCAGCTGGTTGGTACTCGGGCTCTGCCTGACTGAGCTATAGGGGGTTGAGGGTTGGTGACACAGGTGTTGTTGCCGCCCTCCCCAGTGCATCGGGGGTCAGCACGAGGGAGGGCGGTTACCTACTCCGCCGGGCAGTCCCTGGGGCGAGGGACCGGGTTCGTCATCCGGCGGAGCAGGGACCTTGTGTTTGTCTTACCCATAAGGGGAATCCGCCGGTTCCGCCATCAGTAAAATGCCGATGATCTCTCTGATCACGCTGAACACTTCAGAATTTCCCGAGCAGGTGGGGGGTCGGTGGCTGACCTTGCTGACGAGAGAGCTGGTCTGTAGAGCTGGTCTGCTCATGGCCCTCGGCTGAGCGTCGATTTCGCGAGGTTGGGGCGGAGTAGCAGGTACGTCTGGGCTGATCGGGCGGCCTTGCGCGCTGGCGCTAGAGCCGGAGGCGAGGCCGGCCAGGAGAGCGACTGATCCGTTTTATGAGCCGCCGGAGCGGGAGTCCGCAGTCGACCTGGCGGCGGGTGAAGGCGGCCCTCTTGGCCACCAGTCCCTCAGCGGGAACGATTTCAGCCCGGCCGTTGGACAGAGCCGATCGGGTGGCCTTCTCCACCCGCGGCGTGGCCGCCGTGAGTATGACGGTTATCGGTTCGCCTGGTTTCGTAGTGCGGGGTGTCGCGTTCGCGACGTCTACGCTGATCATGACCATCTTTCAACTGCCGGCGGATTGGGGTATGGCCGGGTAGCGGTAAGCCGCCGGGTGGGACGAAATGGTGCGGCCTCTCCTCGGTCGTCTTCAGCAAAACTCCCGGGCGGGCCCTGCGCTCGGCGGATGCGACGGGCCAAGGACGGACTCTGCGGCGTACAGTGCCGAAGCAAATGACGCCGCCGGGAGCTCCACGACGAGGGTGGAGAGGGAGGCGCAGCTCCACGGGTGGTGTGGAGAATATGTAAGGGGCAACTGCGTGCAAGAAGACCACTGGAATCCCGCGCAGTGCACCATCATCTTACTGCTCTTTCAGCCTGTTGTGGTCAGTTAGCACCAGGCCGCATCCATACGCCTTTCCCTGCCCGAGCCCGGTCCGGAGAAGTTCGTGGACCAGGGCGGCGTCACGGACGGTCGCGCGGGCCTGGAGGGTCCTGGTGACGATCTCGAACCGTTCACCGGACTTTTTGACGCCTATGATCCACCGGGGCGGGCCGACTTGGATGCGTCCCGGGTCAACTGCGAGGCCGTGGCTGGCCAGACGCCGATCCAGCCAGGCCCTGACCTCCATGGGGTTTTCCAGGCTGATGCGCCGGTGTGTGGAGTGTGCCCGGCGGGCGGGGTTGGCGATGACCTGCAACTGGAGCGATCGTCCCGGGCGGTAGGTGTTCTCGACGAAGGAAGTGACAGCACGGATGATCCTTCCGTTGTCCAGGAGAGGCTGCCAGTTGAGCTGCTCGGGAGATTGGACGCGCACGCTCACCGGAAGCCCAGCATGCGGCCGCTCGGTCCCGCCGGCAGCTGGGGAATTCATGCGAGTGGCAGCGAACAGAGGGTGCGCGGCTCTGCTGTTGGAGTCTCTGCGTCCGCGGGCAGCAGTCTTGGATCCGGCCTGGACAAGTTTGGACAGCTGGGCAACGTTGAGACAGAGCTCGCTCGCGGCGGGTGACAGGGTCAAGTCGGTGTGCCAGGTGCGGAAGCCCGGCACGGTCTTGGTGGAACTGACGGTACGCACGTGTCTCATTCAGCGGGGTTGCAGGGAAGGCGTGTATGGGCAAGGGACGGTGTTCACGGCCGACAGGTCTGCTGACAAATGTTTCGGGAAACCGCGAGGGTGCCCGGCCTGGGCGGGCATTGGGCGGACTCCCCTTCGTGTGCAGGAGGTGCCGCAGGGAAGTGGCCACCAACAAGGGGTGCCCCTGCCCCCGCGGGCGGCTGCGGTCACAGGCTGTCCGCCAGGGCTTGCGTCCGCTTGGCGCGAGCCGGACTGATGTCCGCGTACAGGTCCATGGCCAACTGGAAGCATGCGCGGGCCGCTTCAACTTCGCCGCGGTCGCGGTGGGCGCGGCCGAGCAGTTCCAGGCCGTAGGCCCGCCACCGGGTGCTGCCGACGTCGGTGAGTGCGGCCAGAGCGTCTTCCAGGTTGCGGACGCCGGCGTCGCGGTCGCCGGTGAGGATGCGGGTGTGGCCCTGGAGGAGGAGCGCGTGGCTGGCGTTGTAGGGGTCGCCAGCGTCCAGCAGCATGGTGCGTGCCCGGTCAAACAGCTTCAGTGCCCGGTCGGGGTGGTCGAGGGCGATCTCGCCGAGCACGATCGTCGTCAGGGCGACACCGCGGGGGTAGCCGCACTCGTTCCATCGTGAGATGGCCTGGGTCAGGAACGGCAGGGCCTGGTCCGGGCGGCCGGCGCTGTAGTGGCAGGATCCCAGGCCGAGCAGGGCCTGACCCGCGTCACGGGCGTCCTCGTGTCTGAGGGCGGCGTCGAGGGCCTGGCCGAACCAGGTGATGGCCTCGTCCAGGCGTCCCGCTGAGCTCAGGCCGATCGCGCCGGAGGCGAGCATCTGCCGCACGGCCGCGTCGTTGCGCGCTCTGCGCGCGGCCGCGAGGCCGATCTCGTGGGCGGCGATCCACAGCTTGTACGGGTGCCTGCGCTGGAACAGCGGCCAGAAACTGTCCACGAGCTGCCAGACGATGTCGTCCCATCCGGCTGCCTCCGCCGCGCCCAGGACGTCCAGGAGGCTGGACCCGTACGAGGCCAGCCACCCCAGTGCTTCGGCGTCATCATCGAACGGTGCCTTCCCGGCCGGCGCCATGGTCATGGCCGAACGCCGGAGCGTGGCCTGCGCCGGTGTGAGACGGAGCTGGACGTGGGTAGCGTTCGCCAGGATCCACTCGCAGAGCCGGCGCAGAACAAGGACGCGGCCCTGTTCCGGATCATGCTGCACGGCCAGCGACCGGGCGTGGTCGCGTACGGCGGGGACCAGCCGGTACCGGATGCGGGATCCGTGCTCCTGGTGCGGCTCCAGGAGCTGTTGCTCGGCGAGGATCTCCAGCCCCCATTCGGCATGACCCCAGCCCATCTGGCAGGAGGCAGCAGCCATGTCCGGGTCGACGTCACTGACCGGGAGCAGGCCGAGGGATCGGTAGAGGCCCTGAGCCTCCTCCTCCAGTAGCTTGTAGATCCTGTCGAGCGTCGCGTCGGTGTTCATTCGGATGGTTCCTCAGGGGTTGTGTGGGTGAGCGCCGGTGACGGCAGTAGCGGAGCGCCAGGGACGGGCAGCCAGGAGCGTGCCGGACAGGGCTGGCGGCTGCGAAGTCCGGTGACACGCCCTCGCAAGGCGGGCGGCAGCCTCAGGTCACGCTGCGAGCAGGCCGGCGAGGGCGGCCGCGGAGCCGAAGCCGCGGCAGACACAGCTTGTTGAACGCTCCGTCTCGTGTGACGAGGGCAGCAGTGTGCATGTGGCCGATGAGGGCGTGGTCCTCGATGAGTAGTGCCATGGGGATTCTCCTCGCGCGTGGGCGCGTGGGTGCGGATGGGGCGGTCCGGGCCTCGCGGAGTTTCAGGTGAGGCCGGCGGCCGTGGTCATGGGCTGAGCTGGTTGCCGCGCTCGACGAGCACCGCGAGGCGCTCGGTCTGATCGATGCTCATCCAGCCGAGCACGACCTCGTGCGGGGCGTTGCAGCGGCGGCATCTGGGATCCGCGCTGAAAAGGGTGCGTCGAAGCCCAGCTGTGTGGAGGGCGGTCGCCAGCTCGGCGCTTGCGGCGTGGATGACGGCTGCAGTGGTCTCTTCTGGAAGGGCACGCCGGTCGGTCACCACTGCGGGCCTCCCGGATGTGCGGCCACGGACACCTCGGCCGGGAGAGGCGCGGACAGCGCACGGAACACGGCCCACAGGTGGAGAGGGGCTGTGAACAGGTGACCGGCCGGCTCGCGGGTGATCCAACGAAGCGTCGCATGAGTGTGGGCCCGCGCGCCCCGCGGCGGGATGGATACGTGTGTCCCGGACACGTAGGTCGCCGGATCCTCCCAGTTCATGCCCGCCACCATGACGTCGGAGCGCGGCGGGACGAAGAAGTGCCACATTCCGTTGTCGGTGAACACGGCGCCATGGCGCACGGCGTGGCGCCGGAGGCGGTCGAGTACGTGCGCGCCGCAGGTTTCGGGCGTCCGCACGATGTCGAACCGCCGACCGGTTGGGACCGACGTCACTGTCGGGCTTCGCCAGGCTTCGCCGAGCAGGGTGTAGCCCTCCTGGCACGGGTCGGCCGGGCCAGGCCGTGCGGGCAGGACGAGCGGAAGCACGGGTGCGTCGACCGGCTTTGTCGGGGTAGCGGTCAGCATGATTCACAGCCTGGAGACGGGGTGGCGTCGGGGAGTTCACCGAAGGGGATGTCCGGGAACCGGCGGTCCACCTGGTGGCAGCTGACGAGCCCCAGCAGTGTGGCGACCGCTGCCGCTTTCGTGTTGTTGGGCGCACACAGATCGTCGCGCAGGCGCCGTATGATGTCACGCACCGTGTGCGAGGACCGCTGGAGGGTGCTGGCCGTCTGCTCCACGGTCAAGCCGTTGACCATGCATTCCAGGAAACCCTGGTTGCTGGGGCGGACCACCGGGCGCACGATCGGCAGATCGGTCAGGTTCTCGGCGGAGACCAAACGATGAGCAACTGCGCGGGCAGCTACCAACTCGCGGGTCCGGGTTCCCAGGAGGGCGAAGAGAGGTTCTTCACAGGCGCGGACGGTGTCGGCAGTCCACCTCAGTCTGCTCGCGATGTCCTTGTTGGACAGACCGTCGGCGAGCAGAACCAGCATCTGTCGATGTGCACTGGACAGCTTTGGCGGCAGAGGGAGGCATGCTGCCAGGTCGTGTTGGTTTCCAGAGGGCATAGGCGGTTCTCCGTGGTGAAGGTGCGTACGGGCAGCTCGACGCGTGCAGCGTTGTGCAGTTCGGCGGCGCTCCGGCAACCGCCCGCGTTTATTCGTCTATGGCCGCGTAGACGCCGAAGGCGGCCTGGGCTTGCAGATGCAGTGACATCTGGATCGTGGTGGTGTCAGGTAAGGGCCGGGCGCGGCTGGTTGGAGGAAGGCAAAGTGGGCAGGAGCTGCGACCACCGGCTTTTGCTCTGGCCGAGGGCGACCTCGGCGAGGCGTAGCCGCTGGACGTCCGAGGTGCCGGCGGGGGCGAGGATGTGGTGTGCGTCGCGTAGGTAGCGGCTGATGGGGACATCGGCCATCAGCCCGGCTGCGGCGTGGATCTCCATGGCTGATCGGGCGGAGTCCAGGGCCAGTTCCACGTTGATGAGCTTGGCGTTCATCAGCTCGGCGTCGTTGCCCTTACCGGTGTCCAGGAGGTGGGCGGCGTGGTAGGCGGCGAGCCGGGCCGTCATGACGCGTGACTGGATCTCCCCAATCTTGATCTTGATATTGGGCAGGTGGTGCAGCGGGTTGCCGTAGCGCTCACGTTCGCTCGCGAAGGCGGTTGTCTGTTCCAGGATGGCCTGGTGGAGGCCGAGGGCGACTGAGGCGAGGTTGAGGCGCCCGTACAGGACGCTGGAGGAGTCGGCGACGTCCCGGCCGTCTCCTTCCTCGCCGAGGCGGTTGCTGACCGGTATGCGGCAGTCGTCGAAGTGCAGCTCGCCGAAGCTGAAGCCGTGGAGTCCGAGGGTTGGTGCGGGAGGAGGCAGGGTCAGGCCGGGGCGGTCTGCTTCGACGAGGAAGGCAGTGAGTCCCCGGGAGCCCTCGCCGGTGCGGGCGACGACCCCGTGGAGGTCGCCGATGTGAGAGTTGCCGACGTAGACCTTGCGGCCGTTGAGGACGTAGTGACGTCCTTCGCGGCGTGCGGTCATCTGCATGCCCAGCACGTGGCTGCCGGATTCGGGCCCGGTGACGGCGATGGTGGGCAGGCACGAGCCGTCGGCGACCCGGGGAAGCCATGCACGCTTCTGCTGTCCGCTGCCGAAGTGGATGATCTTTGCGGCACCGAGCTGGGACGCCTGGACCATGGCGCCCATGGCGGCGCTGATCCGGGACAGCTCTTCGATGATGATGGTCTTCGCGAGGTGGCCGGCACCCATGCCGCCGTAGTCCTTGTCGACGGTGACGCCGATCCACCCCTGCCGGGCGATGGCCGCTGCCAGTTCCGTTTCAACTGCTCCGCTTCGCTCCATGTCCACCACACGCGGGGCAACCTCGGACTCCGCAAAAGCCCGCACGTCGGCCCGGAGTCGCTCGTGACGCTCTTCGAGATAGGCGTTGGACACGTGTGGGATCCCTTCGTTGACGGTCGCTCTGGCTGCGGAAGTGCGGGTACGGGCTACGGCTGTAGCCCGGCGCGCTGGCAGAGGAAGTCCATGACGCCGTCGCGATGCCGCTTGATCAGCGCGAGGGAGTCCCGCCCGGTGCTCAGGTCCCGTTCCACAGGGCCGACGAAGCACACGGTGCCGAGCACCATGCCGCTGTGGAGGAGGGGAGCGCCGGCGTAGGTGCGGATGCCGATGAGATCGACGACGGTATTGCCCGCGAACCGGGGTGAGGAGAACACGTCGGGCAGGACCAGGGCCTTCTTGCGGTCAACGACTTCGGGACAGAAGCCGTGATCGAGGGGCATGCTGCGGCCGACGGCCGGCAGCTCGCTGTCCTCGCCAGGTGTGTGGAGCCCGAAGAAGTACTGCTGGTCCCCGAAGATGTTGACCATGGCGTAGGGAACATCGGCTTCCTGGGCCAGCTGCGTGGCGAACGCGTCGAGTTCCGGCTCGGGTCCGGTCAGGCCGCGGGCGCGCAGCACGGACTCTCGCTCGGCGTGCGGCATGGCGGGGCGTGGGGTGCTGGCAGGGGAGGTCATGCGGGGGCTCCGGAGGTGAGGCGACGGTGGATGCTGTGCTCGACGAGCCGGATCAGAACGGCCTTGGCGGAGGCGCGTTGGCGGACATCGCAGGTGAGGACCGGAGTTCCGGGACCGAGCTCAAGGGCCTGGCGCACCTCGTCGGGCGTGTAGCGGTATGCGCCGTCGAACTCGTTCACGGCCACGACGAACGGCATGTGCCGCTGCTCGAAGTAGCTGACCGCGGCGAAGGAATCCTCCAGACGCCGGGTGTCAGCGAGGACGACAACACCGACCGCACCACGCGTGAGGTCCCGCCAGGTGAACCAGAAGCGCTCCTGTCCTGGCGCGCCGAACAGGAACAGGGTCATGGGGCGCGGCGGATCGGGGAAGGTGATCCGGCCGAAGTCCATGGCCACGGTGGTCGTGGTCTTCTGTGCCACGTTGGTCAGGTCGTCGATGTCACGGCCGGCGACGGTGAGGATTTCCTCTGTCATCAACGGCTCAATCTCGCTGAGGGCTGCGACCATCGTGGTCTTGCCGACACCCAAGCCGCCGGCCACCACGATCTTCAGCTCCGCCGTAGGGAGCGCCGTGCCGCTCCCTGGTTCAGAGCCGAGTGCGTAGGCCATGAAGCAGTGCCTCCAGTAGCTGTCCGTCGGGATCGGCTGTGGTGCCGTCGGGGTTGGCAGGATTGGCCCGCGTCAGCGCATCGCAGTCGAGAAGGTCTCCGATCAGGACCTTCACCACCTGCACGGGCTGGTGCATCAGGGCGGCGAGTTCGGCGACAGAGCGGGGGACACCACTGCAGTGCAGCAGCAGCGCCTCGCCCTCGGGACTTGGGTGGACTATCCCGGGTGCCGACGGCCGCGTGACGAGGCAGGTTGTGAGATGCAGCGGGTGACTGGAACGAGTACGGCCCCCGGTGACCGTGTAAGGGCGGACGTCCTCCGAAGAGCTGTCCGCCCAACCGCCGCGGAACTCCACCTCACAGCCCCGACCCGCTGAACGGGTTGGTCCGGGCTCGAACGACCAGGACCTCCTCCAGGCCCTGGATGAAGGAAAGCATCTCGTGGCCGACCTGGCCCGGGTCCGCGTCGGGCGTGGCCACAACGGCCAGGACGGAGTCCACCGCCTTGGGGTTCTTGAACTTCGCGCCCGCGCTCATCACGAAAAGGCTTCCGCCATCGTGCTCGACGACGACCTGACGGATCCCGCCCGCGGTGTCCTTGAAGTACCCCCGTCCGAGCGAGTACAGGCCGGAGATGACGGCGGCGAGGCTGTCGGCACCGTCGACCGGCTGGCCGGCCGTCCAGGCCATCTTCAGCCCGTCATTGGCACCCAAAAGTGCCCCGGTGGTCCCGGGAGCCTTTTTGAGCAGTTGGTCGAGCAGCGCGCTGAGCTGCTCGCGGGCGTGCGCCATGTGCTGTTCATGCGGGAGTGTGTCGTCGGAGGGGAAGACATCGCTCACGGATTTCTCCTGGTCGAAGTGGGGGTTGAAAACAGGCAAAGGAACTCAGTCGGCGGGTGGCGAAGGTGCGGGGGTTTCGCCAACCGGACGGCGGGAGCGGAAGTTCGCCATGAGGTCGCCGGTCGCAGTTCCCGTCGGAGCTGCTGGGGCATGCTCTGCCAGAGGCGGGATGTTTTGATCGGTCGCTCCGCGTCGGGGCAGGGGCGGCCGGCTTCCGTTGTGCGGGGGCGAAGCCGCGGAGGTGGCTTCATCTGGTGCAGCAGCCGGGATACGCCCGGGCAGTTCGGCCGTGTCTTGCAGGGCAGGCGTCTGCTCGCGCCGCGCGGAGCCGGCGGGTACGGAGGGACACTGGTCCTGAGCGGCGTGCCTGCTCAGCTTCTGCATGTCGGCGGAGACGAGCAGCTCTCGGGGGATGACGACGACGGCTTGGGTCCCGCCGACGATGTTGGGCCCCAACTGAATGGTGATCTTGTGCCGCTTTGAAAGGAGGGCTGCCACGAGGAGACCGATCTTCCCCTCCCGCAGGCGAACGCGGGGGTCTTCGGCCTCGGGAGCTGCCAGCAGACGGTTGAGCGCTTCCCGCTTTCGCTGCGACATGCCGACGCCGCGGTCAACTACCTCGATGGCTATCCCATCGTCCGTCTGGTGGGTGAAGACCTCCACACGGTCCCTGGAGAAACCGGTGGCATTCTCCAGCAGGGCGGCAAGCAAGTGCACTGCGTTAGGGCTTACATAACCCGGCAAAGCGACTGCGGTGTGCTGGTACGGCGCCACGCGGACGCGCTGGTACTCGGGGATCTCTGCGACGGCTCGTCGGATCGCCGTGGCCAGCAGGACCGGCGTACTCTCCCGCGAAGGGGTGTTGCCCCCCAGGACGGCAAGGCTTTCGACCTCGCGCCGAATCTGGGCCAGCAGGTGATCCACGCGGAAAACGCCGGCCATCAGTTCTGGGTCTTCGATATCCCTCTCGACATCGGAGATCACGGAGATGCTGCGGTTGACCAGACTCTGCAGACGAGGAGAGACCGACTTGAAGATCTCCGCGAGTTCCGCTTGAGCGTTGAGCTTCTGGTCCTGACGGGCCGCGGCAGCCACCACCGTCCGCCGCGCCTCCTCAAACGCCTGCTCCAGGAGGGCTACCGCGTCGGTGCGCGGATCTCCCGTGCAGACCGGCGTCGAGAGCGCCGGGAAGCTGGTGTGTGCGGTGCCCTGCTCAACTTGCTCAGCGGTCCAGCGCATGCTTTGCCGGCCCTTACCGACGGCAGCGATGACCCAATGCAGCGCCTGGAAGGCGCTGTCACGCTCCGCACGAACTGCCTTTAAACGGGCGGAGCTTCGCCGGGCTCTGAGTACCCGCGCTCCGGTCCGCCACAACACGCAGCCAGCTGTGGCCGCAGCTGTCGCGACAGCGACGGGCGTGGGCAGCACGTCGAAGCCGTCGAGCAGCCATCCACCACCCACAGCCACTCCTGCGAGAGCGCTCCCCGCGAACGCTGGCGGAAGGTCTACGCTGTCGCCGGCAGGCGCGCGGTGTCGCCGGGTGCGCCGCGTCGGCGCCTGCGCTGTGTGATCAGACATGGCACATCTCCTGTGCGCGAAGCCCCATGGGGTACCGATCGGCGTCCCGCAACTGGGCGCGTACCAGGCTGAGACGGTCGTGCAGAATCCCCGGGTCTGTGGTCGGGCAGGCTCGGGGCTCGGGTGGGATGACCCAGAAACGGTTCTGGCAGCCTGACCGGGCGCCGTATTCCGAGCACCGCAGCGACTGGCCTGCTTCGCATACCGAGTGGGGGGCCCACCACAGGTCGGCGGTACCGGACTCGACCGGCACGCGCAACTGTCGGTGGGCGATGCAGCACAGCAGCGGTCCGACCCGTTTCCCGGCATCGATCATCGCGTCGAGCGCGGCCATGCCAAGGCCCATGCCGACGTGGACGACGTCGGTTTCACGCGACAGCATGGCAGGCAGCGGGGCCTCGCTGAGGTGCAGCCGCCAGGTGTGGCGACTGCTCAGTAGGGCAGTCATCAGCTCTCCGGTCAGGACGGAAGTGTTCCGTCGGGCGTTGTAGGAGCCGGTCTGGTACGGCGCCGTAGCGGGGTGGCCAGCGCGCCACCAGAGCAGGGACGTGACATCGAGGACGGCTAGGTGCCGGTCGCCGCGGGCGACGGCCGGCACGCTCTCGCAAAGGAGCGGCACCCGGCCGGGCGGCAGCTCAGATGCGTAGGACCTCCGTCCGGGCACCGAGCCATGCCTCCCGCGCCGGAAGGTAACCCACAGGGCCCCAGCAGGTTCCTCGGGCAGGGAATGCAGCCGTGGAACCGCTGGCGTTCGCCCGGTCGGCTGAGCGCCAGCGGCCTGTCGCCCCACTCGACGATAGGGCCGCAGTGCGACAGCCGCGCAAACCCCGGCATCCCCTCCAGCACCGACACGGTCCACTGGGCGAAGAGCTCTTCGACCAAATACGGCCGACCGCTTTGTCGCAATACCTCCAGTGGGCTCGGCGAGAAGCGGGGGCTCGAAGAGCGTCAGCTGCCGCGCCCTGCAGACGATCGGAATGGACCAGTCGTTGGGCCGAGTACCCGTAGTCATAGGTCCTCCTCCGATGGTAGGAGCCGAGGTACCTTGAACAAGGGCCACAGAAGTACCGCTGCCGTTTCGCCCTCATGCGGGCCACAACGTACGCCAGTTGATCGCTCTCCAGCAGTGGGTGCCATGCCGCTGAAGTCGTCATCCGGCTGGCACCTTGCACTCGGCCCAGACGGTTTTGCCCCAGTGCTTGCGGTCGTAGCCCCAACTGGCGCTCAGCGCATTGATGAGACGCAGACCGCGACCGCATTCGCAATCAGTGCTCACCGCACGGAGGAGCGGAACCTGGCGGCTCGCGTCCGAGACCGAGACTTTGATGACCTTCTCATCAAGGCGGGTGATCCTGATCCGGAAGGACCGGTGCCCCGAATGCGTGATCGCGTTGGAGACCAGTTCCGAGGCGATCAGGAGGACGTCCTCTGACCGTTCGGGGCCGTCCAACCCCCAGAAAGATAAGGCATGCGAGACAAGTCGACGGGCCTTGGAAGCCGACTCACGTTCGCATGGCCACGTCTCCGTGTAGCTGGGAACGTCCGTCCCAGAAGTTCTGATAGCCGTCATCGGCACGAGGTGATCCCTCCACGAGGATGGGTCGCCCGCCCCTTCAACAGATCAGGGTGGGGCTCTCTCCACACCGTCGGACTGGGGGAACCGGATGGTTGGGCCCGGCGGCTGCTGTCCAGTCAACGACCGTCGCGAGGCGAAATAAAGGAAGAGTCCTGTTTCCGTGCATCCGCCCCAACCGGAAGACTTTAAAATCTCATTACCTAACTTCTGGTCATGGATCGTCGCTCGGGGTTACCGTCTTTTCATGGGAGTGAACCTCGCCCTCAAAGGCCGAATGGATGAACTAGGCGTCACGCAGGAGGAGTTGGCGTCCAAGCTCAACGATGCTCTGTGGGACATCACCGGGCGACCGGGGAACATCTCCGCGCGAACAGTCCGGAATCTACTCAACGGATCGAGTAGCCGGCCTTTTGGCCGCACGTGCGCGGCACTTGAGCGTGTGTTCGGCTGCCCTGCAGAAGACTTAGGGTTCAGTGCACCACACTCCATGCAACGTCCTCCGGAGGACCCTGTGCGGCGTCGCAAATTCCTCGCATCAACCACCGGATCGGCTGCCTCAGCAGCTCCCCTAATCAGACAACGACGTTCAGTCGGCGTGTCCGACGTGAAGCGCGCCATGGCGGGGATGCACTCCCTTATCGAAGCGGATGACCGTCACGGCGGACACCGGAAGCTGGCAGCGGCCGCCCTTGAAGGGCGTGCAGAGGTCTTGGACCTCCAGCAGCGAAACGCCAGTCAGCGCGTACGAGGTGCGCTGTACGCACTCGCCGCCGAGTTCACCACTATCGCTGCCTGGGCCTGCATCGACCTTCGTCAATTGGACGAGGCGCAGGGACATCTCCACCAGGCGACGGTCTTCGCTGGCCTCTCCCAGGATCCCCCCACGGAGATGCGGGTCTGGATGAACCAGACCATGCTCGCCTACCAGCGCAAGAACTGGCCGGAGCAGATTGCGGCGGCCCAGGCGGCACAGGCGTCCACGGCCGCGAGACGAGACCCGTTCTTCTCCTCCATGGGTCGGGTCCGAGTTGCTCTAGCGTGCGCGACGCTGGACGACACACGGGGAGCCCAGCGATCCCTCGAAGCAGCGCAGGAGTCGTTCCGCAAGGCAGCCGACGAGGAGCGCCCGCGGTGGACAGCTTTCTACGGCACGGCCGAACTGAACCACCTAGCCGCCATCATCATGAACCGCAATGGGCGGCACGCGGAAGCCGAGGCGATGGCGCACCGTGCTCTGGGCGGGATCCCGCCGGAGTTTCGCCGGAATCGCGCGTTGGCGACGTGCCAGCTCGCGAGTGCGCAGCTCCACCAGGGGGAGCTGGAGCAGGCTGCACAATCGGCCGCAAATGTGTTCGCAATCATGGCTGGTACGCCGCTACCTGGACGGATGCGGACACTGGTTGGAGACTTCCATCGAGACCTCCTCCGCCTGGCGCCGTCCACGTCCTATGCCCGCGACTGGGAGGACCGTATGCGAGATGAATGGAGTGGAGCGTGACCACCGTGATCGACCTGCGGCACTTCCAACACGGCAGCCTCCCGCAGGGCTTCAAACAGTTGCTGATTGATGTGCACGCGGATGCTTACGCCGACGCCATGGACGATGAGTTCAACCAACGCTTCCCGTGGTTCGTCGACCACTGGTCGGGCATGGAGGGCTTCACTTGCGTCGTGGCGTTCGATGGTGAGGAGCCGACGGGATTCGCCTACGGGGCCCCACTTCAGTCCGGCCGGGAGTGGTGGCGGAAGACTGACTACCAGCCGAACAACGGCTACACCTCAACGTATGCCGTATCCGAAGTTATGGTCCGGCCACAGTGGCGCAAAAAGGGGATCTCCGACCGGCTTCACGAGGCCCTGATGAAGGCCCGCACCGAGGATCTGGCCGTGCTCCTGGTCGACGTGACGCACCCGAAAGTGCAGTCGCTGTACGAGGCGTGGGGCTACGACAAGGTTGGTGAGCAGCGTCCATTTGCCGACTCGCCCACCTACGCGGTGATGATCAGGGAGCTCAGGGATGCCTGAATAGACGGTGCCCCTCCGAGCGTTCGGACCTGCTGCGGTATACGTCGCGGTCGGCGTAGAGCGTGGCCGGTCGCTGTCGGGCTCCCCTCCCAGCCCCGCACCGGTGGATCGGTTTGCCTGCGACTCCCGGGCCCTTCGCCCTTGGTGTCGGACAGAAAACCCATGGACGTGCGCAGGCTGCTGACCACGTCTGCTCGGAGGCGGACCAGCCCTCGCTCGGCAGGCCGGATCCGCCGCTCCGCCGGCCCCCGCATGCGTGCACCGGACGGTGCCCGTGCGCTCACCGCCGTCGACAGGGCACTATCGGCTTCATGACTGCCGTGCCCACCGCCCCGGACGCCCTGGCCGCGAGACATCCGACTCTCTCCGTGACGGCCGCCCCCTACGACCACCCGGACGCTCGCCGCCTGACCTGGGCTCTGTGTGCGGAACAGCTCGCGTTGTACGGCTTCGCCGAGGACCCGGACACCACCCCCGAGGCGGACTTCGACCCGCCCTGTGGTCTGTTCCTCATTGCCCGCGTTGGCGATGAGCCGGTCGGGTGCGGAGGGATACGCCTCCTTGACGAGCACACAGCGGGGATCAAGCGGATGTATGTCGCCGACCGCGCCCGCCGCCACGGAATCGGCCGGTGCCTCCTCGAACACCTCGAACAACACGCCGTCAGACGTGGAGCAGCGCGGATCATGCTGGAGACCGGGCGGCGCAACACTGCCGCCCTGGCCCTCTGCCACCGCACCGGATTCCTACCGTGCCCGTCGTACGTTCCCGGGCGCGACCACACGGTCAACCGGGCCATGACCAAGCCACCTCGGGTTGCCCGCACTGTCCAACTCTTTGTCCCGCAGCTTTCAGCAGACGTCCTACCCGACGACCAGGACAGCCATCGGCTCACGATCTCTCCCCGAAACCCCGTTGCACGCAGACATCCCGCCCTGGAGCTCGCCGTGGGAATCTCGGCAACGGGACAGGCCGCGGCTGGTGAGGTGGATCAGGTCGACGGCGTCGTCGGAGAACAGTGGGTCCGAGCTGCCGGATGGTCAGGTGGTGCTTGACATAGCTGGCGGTCTCGTCCTTGTTCATGGTCGACATCTGGTAGCTGATCGAGATCCGCTGGTCCAGGGCCGCCAGGACGCCGTGCTTCATCCTTTTCCGCAACGTCGGCTGCCCGACCAGCAACACCGCGAGCGGCGTCGTGGAGTCCATGTCGTAGTTGGTGAGCATGCGGATCGCGTCCAGCTCGTGATGGCTGAGGAGGCGCGACTCGTCGACGACGACCGCGGGGGTGCATCCGCGCTCGTCGACCTCGGCAGCCAGGGTCGTGGACGCCTGAGCTGCGAGAGCGGCGGACTGGTATTTCGGGGTGCCGCACAGGGCCCGATGTCGTCGCTGCGTTGAAGGGTGATGCCGATCCGGAATCTGGCAGTGAGCTACTGCCAGGGCCGTCGCGGCCCGTCGGGGCGGTCGGTAATCTGCTGCGGGGGGAAGGCTTGAGTCTGCAGTCCAAGGTCAGGAGCGCCAAGTGCCCAGTAGCCGGATCGGGACGCCCAGTTTGACTACGTCAACGAAATGATCCGTGATGCGTCGCGATTTAACTCTGCTCATGGGAGTGTGGGAGTTGCTTTGCCGTGAGGCTTGAAAACGGGGGCGGTACGTGGGTGTGGGGAATGGTGAGATGACCCGGTTGACCCGAGCGCATCGGGTCCTGATCGGCGTGATCATCACTGGTGCTGTCGTCATCGCCGGTATCGGCTTCGCGGGTTCGTACACGGCGGTCCGCAAGCTTGCCTTCCATAAGGGGTTCGGCACCTTCGCCTACGTCTTCCCGGTCGGTATCGACGCGGGCATCTGTGTCCTGCTCGCCTTGGACCTTCTCCTGACCTGGATCCGTATTCCGTTTCCCCTGCTGCGGCAGGCGGCATGGATGCTGACAGCGGCCACTATTGCCTTCAACGGTGCGGCTGCCTGGCCGGACCCGCTGGGTGTGGGCATGCATGCGGTGATTCCTGTGCTGTTCGTGATCGCGGTGGAAGCGGCCCGGCATGCGATCGGCTGCATCGCCGATATCACCGCCGACAAGTACATGGAAGGCGTGCGCCTCACCCGCTGGCTTCTCTCGCCCGTGCCCACGTTCCTGCTCTGGCGTCGCATGAAGCTGTGGGAGCTGCGTTCCTACGAACAAGTGATCAAGCTGGAGCAGGAGCGCTTGGTCTACCAGGCCAGCCTCCGTTCCCGTTTCGGCCGTGCCTGGCGGCGTAAGGCTCCCGTCGAGGCGTTGATGCCCTTGCGGCTGGCCAAGTACGGTGTCCCGCTGGCTGAGACCGCGCTCGTGGGTCTTGCCGCCGCGGGCATCGAGGAGCCGTCGGTCCTGTTCTCCGTTGAGCGGGTCGCCGCGTTGGGCCAGGCCGACGATGCCGTCCACGAGACCGTGGCCCCGCAGGGGCAGGGTGCGGCTGGGTTGGAGAGCACGGAGCCGGAACCGGTACACGACCTTGTCTCAAGCCCGTTGCGCGTGCGGTCGGACGTGCCGGAGGAATGGACCGAGGAAGCCGCCGATCGGCTCGCCGTTGCCTACCAGGCGTTCCTCGCCCAGTTCCAGGCCGAGCCGACCCCGGTGCAGTGGGCCTTCTGGCTCCGTGACACCTATGGCATCTCCATGGGGTCCGGCGGCCCGCTCTCCGAGGAGCAGGTGCAGCGCCTGCTCCAAGTCCTCCGGAAGCGCTATGCGCTCGTGGGTCAAGAGTCCGCTGCTGTCGGTGGAACGGGGTCGGCCGGCCAGTGGCATGGGTACTTTTACAGCGCGTGGCGCGCTTACGCGGGGGAGTTCGGCACGTACCCGGATGCTGATGCCTTGGCTGCCTACGTGTACGAGCGGGATGCCGTCACTGGAGATGGTGGTCGGCCTGTGATCGGTGAGGATCTGGCGGCTTTCGTTTCGAGTTTTGAGGAGCGCGAGTTCGGCAGCAGTGGACTGCCCCTCGGAGATGCGGCTGCCGGTCCTGACGAGCGGGGCCCCGAACGGCTGCTCGCGTCTGAAGAAGAGCCCGGGGCGGGGCCCGTCGGCGCGGGTGCTCAGGCTGCCGAGGAGGAGCGCACTGCGGGGGTGAACGCCGCCATCGGTGACCGATCTTCGGACGCGGGCGCCGTCTCGGGGGAGCCCGTCGCCTTGACCACTGTCGATCGTTATTACCTGGCATGGATGGAGTACCAGGCGGAGAACGGTGCCGAACCAGAGAAGGCCGGGCAACTGTCCGAGTTCTTGGCCGGGAAGGGACTGTACGGCCGTGGCGGGAAGCCAGTGAGTGCCTCCACACTGCGGCGTTATCTGCTGCCGTTCCGTGTCTACAGTCTCTGGGCCGAGTACCGGGGGCGCAGTGACAAGCCGCCCTTCGACTCCGTTGCGCAGGCGTGCGCAACTCACGGGGTCACCGCGCAGTACAACAAGCCCATCACCGCCGACTACATCGCCGAGAACGCTGTTGACTTCGAGCGCCGCTGGCAGGCACTCAACCGCCACCACGCCGATGCGCAGCGGTAAGTCCGCTACTTCGCACTGGTGGTGCACCAGGTGTGGCGGCACGCCCGCCAGGCTGCGCAATCAAAAGAATCCTCAGGTGGGACGTGTATTGCGCGGACGGCACGGTCATTGCGCGGCCATGCAGACTCTGCCCATGCACAGTGCGCAGACGCGCCCCTGAACCGTCGAGGAGGACCTATGTATGCACTGCGCATTGACCCGGATGCCTCGGTCATCGAACTGAGCCTGCCTGCCTCCGATGTGCAGTCCGCAGTCCGGGAGCACGTCGGGTCCGGTGCCGTCGACCAGGGGGTCTACCACCGGCGGGCCGTTCTGCATATTCACGGCAGCGGCCTGATGCTCGGACTTCCCCAGAACCTGGCCGCGTGGGCTCTGGCGAGTGCCTGGCGCGGCATGGCCCTGTACCCGCTGGCAGGTCATGTCGTCGTCACGGGCCGGACAGCGGACGGGGAGGTGACGGGACTCGACGGTGGCCTGGCACGGCACGCGAAGTCGGTGGTGCAGACAGTGCGCGACACGCTGTCCGAGTGGCGTGAACGTCCTCCGGCCTCCCATGAGGCAGCCGTCAGGGAACTCCTTGCGTACGCAGTCCGCGACGTCGCCTCCGGCGGGCGGTGACGCGCTGCGGATCTGCGTAGCCGCTGGTTAGAGGGCCTTGTGTACTGCTGTGCTGGGGCTGTTGAGGAGTTCGTCGATGAGCTGTGTGGTTTCCATTTCCAGGGAGCAGTCCAGTGTGCGGTTGATTTGCTGGATCCGGGAGATGGCCGTGTGGAGGCCCTGCCGGTTCCCGGCTGCGTGTTCGATCCGGAGCCAGTCCCGGTACAGCAGTTCTGCGGTGTCGTCGGCGTCGAGTCCGGTGGCGAGGGCCTGGCGGGCTGCGGTGAGGTCGTGGTTCGGGCCTGCAGGCGTGCGGTAGGTGGCCACTGTGTGGGTCACGTCGATGATGCGTGTCACCATTTCCTGCTGGTAGGGCTCTGCCCAGGGCAGGGGTTTGCTACCGAAGGGCCGGCCGCGGACCAGAGTGAGTGCCTTTTCCAGGTCGGTCAGGCCGGCAGGGCCCAGTGGCAGGGCGCGTTCGGCGAGCTGCAGGAAGCGGGTCCAGTCACAGCGCACTCCGGTGGCGAGCCGGTAGGGGTCTTCGCCGGAACTGCGGCGGGGTACGTAGGGGTTGCCGTCGGGATCGTTGCCCAGGGAGCGGCGCAGGCCCTGCAGTCGGGAGTTGAGGGTGCTCGATGTCCAGGGACTGAAGGGATCCATGTCGGCGCACAGTAGGTCCGCACTTCGTCCGGGCCGGAAGTAGAGCAGAGCCGCGAGTTGTGCCATCCGTGGGCCGTGGCCGGTGCTGTCCACGCCGGTGACTTCGACCGGGCCCAGCACTCTGATTTCCGGTGCGTGCAGGTCATGCGCCCCGTGCTTTTCCGGGTCCGGTGTCCCGTGTTTCCCGGGGGCGGCCTCGTGGCTGTCAGCTTCCGCGTCCTCGTCACCGGCGGTGGTGTCCGCGGCGGCTGGGGAGGCCGTAGGCCGGGATGCGGGCACTGCTTGGCTGTCTTGGCCGGGATTTCCGGCAGTGTGAGTTGATGCCGTGGCGGTGGGGAGGAGACGTGGTCCGGTCGGATCGGCGCTTGCGGCCAGCAGGGCCGGGAACACTTCGCCGTCCACGGCCGGGGGTGCTGCCGGCGGGATGTTCGGGGCATCGGCGGCCGCGGACGTGAGGGGCTTCTCGGGCACGGTCTGTTCGGGCTGCTCCGTCCGGTCGGGTTCGTCCGGGACGTTCTGCCAGGGTCCCTCGGCCGGATGGGAGGGCTGCCCGGACACTTTCAGCGCGGTGGTGATCTGCAGGTAGGCGGCGTGTTCCAGGCGTTGCATGGTGATGTCGGTGCCGGCGGAGCCGAGGTGCTGCGGCTGGGTGAGGGAGGCGTTGAGGATTTCCGCCTCGGGGAAGTGCGCGGCAGCTGTACTTGCCGGGGCGATCAGAGTGACGGGGACCGTGCCGGACTTGTCGATGACATCGGCGAGCTGCCAGGCTGTGTCCGCGTCCAGAGAGGACGCGCACAGAAGCAGATACGGTTGGTGCTGGGTTTTGGGCATCTGATGTGCTTCCAGGAGTCGTTCGCCCAGGTCGCGCAGCGCGTGTGCGGGCTGGCGCATGTGGGCGATCCGCGCGGTGGGCAGAAGCTGCGGCAGGTCCTCGCCGAATCCCACGGTGACGACTTCGACTTCGCCTGCCCAGGGGCTCATTCCGAGTTCCAGGGCGAGCGAGGTGCAGACCTCGGTGATGTGGATCGGGTTGCCGTCCAGCAGCAGCGCGGGCAGCCCGGCGAGGTTGAGCAGCAGGAGGTCGCCTGCCTCGGTGCTGCCGATCGTGACCAGCCCCGGATACGGTGCGGGCACCCCGCGGGCGTTCTCTGCGTCCAGGAGGGCGGCTTCAGCGGGCAGGACCCACCATCTGCCCTGCCCGGCGGCGAAGGGCGCCGCAGGGGTCTGGACGGGATCCTCGGGCAGCACCTCCACCGTGCGGGCACCGATCCGTGCGGCCCGCAGCGGCGGCAGGTGAGCATCCTCTTGGGCCGCCTGGTGGGCCAGCGTCCGTAGCGCCATGTCCAGACGGGCGGCGCCAGCCGGTTCGGCGGCTGCTGCCAATTGGGCTTCGGCCGTGGAGGTCTCCGACGCGATGGCGATCGTCTCGCCGGGCTTGCGGCGGCGGCGCTGCAGCGTCCTGCGCAGGGCGAGAGCACCGGTGATGGCGGACGCCAGCAGTGCGCCGGCGCCGAGAACCGTGCGCAGGTTCAGCGGGCTGCCGGCCGGAGCGGGCGCTGGGGTCCGGGACGCCGCGGCAGCAGGGGAGGAGGCAGCAGCGGACCCGGACGCTCCAGCTGACGCCGATGGGGAGGCGGGAGAGGGTGATGCGCTGACGCTGGGCGCCGCGGTCGCGGAAGCCGCTGCCGATGGGAGTGACTGATCCTGCCCGGGCTGCTCGGCAGGGCGGCTGGCCGGTGCGCTGGGAGCCGACGACTTTGGTGCAGGCGTGGTGCTCCGGCTCGGCACGGGCACCTGTCCGTCCCACCGGTCCTCGCCCGGCTTCTGTCCGCTGTGGGGTTTCTGGGGGGCCGAGGGAGTGGTTTCCTGACCGTCTGTCCCGTCACCTCGGTCCTGGTCCCGGTCCTGGTCCTGGTCCTGGGCAGGCTTGGCGCTGGGCACGGTGATCTGCTGTTCTGCGTAGATGATGTCCGGGTCGGTGATCGCGGGCAGGCCGTGCGGCTGTTCCTTGTCCCGGCTGGCTGTGAACAGCTGAGGCCATTCCATGCCGTCGCCGAGTTCATTCTCTGCGATCTTCGACAGGTAGTCGCCCGGGTGGACGGTGACGACGTGCTCACTGTTCTCCTCGGCCGTCGGGACGCTGTCACTCAGCTGCGTTCGGGGGTCTCCCACGCCTGCGGAGGCGTCGGGCATCCGCAGCTGCCAGCCGGGCTGCAGAAAGCTGTTCGAGCGGAAGGCCGTGCCGTCGGTCATGGTGTGGCCCTCGTTCAGGCCGGCGATCTCCCGCCACCGTTCACCGTCTCCCAACTCGCGTTCGGCGATGCCCCACAGGCTCTCCGCGGGCCGCGTCTCGCGCACCGTGTACGTCGTCATGGACGCCTGGGTGCTCTGTGCAGGCACCTGGCCCTGCCCGGTCTCGGCGGCGGGCCGTGCCTGGGTGTGCCCGGGGACGTGTGCTGCCGTGGTGGCTGGGGCGGCCTGGGCGTTGGAGGCGAGCGCCGAGCTGGTGGGCAGCAGCACCAGGATGCTGCCGACCAGCAGGGCTGCGGCGCGTTGCGAGGTGCCCATTCCCCGCGGGGCGTGCCAGGTTTGGCCCCGCAGCTGGGCGGTCAGTTCGCGTACCGCGCAGATGCTGAACTGTGCCCACCCGATCCAGCCCACCGCGACGAGCAGCAGCAGGAACGCGCTTCCGGTGTCGTGCCTGTCCAGCAGGTGCATGACGTCGTCGTGGGCGGCAGCCCAGATGACCGGGGTGGCCCAGGCCAGCAGCAGCGGCAGCCCGGCAACAGCGACCGCCAGGACCAGCAGACTCAGCACGGCCTTGAGTACCCGCGCCAGGGTGCGGCTGGCGGTTGCGGCGGGGGACGGAGTAGTGGTCATCAGTTTCCTTCGGGAGCCGTGACGCCGTGCAGGAGCGTTGCCTTGCCATGGCCGGTCACCGGCAGAGAGCCGATCCCGACCACTGGCAAGAACGTCGTGTCGTACGTGCCGGTGACCGTGACGGTGAGCGTCTTGCCGTCGCCGGACACGCTGACCGTGCCGGTGGCAGCGGCGGAGCGGAGGTAGGACTGGGCTGCTGCGGACGCGGCCTGCGGATCCACGGCGATCGCCCTCCCGCTGATCGCGCCGGCGGGATTGATGGCCTGGCCGCCTGCCCGCGCGGCTTCACCGGCGACGTAGTCTGCGCGTTCTGTGGCACGCATCTTGCTGCCGCCGTCGACGGCCACGCCGATGATCCCGATCAGCGCGATCACGCACACGGCGACGAACACGGTGACGCCTCCCCGGTCGTCCAGCCGCGCCCGGCGCAGGCAGATCTGTCGGACGGCCATCAGTCACCCCATGTCGGAAAAGCCGCAGGTCCGGCGGCGATCGCCGTCCGATCCGCGAAGACCGCATCCTCGCCGAAGCCCTCACAAGCCACAGGGACTCCAAGCGCGTGCAGAACGTGTTCGGCCTGTCCATCAACGCCGGCCTCCGCCACGCCGGCGTTGTCGGCCAACCCGAATTCGCCGGTGCCAACCCGTCGAACTGACCACTCCCGCCGAGGTCGAGGCCACGCTGCTTCCGTAACCTCACGGCTATGCCCACCGGTCACACGGACTGCCATTGCGTCGCCTGCCACGACATCAACGAGTTGGACTCCCGCGCTCAGGCGACCCTCGGCGTCATCCATCAGCACGGCTGGCAGGTCGTGATGATCCCAGCCGACGACCCGGGACCGGGCTGGGCCTACACCATCGGCCTCTGGCACCAGCACCGGATACCTGAGCTTGCGATGTTCGGCCTGGACGTCTACCTGATGCAGACGGTCCTCAACAACCTCGGCCAGCGAGCCCTCGAAGGACAGACGCTGCAGGCCGGCCAGAAACGGCACGAGGTCGCGAGCGTCCCAGTCGTACTCAAACCCGTCGACTACCGCTGGTACAAGGCGTTCTTCGGCGCCGCGATCGGCTACTACCGCAAGCCGCCGTTCCCGTTCCTCCAAGTCGTCTGGCCCGACCGCGACGGAGCCTACCCCTGGCAGCCTGGTGGAAAAGATCTCCTGAACCGCCAGCCCCTGCTGTCGCTGCGTCCTGACGAACACCCCTCCGGAGTCTGGACCCAGGACCTGTGAACACTTGGCCGCTACGACGTCTCGGACGATGATGCCATGACGCGCTGGTTCCGCAGCTACTGGGCCGAGGAAGACACCTGGTTCTACTTCGAGGTCGACGCCGGCGGATGGGTCACTCGCCAGGTTGAACTCCAAGGGCTGCATGAGAAGCCCGTCGCCGCAGCCTGTCTGGCCGATTGGGAAGCAGCCCAGCAGGCAGGAAGTCTCGCGGACTACGAGGCGACGTCCGGCGCCACGGCCGAGGCTCCCGTCCGCGAGTGGGACGGACACGAACCGCAGGACCTCACAGCCGAGGAATTCGAGACCGTCTGGCTCACCGCGCGGGCAACTCGCCGAGCAGGAGCCCCACCACGCTCGACAGGCGCGTGAACCCAGGTACCGTCGCGCACTCACTGCTCGGCACCCCTGCTCGGGTTCGTACTCCATGGCACTGCAGAATGCGCGAACCCAACAGCTCTCTGCCGGTACTGGTCCACCACCGAGGTCGCCGTCGACGTGAGCGTCTTTGATCCGGGCATGCCCGGAAGCAGGAGGTCGGACAGATTGACGGTGCAGGTCAGGGTCACGGTGACGGTGCCGACCTGCCCCACCGGGACGCTGAGCCCGCTGGTGTTGATGCTGACGGATACCGACGCGCAGGCGATGCCCTGGTCGTCGAGGGACTCGGCGGCGGCCGCCCCTGCGGTGCTTTGTGCGGCTGCCGCTGTGCGGTGGATGGATGCCTCCCTCGCTGCGTCCTCGGCCGCGGAGTCGATTTTCGCGCCGGAGATGACGAACCGGCCGCCGGCGATCGCCATACACAGAAACATGATCAGCGCGGGGAGGACGATTGCCGCCTCGATCGCGGCACTGCCCTTGTCGCCGCGCAGTCTGCCCGCAGCCGTAGGTCGCACGGATCGCACGTGATTCACTCCCCTGGGACGGTCCAGCGTTCCACGGGGCCGGACGCCGACTGTGTGATCTGAAGGCCCGGGATGCCCGGGATCATCGACAGGGCCGTGCCGGACACCTGGACCCGTACCCGCTGCCCGTTGCTGCTGGCGGAGACGCTGTAGCCGCTGAGGCTGTCGCCCGCGGTGCGGCCCAGCACGTTCCGCGCCTGGGCCGCACCGTCGCCCGGGCCGGACTGGTAGACGCGGGCGGCGGAGAGGCCCTCACGGGCCGCGGTCAGGGCGATCTGCCGGGCGTAGTACCACATGGATGCCTGGATGACGGCGACCGTGGCGAGCAGCACGAACGGGAAGATGACCGCCATCTGGATGCTGGTGTCCCCGCGGTCGTCGCGCCATCGTCGCTGCTGCCACCAGGCCGGCAGCCGCTCGGGACGGCTCATCACAGACCGCTGAGTTTGCCGTTGTACTTGGCGATCACGATGGCGATGGTCCCGGCGATCAGCACGGCACCGGTGACGGCGGCCACCCAGATGATGACAGTCGTGGTGGAGATGTCCCCGCGGTCCGGCCGGCGGGCGGCCTCCTGCATGCCTTCCTGCACTCGGGTGGTGAGCCGGAGGACCGCATGGTTGACGCGTGCCCAGGCGCGCGGGCCCCGGCGTTCGTGCCCCGGTCCGCTGGACGTGGCGTATAGGCCGGTGTGCGAGTGCGGGTGTGTGGTGGCCCGGAGCACAGCACGGCGGGTGCGGGCTGCGTTGTACTTCATGTTCCATGCCTCTCTTGAGCGTTGAACGGGTCGGAGCGGTCATTCAGACGGTCAGCATGCGGATTACGGCGGGGAAGGCCATCAGCAGCATCACCAGGACGGCCAGAAGGGCCCCCGGAGCGGTCATCTTTTCGCTGGCCGCGTTCGCCTCGGCGGCCTGATCGGCGAGCAGTTCGGCGTTGAGCGCCGCGGTACGGGCCCGCAGCGCCTGGTAGACGGCGGCGCCGTCGGTGGCTGAGCCGCGCATGATGCCGGCGACGTCGTCCAGGACGGGCAGGTCGTACTCGTGGGCGAGTTCGGTGAGCGCTTGATACGGCGGGATCTTCTCCAGCCGGGCCCGGCGCAGCGCACCCTGCAGATACAGGAAGGGCCAGCCCCTGCCGGCCTCGGCGGCTTTCTCGAGGGCCTCGGAGGGACCGGCGTCTGCGGCCCGTTTGAGCGCGACCAGGTCGAGGTAGGCGGAAAGGGCGTGCGCGAACTCCTCTCTCGCCCGTTTGGCCTGGTCCCGGACAGCGAGATCGGGTGTGATGAACAGCAGGGCCGCGACGATGAGTCCGGCGCCGGCAGGCACGTAGAACGGCAGGCCCACGCCCGCGACGATCCAGGGGGCCGTCGCGATCACCGGACAGAGCAGGCCCAGCGCGGCGAGCGCGGTCTTCTTCAGCATGAACTGGCCCGGCCCCTGCCCGAGCAGGGCCAGGTTCGTGGTGGGGATGCTCACGCCCGGAAGCCGTTCGAGGCGGGCCAGCAGCCACCGGCCCCACACCTCCTCGCGGTCCAGCTGAGGCTCGGGCATCGTCAGGGCAGCCAGAGTGCTGCGCTTCAGGGCCGGCTTCAGCGCGGGCTGGGGCTGCAGCAGTTCCCGGATCAGCAGGGCGACGCCGGCACCGACCGTGCCGCCGGTCACGATGACGGGGAGCAGGTTCACGAGGCGGCTCCTTCCCGCTCGCGTACGGCGGCCGGCAGGGGCGGCTCCGGTGCGGGCGCGGGCAGCCGGATGGTGCTGGCCGGGTCGGTGACCAGGAAGCGGGGGATGCGGCGGAAGGTGCCCAGCTCCCGCATCAGGGCGAGCACGCCGACGAAACCGGCCGCGAGGAAGGCGAGCACGAGCTGTCCCAGCAGTGTGGAGTACGGCTTCGTATAGCCGGGCACGAAGAACCCGGCCACCACGACACCCACGGTGATGATGGTCATCCACCGCACCGTGGTGCGGGGTTTCGCGCGATCCGCCTCGATGGCGCGCTTGCGGGCGACCTCCTCGCGGACGGTGCCCGCCAGGTCCTCCAGGGCCTGCGCCAGGCCCGGGCCGCGGTCGTTGACCGACAGGATGAGCGCTGCGGTCACCTTGTCCGCGGTGACATCGTCCAGTTCATCCGCGAACGTGCGCAGCGCTCCCTCCGGCCGCCATCCCAGGCGCAGCCGCTCGGACAGGTTGATGATCTGCGGGGCGAGTTCCTCCGGCGCCCCCTGACGGCTGGTGATCATCGCCTGTTCCAGGCCCATGCCCAGCCGCAGCAGGCCGGCCAGCCGCTGTGTCCACTCGCTCAGCGCCTCCAGCTGACCGATGCGGTCCTGCGCCATCTGGGCCGGGCCGATCAGCCACGGCACCCCGATGACGGCCGCGCCGAGCAGCGCACCGCCGACGAAGTTTCCCAAGACGAGCCACACCGTCACGAAGACCACCACAGCCGCGGCCATGAGGGTCCGCCGCCGCAGCCGGACGTCCTCGCTCTGGTTCCTCCCACCAGGCAACGCCGCCTGCCAGCGCCGGCCGAGCGGGGCCCGGCGCGGCGCCGTGGTGCCCACAGCGCCGGCCACGACACCGATCAGCCCGCCGGTCACGGCCATGCCGCACAGCAGCCCGAACAGCAACGTCATCGGCTCATCCCCACCTTCAACGCCAGCGGCGCCGGCCAGGCCCCGTAGGGCTGCTGCAGCAGACCCGAGTCGAAGCCCACGCGGCGCAGGTCATCGACACAGCCCGGGTCCATCCTCGGCACCGCCCGCAGCTCCCCCCATTCCCGGCCGGGGGAGAAGACCTCGTTGGTGGCGGGCCGGCCGCTCTCGCCGATCCCCGTCAGTTCCAGGACGTGGGAGACGTAACGATGGCGGCGGCCACCGATCTGCGTCTCGTCCGTCATGTCCACATACACGATGAAGTCCAGGCCGTTGGCGGCCTGCCGGTAGGCGAGCTGCTCGGACAGGCTCCCCTGCGCGAGCGCATACAGCTCGGCGATCCGGTCGAAGATGATGTCCGGGCGACGCGCGTGGATCGTGCACAGGTTCCCGCCCGAACCGTTCGTCAGGGCCTGCATCATGGCGACGACTTCGGGACCGCGGACCTCACCGACCACGATCCGCTCCAGCGACATCCGCAGCGCAGGATGCATCAGGTCCAACAGCGTGACCTCACCGGCACCGCGGCCGGTGACGTCCTTCTCCCCGTTGGACTCCCGCCCGACGAGGGAGACGACCTGCTTGTGGTACCCGTTGGCGTGGGCGAACAGCTCATCCTCGGTCTGAACGGTCGCGAACCGGCACTCCGGGTCGAACTCCTTGAGCATCGCCCGCATCAGCGTGGTCTTCCCCGCCTTCTGCTTCCCCGCGATCATGATGTTCTTCTCGGCGCGTACGGCAGCGCCGAGGAACTCCCGCAGGACCGGGTCGATCGTGCCCAGCCGCACCAGGTCATCGAGATCCGCGTGGGAGACCCGGTGCCGGCGGATCACCGCATACGTCATCGGCCCAAGCCCGGTGATCGCCTGCAGACGCGAGCCGTCCTGCAGGGACAGAGCGAGAGTGGGATTCGCAGTGGAGATGGTCCGCTCGCTGTGCCCGGAACTCCGGGCCAACTCCCGCAACAGCTCCAGCAGTTCCCCTTCCGAGTCCGCGATTGGACCGACCCGGCGGCGTTCACCGTCGCCGTAGTCGAGCCACACCTCGTGCGGGCCCTGGATGAGGATGTCCTCGACCCGCTCATCGTCCAGGTACGGCTGCAGCCGGCCGGCCCTGAAAAGCAGGTCATACACAGCACGCCGCAGCGCCTCGTCTTCCTGCGGCGTCATCGCCTGCGCGTCCGACCACAGCGCGACGGCCTCGGCGATCCAGTTCAGACACCGCTGCTCCTCGCTGGCCCGGTCCATATCGGGCTTGGCCTTGAGCAGTTCCTCGCGCCGCTTGGCGACCTGCGACGCAATCTCCTGGGCCACCCGGTAGTCGACGGTGACCTGCGGAACGGCCGAGCCGAGCACCTGCGTGCCTGAGACGGCACCTGACTGCGCCGGCCCGGCACCGGGCTGTCGCCGCTCCTGCGGCAGCGGTGCCACCGTGGGGTCAGGGTGCAAGGGTCTAGCCTGCATGAGTCACCTCCCCGCCCGCAGCACGCAGGCCGCGCGGATCGAGACGGGCCCGGCGCACGGTGGCCCGCTGAAGAAGCAGCGTGCTGCCCGTACGGGCAGCCTTCATCAGCGGCGACCTGGCGAAATGGCGCGGCTGTTCGGCGCCGTCGGACAGCACGCGGGCCTCCTTCGGCGCATACGGCAGGGTCGCGATCACCGGCACCTGCAGAACCCGCTGCACCTCACCCGCGGGATACGGGCCTTCCTTGATCATCAGGACGCCGACGTCCCCGACGTGTTCCTGCAGAGCACGCACCCGCCCCTCCGCCGCCTGCAGGCAGCGCAGAGTGTTGCGGACCACCACGACGGTGGCATCTGCCTGCTCGGCCAGAACCCCGGAGGGCCCGAACGCCCCGCGGCGGCCGAGATCGATGAGGACATCGTGGCCGCTCTCGGCCGCGATGCCACGGAACATCTGCGCGAGGATCTTCCAGACCCGGCCAAGACTCGCCGACTGCGAAGGGTCGGTGATGCCGGGCAGCAGCAGCCGGTCGTGCAGTGACTCCCGCCTGCCCTCCTCGCTGCTCAGATCGATCAGCTGCCGCCAGAAGGCATCGCTGAACTCGCCCTTACGGACGGCGACCGAAAGGTTACGCAGCCCGTACCGGTCACCGAGCGTGCCCTGCAGCAGACCGTGCAGCACGGCTCCGCCGTCCGGGTCGCACTCCGCCAGGATCATCCGCCGGCCCGCCTCCAGAGGCCACGACAGCAGCAAGGCGAGAGCGCTGGTGGTCACACCGGGCGCACCGCTGCAGCCTGCGAGCGCAATGACAGCCATCAGCCACCGTCCGCAGCAGCCAGGACCAGACGCAGGGTGCCCGCCGCCTCCCACGCGGCAGCCGTGGGACCGTCGGCCGCGGAAGCGGCCACGTCGACGACAACGACTCCCGTACCCGGAGCGGCGCCGGATGCCTTCACGACCCGGCCGTCGATGGTCTGCGGCACCGCGTCGGACGTCTTGCCGGTATCCGACGTTCCCTGAGCCGGGACGTGCACCAGCTGGACCTTCTGGCCCGGCACCAGAGCGGTGGCCGGGATCTGCTTGGGCTCCAGCCCGATCGGCACCACCTGCTCGCCCGCCCTCACCAGCGAGTCCTTTGTCACCTGCGAGGGGGCCAGCAGGGAGCCGGGCTTGAGTTCCACAGCTGCTCGCTTGCCCACCACTGACTTGAGGCCGTCGGCGTGTACCGCCTTGACGGTCGGGTCCAGAGCGACGGACGCTCTGCCCAGGTCGTCCTCGGTGAGGACCTCGCCGACCTGGACGTCACGGACCACGGTCACCACGTCGGTGCGGTTGCCGACCTGAAGCAGCAGGACGGCAACTCCGGCACCGCCGGCGGCGATCAGTGCCAGCGACAGCGCGATGACACCTGGTCGCCGCCTGCGAGCCGACACCCGGGGCGGCGCGACCGGCCCGGCCGCGTGTCCACGCTGGGGGACTCCGTTCGGAGCTGTCTCTACTTGGGTTCTGCTCACCGTTCTGTCCTTCCGGCGGCGTTAGCTGACGACCTGTACCTCGCCGACCGCCACCTGCACATTGGTCTGCCGGACCTCGGTGAGCTGGCCGACCTGTCCGCCGCCCTGCCAGTTGATCGTCCATGTCGAGGTCGCGGTCACCGGGAACTTGCTGCTCTGGGCACCAGCCGAGGTTATGGAGTACACGTGTCCGCAGGTCGGGGACTGGGCCATGCCCTCAGACGACCTGTACGCGGTGCCCGGGCCGTTGCACGTCACCGAGATGCCATCGCCTATAGTCCACACGATCTTCGACACCGCCGCCGTCGCGGAGACAGTGATCCCGCCCGCCGAGGCCGATGCGGTGTTCGGCCCGTAGGTCGTGGCGCTCTGGTTGACCCACATCCACATCGGCACACCCACGCTGTACTTCCCGGCCGCACGCGGGCTGGCGATGTCCGGGCCGAGCAGTGCCATGGAGTCGACCGCGCGTTGCGCCAGTTCCCGAGGGTCCACTTGCGGCACCGGAGGTTGCCCTGTCGGCACGACAGCGAAGCCGTCCGGGTTGATTTGGCCGCCGTCCGTGCACCCGTAGAAGTACAGGTCGTTCGTCGTGGGATCGGCGTCTTTCCAGGCCGGGAATTCGGCCGGAGGCTTCGGGTCGATCTTGGTGTACTTGCACTCCACCTGGCTGTCGCCGCTTTGACCGCCGCCGTGTGAGCCGCCAGCCTGCCCCACGCTGCCGCCGGTTTCGTCACCGGCGCCGACGTTGACGCAGAACTTGATGACCTGGCACCTGCCAGCACCGACGTCGGGATCACCGTCGGCGTGTGCGACGGCCGTGGCCAGGGTGAGGGCGCCGGTGAGTGCGGTGAGGCACCGGGTCAGCAGGCTTGCTGTTGAGCGGTCAACTTCGTGACCATCCACGTCTTCCCCCACTTTTCAAGGGTTGCGGTGCTGACGTATTTGATGAGTCGCGTCGTGGGCAGCGGGACCTTCTTCTTGGATGCCTTGTCGATCAGCGTCCAGTGCGTCGTGTCAACGCAGTCCGTGATCGTGGCCGTGGGGATCTTGCTGTCGGTCACTTTTACGACTTTCGGATGGATTACCGGCTTGCCCGTGGTCACCTGTCCGGCTTTCTGCATGACCGAGAGGTCGTGCTCAATATCGAACAGAGCCCTCAAGGTGGTGGTCTTCTTCAGATCGGTACCCGAGGAGGATGCCTTGCTGTACGCCTGGGTCTGTGCGTCCCATGAGCTGAGGTATGCCGCGAGGACGGCGGCTTCCTTGGTATCGACGGTGGAACTGGGGGACGGCGAGGATGTCGCCGTGGTAGCGCTGGGCTTGGACGATGTGTCCGAGCCGCTGTAGCTGCACCCGGTCAGAGTCAGCAGACTGCCGGTGAGGAACAGCGTGGTTGCGTGCTTCCGGATGCGAACGGCAGCGATTTTGCGGCCTGATGAGCGTCGTTGTGTAGCTGTCATGTTGTCTCCCCGTACGACGCGTTGCGGTCGACCGCTGCCCCGGCCGCCGACGCGCGGCTCGGAACCGCGGCCTGGTCTAGCTGCGGCAATGCTTTTGCGTGATCACAAGGTTACGCAAAAGCCAGTCGACTTCTCAGCTTGATATTCGAATTCACTTCTACAACTCGGGACGTATCAGGTCACTTTCGGAACTAGTTGTCGATTTATAGCTCTGTTACTCAGGGGCTGTGCACCGGCATGGCACGTTCGCGCCGGCGAACGATCCTTGCGCCCCCACTTGTGTGAGAACGAGATCGCGGCTGGTCGGTTCTGCTGACGGCCGGCATCGATCGATCTCGTTGGAGGCCACCGGTTGACTCTCGCCGAACCCGCGCGCGCCGAAACTGACCGCCGGGCCGTGTCTGGGGGCAGTTGCGAGGCTGCGACATTCGTCCACGGCGAACGCGGTGTCACAGCTCTGTCCACGGGCGGGGCTTGTCGCCGGTCAGCGGAACCCACACGTCAGAGGTAGGGCCGCGCTCGTCCAGGTCGTCCAGGACGGCCGCGCCCAGCGGTACCTCGCGGGCCAGGTCAGCCACGAGAGGATGGTGGGCGGTCATGGCCTTGAGGTCGCTGATCCGGTTGTCCATCGTCTGCCGTGAGGCGCCGGTCAGTACGAAGAGGACTCGGGGGAATACCGGGTACCAGCGCAGCCAGCCGGGTCCGGTCGCCTGTCGGCGTCGGCCGACGGGCTGCGGCTCGTGCGCCCACAGTCGCGCGTACTCGATGAGCTTTGCCGCCAGGCGTTCGCTGCTCATGGTGGCGCGGTCGACCTCGACGAATGCCCGTAGCTTGCGACGCTGTTTACCCTCGGTGAGGGTGTAGTGCATGACCGCGTCGGCCACGACTTTCTCTCCGTCGCCGATCGCGTGGAACACCTCGGGGGTCCAGTCCAGGTGTCCGTGCTCGTCGCCGCGGCGGCGGGCATCGGCGACGAACGCCAGGTGGGTCCGCAGGACGGTGAGGGTGTGCGGGGTCTTGAGGGAGGCGGCCGTCGCCGTGGTGATCGGGTAGGGCGGGCGGCCTCGCAGGGCGGGCCAGTCCCGGGTGAGACGGGCGCCTTTCGGCGTGAGGTACCAGACTCGGGTGCGATGGGACTGCGGCAGTACGACGAAGCCGACCAGGGCCTCGCCGAGCAGTTCATTCAGCTGCTGCGAGACCGACTGGCGGGAGCGGCCGGGCCGCAGCAGGACGTGCAGTTGGCTGGTGGAGGCCATGCGGTGCTGGGCGAGTGTGGCCAGGAGCTGGTGTTTGAGGGGCTCGGTGGGGCTGGGCGTGAAGCCCGCCGTCCTACGGTCTGTGGGCTGGGCGGTGGTCATCCGAACTCCTGCTCCTTTTCCTGCGACAGGTGGACAGTGGCGGCGGGGGAGTGCGCGGCGAGGAAAACAGCGACGCGGCCGAGCTGCCCGGCGGCGCGGTCGGTGAGCTGAGCCAGAGGGAGTGCTTGTGCGTTCGCCTGGGCGGTCCGCTCCAGCGCGGGAACGTCCTTCGGTCGGGCCTGGGCGGCGAAGACGTCGTCGAGGTGGGGCCCGCGCAGCTGGACGGGCCCGACACGGCGCCCGCGCACGTTCATGGAAACGTAGTGCTCGAACCGGTCCATGGTGGTGACCCGGTCGGGGCTGGGGTCGTCGCCCCACTCGGCGGTGATCGCCGCGATCGCGGACTTCGACCCGGCGGTGGTGGCCAGCGTGGACGCGTTCTGCACCAGGGACAGCCGCACCGGTGTGGGCAGCCGGGACAGCAGTTGAGTCATGCCGTGGACGTGGCATTTGTACTTGCGGAGATCCTCGAACATTGCGGCGATGGTCTCCGGGGCCGCCCCGGTCAAGGTGATCAGCTCGTCGAAGTACGGGCGGAACGGCACCCGCTTGTGCTCAGGCGTGTCGCGTCGCGAGCGCGCCGCCCTCAGCAGATCGCGGGCCAGCAGTGCGGTTAAGAGGCGGTCGGTGGGTCCGTTGCCGCCCGGACACACCCATACGATCATCTGGGAGTCCATCGCGGCGCGGATGTTGTAGATGCCGGCCGGCTGGCCGAGGAAGGCGCGGGTGATGGGGTTGGCGGCCAGCCGAGCGATTGGGTTGAGGACGACGGCGAACGCGTCGGGCGGCAGGGTCGGGAACACCGACTGCCACCAGGCGCGGGTCTCCTCATCGAGCCGGCCCGCAACCGCGGCGAGCGCTGTCTTGCGGAATGCGGCGTCGGTGAGCAGGGCCCGTACGTGGAAGATCGTGGCCTGGTCTTCGGGGCGGCCGGCCTGGCAGGCCGCCCCGTTGACGGCGACCAGGACGGTGAGCGTGGCGGTGAGGATGGTCAGCGCGCGCGGGGCGGTCACATCGTCCCAGGCCAGTGCGGAGGCGTAGGCGTCTGCGATCGCCTCGACGACTTCGTGCGCGGCCTGCCCCTGGTGCATGCCGAGCGGATTCCACGAACTGATCCGTGGGTTGGGGCCGAGCCCGTTGAGGTCGATCAGTGCGATCCTCTGCATCAGGGTGTCGTGCGCCAGGAACGTGGTGGCGCGCGGCCACGAATCGCGGTGCGGGTCGACGAAGACCAGGCCCCCGCCCGCGTGTGCCCAGCCGATCGCCTGTGCCAGGGCCCTTTCGGTCTTGCCGCCGCCGGCCTTGCCGACCCCGACCTCGAACAGGGTCTCTTCGGCGTAGGTGGCGACCAGCCGCTTCCGGCCGCCGGGGCCGCGGTAGATGCCCTGCAGCAGCAGGTCGGGTGCGCCGAATTCGAAGGTCGGCAGTTCGCTGGCGAGGACCGGCAGACGGCAGTGCACGGTGGGCGGCTTGAGCAGGCCGGTCAGCTCTTCCAGCCGTACCCAGTTCGCGCGGGGCGGCTGGCAGTGCCCCAGGCTCCAGCGGCGTTCGAAGCCGTGCCGGGTAGGCCAGTGGTCGGCGCCGATCCGCCAGGGCCCGAGGCTCCACCCTCTTATGGCCCACCTTGAGCGCCCGCCGAAGACGTCGAACGCGGCCTGGAGCTGGGCGAGCCGTGCCTGAGGGCGGCCTTCGGTGTTCGAAGCGCATGTCACCAGCAACTGGACCCGGACCAGGTGGTCGTCCTCGGCGAGCTTGCCCAGCGCCTCGGCCGGCTCCACCCGACGGGGCACCGGCGGCATCACCAGCCGCCGCCCGGCGCCCGATGAGGGTCTGTCGCTGAGGAGCTGCTGCAACTGCCAGCCCAGGGAGTCCTCGATGCCGCTGGCGTCCTGCCGCAGCCAGCGTGCGGCTCGCTGGGCCTCGCGGCGTTCGGACCGGCGCGCGGTACTCATCAGCTGCAGGCGGCGTGCCCTCAGTGCCCACTTCGGGGCGCGTTGGATGTCGAGTCGGATCTCGGCGAGGTCGCCGAGCTCGGCGCGCAGGTCGGACACGGCGTCGATGATCGGCTGGAGCGGATCGGGCGTGAGGGGCACTTCCCGCAGCGGGGCAGTGGGCTTGCCGCGCAGGATGAACTCGGCTCGCACGGTGTGCGTCCGAGGTTCGTCGACGATCGGCCGGGCGCGGTTGACGGTGACGTCCGGTCCGAACGGCGTGATGGACAGCAGCCGTTCACCACCCGCCGGACCCTCGATGCGGTAGCGCAGCGGGGTACTGCCGTCCGCGCGCAGCCTGATCTGCACGGCCTTCGCCCGGCGGGGCGCCCACCAGGGCATGGCGGTGGAAGCGCGAGCGAGCTGGACGCCGCGGCGGAAGATCTCCTCCAGGCTCGGGGCGAAATGCCGATTGGACACAAGCTCCAGGGCCATCCGCTCGGCCGAGGCGCGCGCCGCGAGTCGGCGCACCACGATCTCGCCGGCCCCCCAGGCCGATGCGATGAACAGGGCCAGCAGATACCAGTGGTCGTAGAGCCATCCGGCGGCCTCGACCAGGCCGGAGACCAGGACGAGTGCCTGACCAGCAGCCGAGTCATCGGACCGGTCCGTCAGGTACGGGACTGCGGAGTCCACGTGGACGCTCCCTTCATCGAATTCGTTCGGGCGAAGTGCCAGTCGGTGACGCGGAGGTCCGTGAAGGTGCCGCCGCGGTCCATGCCGGCCCACACCAGATGGACCAGAGCCTTGTCCGGGCTGCCGTCCCGGCGAGCGATCGCAGCCTGGATCCGGAAGCGTGTGGTGGCGAATGCGACTACCACCGCTTGGTCCGAGGCGGGGAAGACCGTGGGCCACTTCGCGCGGCCGATGCCGGTGGCGTCCGCGCGCAGCAGCGAGCGTCCGGCGGTGAGCAGCTCCCGCTCATCGAAGGCGGGAAGGTCGGCGGGCCAGGCCCCCTCCAGCGACCGCTGGATGGCCCGGTCGCCGGCCACACCCTCGCCATGCGGCGGCAGAGTGGACTCGAGGACCGGCGACGGTGTCGATGTGGCGGATGCTGTGGAGGACGTCATGGGCATGCTCGGCTGGCTGACGGAGGGAACGGCGGCCGCCGCCGATGGATCCGCGGCCGCGTGGACGGTTGAAGACGTCGCCGCGGCCGGCGGAGACGTTTTCTGGCTGTGCGGCATGCCCACAAGCGCGACGCCGGCGACGGCGAGGACGACGGTGCTCAGCAACAGCAGACGCGGTGAGCGCGGGGTAGTGGTCACAGCAGCCGCACTCCCCCCGCATAGCCCGACACTGCGTTCACCGAGTCCAGCCGTACGACGGTGCCCGGCCGGGCGGCGTTGATCATCTGACCGCTGCCGGTGTAGATGCCGACGTGGTAGATCGTGGAATCCCGCCCGGGGGCGTAGGCGTAGAAGACGAGATCACCCGGCCTGAGGACGCCAGTGCCGAGGCTCGCGGGGATCCTGTGGCCGGCACCGGCTTGCGCGGCCGCCGTCCGCGGCAGGCTGATGCCCGCCCTGGCATACGCGTACACGGTCAGCCCCGAGCAGTCGAAGCCCTTGATACTGGCGCCGCTCTTGCCGCTGGGCGAGCAGCAAGAACCATACGAGGTGCCGTTCGCGTTGCCGCCGCCCCACGAGTAGGGGACACCGCGCTGGGAGAGCGCGGCCTCGATGACGGTGCGGACCTTTCCTGTGACATTCTTCAGATCGGGGTTTCTGGCGGCCTGCGTGTACTGGTCGATCCAGCCCAGCACGCTCGCGACGTACTCGTTCGAGTGGTTGTACTGGAGGATCGCGGCCTTCAACTGTGACCGCTTCGTCAGGTCACGGCCATGGCCGCACAGGTAGACCGCGGCGCCGAGCGCGGCGTCATCGGCGTTGTGCGGGTCGGCCGTCTTGTCCCGATTTGCGTCCTTGCCGGTCGACTTCCAGGTGGAGGGCAGGAACTGGAACGGTCCGACTGCGCGCTCCCCGTTCGCGGTGCCGTCCCACTTGCCTTCGTCCGTGTCCGGGGCGGCGGTGGTGTTCCCGCCCTGGCCGGAACCGTCGAGGAGCACCCCGTAGATTTTCGGGCGGATGTCGCCGTTGTCGGCGATGTTCCTGCCGATGGCGTGGTTGGACTCGACCTTGGCGATCCCGGCGAGGACCGGCCAGCGGACGCCCTGGCACTTCGGCACGTACGTTCTGACCTGCTGGACTGCCTTCTTGTAGGCGGTCAGCATCCGGGCCGGAATGTCGGCGGGGCTGCCGCCGCCGGCGATTCCGCCGTCATCCTGTGCACTCGCCTTCAGCGCGACGTACGCGCTGACAGTGTTCGCTGCCGGCGCGGCACAGCACACGGCGGCGAACATCAGCAGCGCCACCATGCCTACCCACCGACGGACGCGGCGCCTGGGCGGTTTCACTCGTCCTCACCGCCCTCGTCCCGCCGCTGGGCCCGTTCCCGGCGCCGGCGTTCGGCCTCGGGCGCGGTCCGCCGCATCAGCTCCTGCATCCGCACCCGCGCCTCCTCGCGCGCCCTTGCGCGAGGGCTTCCGCCCCCGGGAAGAACGGCCCCGCCGCGAGGGGACCGAGGCGTTGGCGCAGGGCGGTCCCAGTGCGGGAGTGGGCCAGGAGGCGGAGTTGCCGTGGGTCCGCCAGACGAGGCGGTCGGTTGTGCGGAGGCTGGGGCCGGACGGGCCGGAGGACGACCGGAGGGCGCAGGCGCAGCCGGGCGGGCGGTAGCCGCTTTAGCGGCTGCGGTCGGCAGGCGGCGGCTGGTGAACGGGCCGGGGCCGCCGCTGTCGTCGGTGTGCTCGCGCAGGACACGGGCCACATGGCGCCCCGTGTCTGCCCAGGCCCGGCTGTCCTCGCGGACGGTGTTGCCCCACACCCGCACCTGCTGGCGTGCGTCCTGGGAGTAACGCGAGCCCCCCGACCGCGCGCGGCGCACGCTGGCCGGCAGACCGACCGTTGTCCCGTACGCGGCCCGGCCGCCCCGGCGCAGGATGCGGTACCCGCGCAAGCGGACCAGCCGGTTGTGGGCCCGGGTCGACAGCAGAGTGCGGTCGGTGTTCTGGTCGTGCAGCACCTGACCGGTGTTGCGGTCGACGACCTGTCCCTGCTCGTCGCGATACCGGTCGGGCGGGCCTGAGGGCCGACGCGGCCCTGCGCCGTCCGGACCGGCGTCCCCGCCGCCCCACAGGCCGCCCTCGCCCGGATCTCCTTCCGCGGTGGGCTTGCGCCACTTGGCCAGTTGTTCCCGGTCCGGACGGCGGCCGATCAGCAGCCAGTGTGTGCCCTTGGCGCCGAGCCGTGCGCCCAGTCCGCCCAGGGCCGCGGCTGCGGTCAGCGGGGCCAGACCGCGCCCGGCCTCAGCCGTGGCATCGGCGAGGATCCCGCCGGTATCCACCGGCATGCCCGCACCGTCGAACAGGGAGGTGAGCGCGCCCATCAGCCGCTGCCGGGTGCCGAGCATCCCGAACCTGCCGCCACCCCCGCCGGTGAACGCGCGCAGCCCAAGGCTGTATCCGCCCATCCCGGCCGGGGAGTTCATGGCGAGGGCGGCGCCGAGTTCGGAGGTGTCGCCGGGCATGTGGGTGCCGCCGACCTTGGCGTAGCGCATCCGCATCGCCATGCGCCGGCCGAAGGAGGCGATCCCGGTCAGCAGTCTGCGGTGTCCGGCCGCGCCGGCGATGGCCAGGACGTCGATGAGCAGGATCCGCTCGACCATCAGGTCGGGGCCGTTGGTGATGGTGGCGTCGACGGCGATCCCGAAGAACGGAATGAACGCGCAGATCCCGACCACGGCCAGGACCGCGATGCCCCACACGGAGAGCCACTTCCACACCGACTGGCGGGCGGGACCGGGCAGCATGCCCGCGACGAAGGTGACGCCGCCGACGGCCGCCGCGGCCGCACACACACCCTGGGTGCCGAGCAGCACGATCGCGCTGGACAGCAGCATGCCGCAGATGAACAGCGCGGCCATCAGCAGCAGGAAGGCGCCGCCGACCCGCCACCACGTGGGCTTCTCGGCATAGGCCGCGCACGACTTGCCGACCGGGCCTTCCTTCTTCATGTCCGAGAGGAACGCGGCGAACGCCTGGTCCTCGTCGGTGACGATCGCGTTGGAGGTGTCGAGGAGCTCGCCTGCGGGCGTGAGGGAAGGGAGATCGTCGGTGCTGGGCGGCTTGTCGTCGACGTCGCGTTCGCAGTACTTCTTGCCCGGCCCGTGGATCAGTCTGCAGGCATCCTTCGCCTTGTCCGACGGGGTCGAGCTGGGCATGTACCCGCCGGTGACCCACTTCAGATGGACGGCGTAGGCCGTGCGGTCGGAATCCTTGGCCGGGTCCAGGATGCGCCCGTACTGAAGGAGCATGTACGGCTTCACAATCAAGGCGTTCGTGATCGAATCCTGGATGGGCCGGGCCACCTCGGTCGAGGAGACCGGTCCTTCGCCCTGCTGCTCCTCGCACTTGATCTCGGCGTTACCGGCCATGCCCGCGCACGGGTCGTAGCTGGCGATCTTGCCGCCCCAGTCGTAGGAGTTGACGCTCTGCTGCGCGACTTCGGCAGCCACCTGCTGGGACTGTCCCAGCGGTCCCTCCGGGCCGAGCAGAGTGTCGGGGCGGATGAGAGCCGAGGCGGCGATCGCCCCGATGAGCAGGGTGAGGAAGATTTCGCCCAGACCGCGGCCGACCCGGCCACGCACGATCATGAACCCCGCGAACATAAACGCCCAGGCCAGCAAGAGCCCCTTCAGCCCGAGTGTGTCGACGACCACGGTGTCGTAGGTGTCGGCGACCTTCTGCGCGGGCTTGGTGAGGAGCTTGAGCAGCGGAAACCGGAAGGCCACCTCGATCGCCCACCCCGCCAGCCCGACCAGCAGCCGGATCAGGGTGAACAGCCCGGACAGGGCGAAGGCCAGGGCCTGCGTCTTGAAGGCAACGATGGAGCCGCCTGAAGCGTTCAGGTCGTACCCGTCGATCGGCACACCCTCGGACGAGTAGATGTTCAGCGGGGCGAGCAGGTCTCCGGTCTCGCTGTTGCTTCCGGCCGCATACACGACCTGGGTGTTCACCAGGAGGAACACGCCGGTGAGCAGCACGACGAAGCCGGCGGAACGCAGGGTCGCGTGGTCTGGACGGAACACGTCAGCGCCGCCTTTGCCCAGTGGCGCCTCGCAGCCGCCACACCACGAGAGCACCCACACCTGCACCGGCAGGCACCAGCCTCCACACCCCGCCAGCCACGTCCTGATGACCGGCGGAAGCACTAGCTGCGGCGCCGCGCTCGCAGTACGCCTTGGCCGGGCCCACGATCAGGGCGCAGGGATCCCGGTGCGCAGCGTCGGCGGTGAATGCCTGCCTGGTGTGCGGCCACCACCCCTGCGGCACGCCCACCCTGAGGACGAGCACGACCGCGGCGACGACGACGGCGATCACGGTAAGGACACTCACGAAGGCGGCGACGCGCCTCGAGCGGTCCCAGGACAAAGTGGTCATCAGACGGTATCCTTCGGACGGGTCTGTGCGGCCTCACCGGCGAGCGGCTCCGGCACCGTGGGGGAGACAGCGCTCGTGCGGCGTCCCGGTGTGGTGGTGATGGACGCCGTGATGCGCTCGATGCGGGGGATGGAGACCTTGATGCGGCCGGTGTTCTGCCGCGGGCAGGTCAGCAGGAACTCGCCCTCCCGGCCCTTCTGACCGACGGGGGACAGGCCAGTGGTCACCAGCCGCAACAGCTCGCCGTCATTCGGGTCGAGCCCGACGAACTCCAGGCCGCGACGGGCGCGTTCACGGTCGGCGGTGCGCGCGAGCGCCCGGTAGGCCATCAGGCCGCGGTCGGGGCCAAGTTCCTCGGCGTCGTGCGAGCCCGCCAACAGGCCAGCGCCGTGCTTGCGGCCGTCGTGGAGGATCTCGTGGACCAGGGCGGTGCCTTCGGCGGACGAGGTCAGCCAGTACAGCTCGTCCAGGACCACCGCCGTGAACCGCTCGGGGTCCTCGAACGCGGTCTGCCGGGCGATCGCGGCGATCAGGTAGAGCACCGCCCGGCCGATCAGCGCCTCCAGCGGCTGCTGGTGCAGGATCTCGGGGTTGGCGAACGCGGCCTTCGGGGGCAGCTTCAGACCGGTGGTGGTGATCACGATCATGTCGGAGGCGTTGGAGGCGTCCAGCCGCACCGGAGGCAGCGTCGGGTCGAAGACCATCCGGGCCAGCGAACTGGTGGCGACGACCCGGATGAGGCCGGCGAGGGTCGCGGCCGCGTCCTGCCGCTTGCCCGCCTCGCGCGTCGCCATCTCCTCGAGGACCTCAAGGACACGGTGCATGGACGGCTCGGGACCGGCGGCGGCCTGTTCGACGGCGTGGTGCAGGACCTCGCCGCTGGTGCTCATCGGGCCGATGCCGAGCTGCAGGGTCAGGTAAGACAGGGCGTAGTGACGGCCCTCGGGCCCGTCGAACATGCGAAGCGGATCGATGGACACCTCGGCCTGCGCGGCATCGATGATCTGGACCCGGCCCTTGGCCGCAGCGCGGGCGAAGGTAGCCCACTCGCGTACAGGGGTGCGGTCGATACAGATCGCGCAGCCGCCGCGCGCCCACACCGCCTCCGCGATCAGCTTCTGCAGGACGCTCTTGCCCGCGCCGAGGTCCCCGACGATGCCCATGGAGGCGGAGGCGTCGACCTTGGGCGCATCCGACACGTTGATCATGACGGGGCGGGTGGTGCCGCAGTCCAGGTCGATACCGAGGAACATGCCGTTGGGGTCGCCGACCTCCGCAGCGGTGAAGGCGCCGGAAAGCGCCCAGTCTTCAGAGACCTGGTGCTGGGTGAACTCCCGCACGACACCCGTCCGTACGGTGCCGGGCAGCCCGAGGGTGAACAGGGCCTCCTGCAGACCGGCCGGGCGCACCGCCCGGTAGTCGGCGCCACCGAGCAGCGCGGCCAGGGCGCGGGCCCGAGCGTCGCAGACGGCGGCGGTCGGCCCCCACACCGTCAGCGCAGTCACCGACTGCACCTCGACTTCCACACTGGTGCGCGAGAGACGGGCATCCAGCTCGCCCAGGTCACGGGCGGCCTCCGTCAGCGACGCGGGCATCCCGGTGGGGCGGGCGTCGTACTGGTCGGCCTGGTCGATGAGTTCGTTCTTCTTACGCCGCACCTGGTCCCGCGCCTTTTCCGCTGGCACGAGCGTCAGGTCGACGGTGTAGTCGACGGGAAAGTCGAGCAGCTCCAGCTGGGCGAACAGATCGGCGGCATCCTGGCTGACCGCGGGCGGGCACTCGGCCAGCGCCAACTGCGCCTGGTAGCCCACTCCGTTGTCGGACTCGACCTGCAGCCAGCGCCGCCCGAGCGGCGAGCCGGTGTTCACTCGCCACCAGGCATTGCGGCCTGATCGGGTGATCCGCCCCGCGCTCTTGAGTTCGTCGACGTCGTCGAGGTCGGGGTCGATGCCGCCTTCCTGGAGGCGGACCTGGCCGAGGTCGGCGTAGCTGGGGGAGCGCAGCACCCCGTCGCGGAGCTGCCCGCCGTACATCTCGCTGGTCTCGGCCTCCGCCAGTAGCGGCTCGGCAAGTCCGCGGTGCAGGGCGTGCTGGAGCATCCACACGATCTCCGCCGGGCGGGCCGGGCGGAAAGCGATGCCGCCGGCGAGCGCCGCCTCCACCCGTGAGGCCTGTTCGCGATACGCGCTTACCTCGCGCCGGGCCACCGGCGCCGGCCGCATGCCCAGCATCGGCGCGACCTCGGCCCACGCCGCACCGAGGGACGCCGACACCTGCAGGCTGCCTGTATCGGTCTGCAGGGGCACGGCCAGCCACAGGGTGCGGCGGTGCATCTCCTGGTCGTCGAGCAGGTCGAGGGCGGCCTCGACGTTCTCCACCCACGGGTGCCGGCCTGCACCGGGTGCCTGCTCGGCCGGCTCGATGCCCTCGATCATCCTCAGGGCGATCTCGCCCGGGTCGACCTGGGCGCACATGCCGTACAGGCGCGGGGCCCCGGACAGCGAGCGCACCAAGTGGGTGATCTTTGCGAGTTGTTCGTCGCGGGCGGCGGCGGGCACGTAGGTGCCCTGGACGGTCTCCTCGCGCTGGCCGTGCGCGTCCGGGCCCGGGTGCAGGCGGTAGATCGCCCACACGCTGCCCTGCGTCGACCACACCAGGTGCCCGGCGATGTGACGGATGGGAACCCTCACCGCGCACCCCCGCCCTGTTGGGCGAGCGCGAGCAGCTGCTGCACACCCGACACCGGCCCTGCCGCTGCTGTGGGAGCAACCGCCGATGTACGGCGGGGTGCGGTCGAGCGGTCTGTGGCCGGGCTCGGGTACTGCGCCCGGGCTGGACGCCGCTGAACCGCACGGGTGGGTACGGCCTGCGCAGCGGGGACGGGCGCGGGCGTGTCCTCGATGGTGAAGCCGCCGAGCAGCGGGTGGGCAGCGCGGTCGCGGGCGGCGCGCCCGCCGATCCGCCCTCCTCGGGGCTGCCAGCCGAGCAGCGCCCACCCCAACGCGGCCTGCATCGGGGCACGGCCCCGGACCTTCGGCCGGCGCACCATCCAGATGACCAGGCCCCACCCGACGATGGGGACCGGCCCCATCCACGACCACCAGCTGATCGTCTTGACCAGAAGGAAGCCGCCGCCGACGGCGACCGCGATCTGCGCGGGCGTGTACGGGCCGAGGGGGATCTTCCAGTCGGCGACCTTGCCCAGCACCCACGGGTGGCGGCGGGCGGAGGTGTAGAAGCGGCCCACCCGTGCCGCGGCGGCCGCGCTCACAGCCAGCCCCCGATACCCGGCGAGTGGTCACGCGAGGCCGGGAGTTCGGACCGGACCACCCCAGGAACGATGGGCGCCCCCTTGGACGGGTTCTTCACCTCGTCGGTGAACATGTTCGCCAGGTCATTGCGCGAGTTGTACAAACCGAGCGCGATCACCATGAGAAGAAGGGCGCCGATCCCCGCCTTCAGCGAGAACTTCTGGATCATGATGACGACGACCAGGCAGATCAGTCCGGCTTGAAGACCCTTCGTCGCCCACTCCTTGAACATGTTGATCCACGAGTTGCCAAGATCGTCCAGCTGACCGGCGAGCATCAGGCTGCGCACGGGGTTCATCGCCCGCCCCTGTCCTGAGCCGTGCCGGACTGAAGCGCGGCGACTTCCCACCGGCCCGAGCGGGCCTTGAGCGTGAGCTCGTACGCCAGCGGCCACCGGCCGGTCGCGTCACGGGCTTCCACCGAGGCGAGCACGCGCACCGTCGTGCCGTCCGCCGGCACCTGCTCGGCGGCCGCGGCCTCCTCGGCGGCGGACACCTCCTGGACGGTGACCGCCGTGTACGGGGCGGGGGAGACGGCGGTGAGCTGCACGCCGGGCGCGAGGTAGCGGTCGATCTCCCCGGCCCCCGTCAGGTAGGCGGCGAGGAACTGCCCGACGGCGGACGACAGATCACCGTCCGGGACGGTCACGGCGTACGGCGACTTCGCCACCTGGGCCCGGGCCGGGCCAGCCACCACGCCGGGCGCACCGGTCACCGTGAACGAGGAGCCCGTGCTGTCGGAGGCCACCGGCACGGCGTAGTACCGCACTGATCCGCCTGCGTATTGCGCAGCCACTGTCACCGACCACGCGCCGCCTGCGCGCTGCGCACTGCGCACCGCCGTCACGGACTGGGGCGCCGATTGCGCATCGGCGGCCGGGGCGGGCAGTTCGACGTCCGGCGCCATCGACTGCGCAAGTCGCGCCTGCGCACTCGTCTCGTCGTTCGCGTCGCTGCGCAGCCACGCGCCGATGAACACCTGCGCATAGCCGCCCGGGTCGGTGGCGGATGTCGCGGTGCGCACGGCGGTGGGCTTCGTCGCGGTGGCCGCCGCGACCGTGGTCGGGGTAGAGGCGACGGCGACGCACAGGGCGATGGGGCCGGCCGCGATGACGGTCCAGACCGCTACGCGTGAGAGGCGTACGCGGCGGCGCATTGCCTCCAGCCGGGCGCCGGCCGCCATCGGAGCAGCGGCCTCGCTCTGTGCGGCCTGCTTGCCAGGGGGCATGGTCAAACTCCCAGGTCAGAACGGATGTTGCTGACCTCGAGAAAACCCGGCGACCCCGACCCGACCGCCGACCATGAACCCCCGACCATGGTCACGATGGGGACACGAAGTCCATGGTCGGCCCGACCATGACCCCGACCACGGGTCAGCCGCGAGCCGGTGACAGGCCATCGCGTCCGGTGCTGTTCCCCGGCCCGGCGACCGCTGTGCGATCACGTGCCGCCCGGCCACAGGGCCCGGACACCGATGCGCAGACGGAATCCAGCAGGACCGTGCCAGAGGCATGCGCAGTGCGCGATACAGACCTGCGCAAGAGAAGATCAGGAAGCTCGGCCGGACTGCGCAGCGGCCCCAGCACAACTCGACTGCGCATGATCCCCGGGCCAGTTGCGCAGCCCGATTGCGCAACGCCGTCCGGGGCTGCGCAGTCGGCTGCGCAATCACTGAGCACCCGGGCTGAAGGCGCCGTGGTCGGCCCGACCATGAGCCCGACCATGGCTGCTAGACGGCTCCGTTGTCGGATCGTGACCGATGGTCGGGGCTCGTGGCCGTCAGCCTGGTCGGGGTCGGCGGGTGAGCTGGCGCCATGGAACACACGCACGCCTCCACGCCCAGGACTCCCCGCCGCCCCACCGCGGCCGGGCCGGTGTGCCGCCGCGGCCACTGCGCGCGGCACGCGTCGGGGACACGGCGGTGAGCCGCTTCGGGCCGGGGATCCGCCGGGGCGTCATGGCGGCCGATCAGTTCACCCAGATCGCCAACGCGCTGTTCCGTGACTCCGGGCTGTCCTTCAAAGCCAAGGGGATCTTCGGGTACGTCTCTACGCACAGGAACGGCTGGCAGGTGACGGTCACCGATCTCGTCCGCCTCGGCCCGGACGGACGCGAAGCGGTTCGCACCGGCCTGCAGGAGCTCGAGGCGCACGGCTACCTGATCCGTGAGCGTCTGCGCCGCCCGGACGGCACTCTCGGCGAGATCGTCTACTGCATCACCGACCGCCCGGCCACCGTGGGCAGCGCGCTGCTCGAAGCCGGCTTGATGGTCACGGCCTCCGACGCCGAGCACGCCGCTGGCCTTCCGGCGGGCATCCGGCGGCGCGTCATGGCGGCCGATCAGTTCACCCAGATCGCCAACGAACTCTTCCGCGACACTCAGTTGTCCTTCAAGGCCAAGGGTCTGTTCGGACTGCTTTCCACGCACCGGGACGGCTGGCGGATGACCGTCTCCGACATCGCCCGCCGTGGCCGCGACGGTGACTCAGCCATCAAGAGCGGGCTGAAGGAGCTGGAGAAGCACGGCTTCCTGGTCCGGGAACGCGAGCGCGGCCCAGACGGCACCCTCGGCGCGGCCGCGTACTTCCTCACCGACTTGCCTGCTCTGCAAAGCAGCAGGTCACAACCAGAGTCGGGTTTTCCACCAGTGGATAAACCTACGTTGGCTGATCGGTCCACTAAGAACACCAACAGAAAGAAGACCACTCAGCAGAACACCAGACCCCTCCGTCCGTGCCGCGGCGACGCGTCGCGAACACAGGGATGGACCAACCAGCCGGCCACACCGACGTCCCCGCCGACCGCGCCCGCGGCGGACGAGATGCACCCGGGGATCCTGCTGCTGCTCGAACTCGGGGCGGCTCGCCCCGAGCTGTTGCTGACCGGGCAGGCGCTGACCGACCAAGGCCGCGTCGTGACCGTGATGCTGGAATCCGGCTGGAGCTGCGAGCAGCTGCGGCATGTCATCGCCGCCCGGCCCCTGCCCCATCCGGTACGGACTACGGTCGGCGCGATCATCGCGGCCCGCCTGCGTGCCGCCCAGGCCTACCCGCCGCCTGCCCTCGCGGCTGACCACCAAGACGCACCGGTGTGGGACGACCCGCCGCCGCAGCCGATGACCGGCTCCGCCGCTGCGCGCAGGGTGAGCGAGGCCCTGACCTACCGGGCTCTGACCGAATGCGCCAGCTGCGGCCATCCCGGAACTGCCCCCGGCGAGGACCTCTGCCCGGCCTGCCTCGGCTGGCCGCTCTGCCGCACCTGCCCCGGCCCCACACCGCGGCGCGCCCACCCCGCAGGCGACGGCCGCTGCACCACGTGCGCCTCCGCCCTGACAGACCACCACCTGGAAGGAAGCACCTCGTGACGGACACACTCCACACACCGACGCCACCGACCGCGGCTGCGCATCACGAGCGCCCCTTCACCCGTGATCCGGGGCGGTGGGAGAAGGAACGCTCCCGAGCCCTGCGGACCGGTCACGTCCGCGACCACACCTGCTCGGCAGCCTGCGAGCCCGTACTCGTCCACGAGCGCACCCCGTGGGGCTGGCTCGCCTGGGCCGTGCCCGGCGACGGCAGCCCGCCCGAGATCCCCCACCGGATCGCGGTGCTCACTCCCGCCGCCACGAGCACGCAGCGCCTTGCCCTGCGCTGGCTGACCAGGCGCCCCGCCCAGCGCATCGCCCCGGACAGGATCCCCGGGTTCCTACGGTTCTCCACCGCGGCCGTCGCACTCGTCAGTCTGGTCGCCGGCCTGTTCGCCGTGAGCCACGCAGTCCCCGTCGACGTCGCCCTGCCGGCGATGCTCCTCGCCCCGCTGCTCGCCGAACACCTGCCCGACCGGCTGGACAGCCGGGCCCGCAAACACGTCCACATCGTCGAAGGCGACGATGCCTGCCGCTACCTGCAGCGCCTCGCCGCCCTGCACACCTCGCTCGTCCAGGCCGCCGCCGGCAGCGACCGCTACGAACTGCGCCGCTCGGCCGAGATCGGCCACAACCTGCTGTGGGACGCCGCCAGTCTGTTCCAGGCCCGGGACACGCGCGCGGTTTCAGACGGCCTCATCGCCCGCGAGCGGCTGATGCCGCAACTCGCCCACCAGGTCGCCCAGCTCATCCATCGCACCGCCGACGAGGACCAGACCCGTGACCTTGGGCGGCTCCCCGGCCTGCACTCACCGAGCGTCCCGCCGTCGACACCTCGCCCCATGACCGCTCCACCTCTGAAGGGAACCGTGCTCATGCCCCAGCCCGAATCCGGCCCGGCCGACCGCACCCCGGATGCCTATTTCCTCTTCGCGCACGAGCCGTACTACCCCGGCCCCGGGACCCAGGAGATCAACACCACCGTGGTGGCCGCCGGCTCGCTGCTCCACCCGCAGGTGCGTCAGCCCGACGGTGCCCGCATCCACGATCTCCTCACCCAGGGAAGGCAGCCAGGCGAGATCGTCCCGCTGGCCACGCTTACCCACGAACTGAACGGCGGCGCTGACTGGCCGACTGTCGGCGACTGGGAGAGCGTCACCACCGACCTGCTGCAGCTCGTCCGCTCCGGGGACTGCGATGCCCTCAGCCTCGGCCTGCCCGAGATCGCGCGCGCCCTCGTCTGCACGGGCCCCCACAGCCACGTCCGCGCCTATGACGCCGCGGCCGACGACTTCGTTGTCTACGGGTCTTCGGAGCGCGCCGCGGTCCTGGACGAAGCCGGCATGTTCCTCACCGGCATTGTGACCGAGCAGCCCTTCTGGCCGGGGGACAGCCTCCTGCCCCCGCTGGTGAGCCGGCGCGCCTGAGGGAGATGAGCCTGGTCGCAGTGAGGGGAGCGGACATGTTCGAATACGAATCGCGTGCCATCTGGGCAGAACTGCGGCGCATGCTGCATCGGCTCGTCCACCGCCGTGAGGGCGGCCCGCCTGCCCCGTGAACGCCGACGCCCCAGGCCATCTGCCTGGGGCGTCGGGCTGAGCACCGGCTATTCCTCGCGCAGCAGGCTCAGCGGGAGGGGGTGGCCCTCGCCGCCGCGGCGGCGACGGAGGATGCTGACGTCGCCGAGTAGTTGTCGCAGTTCCTCCTCCCACTCCTGGGCGTACGCGTACCGCTCGGGCAGGACCTCCAGTAAGTGCTTCCACTGGCGCTGGCCACGTGCCTCCACAGTTGTTGTGGCTGAACCCGAGCTCGTACAGGCGGGGCGGTGCGACGCCCAGGGCCCGGGCCCCGTCCAAGAGTTGCTCCTTGGTCCGGGCCGGCTCCCACTTCCCGCACAGCGGGAAACGCGTGACCCAGGGCTTCCAGTTCCGGGCGATCGCCGGGATCCGGGCCCGATCGCGCCGATTGTTCTCGATCCCCACGTACACCAGCGTGTCGGCAGGGTCGGCGTGCTGCTCCATCCACTCCCGGCAGGGCACCTGCTTGAGCAGGCGCGTGCAGGGAGCCAGCCGGTCGTTGCCGAGGAACCGGACGTCGCGGAAAGCCTCCCACGGGGTGCGACCATCGGCGACCTTCGTCAGCGGCACACCGAGAAGCCTGCTGGTGTCGTCGGCGAACCTCCACAGATCCTCGTCCTCGATGCCCGTGTCGGCGATCAGGAGAGTGAGGTTGCGGGTGCCGTACTTCCGGGCGACCCATACCGCGACGGCGAAGGACCCGATGCCGCCACTGAATTGGACGACGTGACGCCGGACAGTGAAGGCTCGGCGGCCGAGGCCCGTCTGCTTAGACATGACGGAGCTCCCTGGTGAGGCGAGTCGGTGGAATCCGTCGGCCAGGGCCAGGCTGGGGAGCAGCCGCTCGCCTAGCCAGCGCGCGGCGTTGACGCTGACCGCGTTGCCGATCTGCAGGATCGCCTCGGTCTGGTTGCCCTGGATGATGAACTCTTCGTGGAAGCGCTGGACCAGCTTGAGCTCCTCCACCTCCAGCATCCGCAGCGTGCAGTCGTCCACCGTCCGGGCCGGGATGACCAGCGAGTGGTGCGGCTTGCACGCCACCGTGGTCAGCGGCTCGGCGGTGGTGCGCGGGGCGCCCTTGCGACCGATCGGGACGATCAGTGCGTGGTGGCGGCCCTGCGCGGCGAGCGCGGGCACCGGGCCGCTGATCGGCAGGGCGGTGCCGTGGTTTCGGAGCATTACGATGTACGGGTCAGTGCCGAACCGCTCCAGGCCCACCGCGATCCGGGCCCGGGTCGCGGCCGCGTAGGGCTTGAACTTCTTGAAGTTGGGCCGGCCGTCGCCCACGCGCTGGCCGGGCAGGCCCCAGTTGATGATGTCGCCGACCGGGCGGGTCAGCGGCGTCAGCTCCAGGTGGCCGCACGCCCGGTTGGGGCAGCGGAAGGTGTAGTCGACGCCCCACTTGCCGATGCGGCGTGCCTTCGGGTTCTTCCACACCTGGTTGGCCAGCACCGGCCCGCACTCCGGGCAGATGGCCTCCGGCCGTACCCGCACGTCCGGCAGGGGCAGGCCCTTGTGGGTGAAGACGATGTAGATGCGGTCGCGCAGCTGGGGCGGCAGCAGGTTGTCCCCACCACCCAGGTGGGCCGACGACGCGTTGACGATCTGCACGTTGTAGCCGAGCAGTTCCATGCCGCGCAGCCACCAGTCGAACAGTTCCCAGTCGGTGGCGAACTCGGTGACGTTTTCGATCAGGACGGCATCGGGCCGGTGGAGGTCGGTGACGGCGAGGACGTCCAGCGCGGAGGCCCGGGTCTGCACGAAGGTGGCTTCCTTGGCGCCTTCATCCTTGCCGGTGAGGCTGAGGCGGATCTGGCCACGGGTGCGCTTCTTCCCGCCGGCGGGACTGGCCTCGGTGCAAAGGATGGAGGCCCAGACCACGCGGGTGCGCGGCAGGTTGCGCTTGTCGTACCTGTGGATGTCCTCGCACTCGTGCTCGGCGTGCGGGTGGTTGGTGCGGTGCGTCCATACGGACACAGGGTCGTGGTTGATCGCCAGTTCAAGCACGTAGCCGGCCTCTTCCAAGCCGCAGCTGCTGCCTCCACAGCCGCAGAAGAGGTCGATGAACGGGATGGGCCCCAGAGAGGCTTTGAGGCGGGCCAGTTCGAGGGACGAAAGCACCGGAGCGAACCGCAGCACGAGTGACTCCTTCGCGAGTGGAGTTGGTGAGGCCGTCAGCCGGGCGTTGCCGCGCCCGACTGCCGCTTGAAACTTAAAATCAATTATACGCTCTTTCCGGTCTTGGCAACCCTACTCACAGCTGTGGCCCCCGGTAGGCCGGGAGCCACAGCTGCACTCCAAGTGCGGTAGTCGGTGGTCTGCGGTACGTGTTTCGCGCGCGGCGATCACACGGTGGGCGGCAGGTCTGACACGTCGTCCACACCGAGGAGCAGGACGTGGTGGCCGACGGTCTCGGTGGCGCCGTCGGTGACCCGCTCGATGTCCAGGCGCAGCCGGACGCGGCCGGCGCCCTCGCCATTGGCTGCAAGAGCATGTTCCAGTTCGTCGTCGAGGCGGTCCGCCGCGGTCTCGGCCGCGGCGTAGTCGGCCAGGTCGCGGGCGAGGAGCTGTCGGGTGGTGGTGTCGCGGAGCTGGTAGCTGGTCATCGGGGCTCGTCCTTCGGTGTGGGGCGATCAGTGGTCGAGTCGGCGATCCCGCGTGCCGCGTTCACGGCGCGCGACCAGACGTCGGGGCTGCCTCCGTGCTCGCGGGCGAGGGAGGCGGCGAGTCCCCGGACGTCGCCGCGCTCGCGCAGGGCGGCCAGGGCGACGGCCGTCCGCCGGTCGGCTTCCGAGCGGGCCGGCGTGAGCGCGGGGCGGTGCTCGAGGGCGGTGCGCACGACGTACTCCCAGGACCTCTGCGGCCCGCCGTGCTGCACACTGAGCTCCGCGGCCAGCCCCGGGTGGTAGCCGTTGCGGTCGATCGCCTCGGCGGCGTACTGCTCGGCCAGCTGCGTGGCGGTGAGCGGCTCACCGCCGGCGTGGGCGCTCAGCTCGGCCGCGAGAGCCTCCTCGAGGGCGGAGGGCCGGCCGACGGCCGCGTCGGCCTGGGGCCCGGGACGGCGGCCGGCCTTGCCGAGCTTGTCCCCGGTGCGCTTGCGGTCGAAGTCCTGCAGGTCGCCGACACGGAAGGCGGGGATCATGCGGCCGGTCGGGCCCTCGACCGGCTCGGCGAGGGGCTTCGGGAAGTAGTCGGGGTTGTCCTTGAGGTACTTGCGGATGGACGAGGCTCCATTGAAGCCCAGCCACTTGGCAGCCGTGTTGATGGAGACGACATCCTCCGGGTCGGCCTGGTACAGCTCGGGGTCGGCCTTGAGGACCTTGTTCGCCTTCTCCTGCTGGAACCAGGTGTAGAAGTCGCGGAACTGCTGCTCGTCGTAGAAGTCGCTCCTGTCGATGCGCTCCTTCTCCGGGTGGCGGTGCTCCTCCGGCTGCTCGAGCCGGATCTTGTACCAGCGGGCCGCGGTACCGACGCTGGCGCCGGTGAACTCGCGGATCCAGTCGCGGTTGACCACGGCACGGTCGCCGACGACGCGACGCTGCGGGTTCGGGGCCTTGGACATTGCACTCTCCGGTTCGGATCGCGGCCCTATACTGAGAGCCTGCTCCTCTTTGTTCCTCCGGCGCTCACGCGCCGGCGGGCGAGTCGAGTTGGTGAAGGTGGTCGGCGGGACGTTCGGTCGGGGTTGCCGCCCTGGGCCGACACCCTCGTAAGAGGGTGCCTTCCGCCGCCCACCGCTTTTGCCGCTAGTTTCGTGTAATCAATATGACGCTCTTGATGGTGGCTGTCAATCTCGCCGGCACCCAGAGCACGTCACGGCCGGCCGCGGCGATGCGCGGCCCACTCCCGTTCGAAATGCGGCACCTTCTTGTCCCGGACCTGGAACGGGGCGGTAACCATCAGCTCCTCCACGGTCGGAAGAGCCGGCCCGCGCCGTTGGACCCACGCCCGCACCCGCCCGTAGCGCTCGTCGACTTCGACTGGGACGCTGTGCCGCTCCGAGACGCTCTGCAGCCTCCGGCCGAGAGCGGATGCGCGGCCCACGTCGATCCGCTCCACCGAGCGCATCGCCCGCCCGCGGCGGGTCGGGTCCGCCTTCGCGACGGGCAGGATCGGCCGCACGTGGTACAGCGCCCACGGACAGGCGAGCTCCTCCTCGAACGCGGCGAGCACGGGCCGGTCGGCGGCCCGGCCAGGGTCGAACTGCTCCAGCAGACTGCGTCGGCCGAATAGCCTCGCCTTCGGGTTGAGGCTGACCGAGGTGTACTCCAGGCGCAGCACCCGTCCGGCGATCTCCAGGTGGGCCCGCATCCGGTCCAGGTGTGCATCCATGGCCCCCATCGAGACCGGGAAACAGCAGAAGCTGCAGTAACTCTTCTCCCAGCGCACCCCGAACCGCTCGTGCAGGAACGCTTCGCACCGCGCGCGCCCCCACCGCCAGTCGATCAGCGGGTAGACGCCTCGTCGCCACGGGTTCTTGTTCGCCGCCTCGTCGCGGAGTTTACGGCCGCGCTCGTCGGCGTTGAACCCCATCACCTGTCGAAACGGCCGCGCGCCGATGTTCTGATCGATCCAGGTGTCTCCCACCTCGCCCTTGGCGTACAGGCTGCACAGTCGAAGCCCGCCTTGCTGTGGCACTGTGCCGCCTGTCTCGTACTCGTCCCACAATGCCCAGGGCCCGCGCTCGATGATCCGCTCGGGCTGGCGGGAGTCGTCCATGACCACGATCTCCAGGGCGCGGCTGGCCCGGGCAACCTGCACGAGCCGCACCTGACGCTGACGCAGGAGCGGGAGCACGAACTGCTCGGCGTGGGCGCGGGTGGCCGGCCACTCGTCCCCGGTGAGTTGGTGAAGCACGACGGTGCGTGCCAGGTCGACGCCATGGCCGACCGGATCGTCCAGCAAGCGCACCAGGTAGGCGGTCGAATCCACGCCCAGCCCCCAGTTGATGACCAACTCGATGTCCCCGCCCGGGCGGTGCGCGGCGCTCATACGGCCACACCCCCCTCATGGGCCTTCGGGCACGGGTAGGAGGTGGCGGTGAGCCGGCGGCTGGTGCGAGGCCCGATGTAGGCGGCGTACCTGTGGTTGCCCCCGTGAGGTACGACCCGCGCGCCGAGAGCCTGCAGGGACTCCTCCAGCCACGCCCAGCCGGGCTCGCCCTCGTCACGGGGGCGAGCGCCGAGGGCGACCAGGCGCCGCTCGACTCTGCCGCGGCCGCGCTCACCGTTGCGGACCTTGGACATCGCGCGGTCGGAAGCGCGCGGGTTCCCGAATTCCCGGAGCCGGAGTACGCCGAACTCGGACGCCATTTCCCTGTCTTCGGCGGTGGTCGTGCGAGTTCAGCCTTCACGGCTGGGGCAGGATAGGTACCCGTGCTCATCCGGCCCGCGCCCCGGTCTCCGGTGTCAGCTGGTGCGGCCGTTCACTTCGAAACGTTGGAAGAGGGCCGGCAGGAACTCCTGGAGCAGGAGCCTGGCACGTTCCGTGTCCCTGAGTTCGTCGTGGCCGAACCGGAAGACCTCGTAGCCTCTGAGCTTGAGTTCGCGGTCCCCAGCCACCAGCTCCGCGTACTTGTAGCTGTCAGGTACCTGACCGTCGTCGCGGGTGTAATGCTGGGACCCGTCGACCTCAAGAACGACGCGCTGGCCGTGGGGCAGTAGGAGCAGGAAGTCCATGCGGGAGCGCAGCAGTGCTTCAGGGCCCCGCTCGCGGACTGTTTTGTGGTCCCAGTGGAGCCACACCTCGGGTAGGAGCGCCGGGAGGTCATAGACGGCAGAGCCGAGGATGTGGTGGTAGAGCTCAAAGACGTTGCGCTGCCCGGGTGAGTTGCCGGGCAGGCTGCGGCGGAGCCGGTGGTAGAGAGTCTTCTTGGCTTCGGCCTCGTCTGCGATCTTTTGGGTGTCCTGCCACCAGGTTTGGAGGTCTCGCCAGCGGATGCCGTCGCCTGTGATCTCGCGGTCGTAGACGAGGACGTTGCCGGGGTCACCGACGATCTCGATGTCGTTGTCCACTGCGGAGAGGAATCGGATGTCCGGCTTGGTGAGTGAGGCGAAGATGACGTTCTTCGGCCGTCGGTTGTCGGCGAGTCGGGTGGAGACCAGGGTGAAGCGCGGGTAGCCGCCGTCGGCCCCGGTCTCACGGAGCTCGACTCCCGCGCTGCGGATCTGCTCGTTGATCTGTGCCACGAGGTGACGTTGGGCGGGCTCGTCGAGGAGCACGTCGGCGGAGACGGCCGATGCGAGGAAGTGGGCGAATCGTGCGTCGCCGGCTTCGAAGGCCCCGAGGTGTTCGAAGAGGTCTTCGGTCGACCAGTCCTCCGGGTTGCGGAAGACGTGTTGCTGGATGTGCTGTCTCAGCCCCGGCGGGCGATTGGTGCTGGGAAGTAGCAGGTCAGCGAGGGATTCTTCGCGGTCGAGTACCCAGAAGCGCTCCAGCAGCGTCATGAATCGTGCTTCGTGGCGTGCCATGTCCGCCAGGTCCAGGGCTCGGGCCAGTTCGCGTCGGACCCTCTTGGGTATCGCCGGGGGTGACGACTCCGCCCAAAGCAGATCTTGTATGCCGTTGCGAGTTGCAGCGGTGAGGCTCCCACAAGCCAGGATGCGTTGCGCGACGTGGGGGAGGTCGTTGTCGGAGACCTGGGCGTAGCTGCGTTCGATCCGTTCACGCAGCGATCCCTCTTCCTTGGGGATCTCCGGCATGGCCAGCTCCGCGAACGCTGCGTTGAGGGTGGCGTGCGTGTTCCCGCTGAGGTGGCGCGAGACGACGACGTCCAGCAGCTGCCGAAGTCCCGAGCGATCCCTGCTGTTGACCATCAGTCGATGATCCCAGAGCTCCGCCGAGCAGTCAGCAGTTTGTAGCGTCCAGGACAGCTGTCGAGGCAGTCAGGCTCGCAGTGCTGGGCGGAGGGCCGAGCGGTGCTGGTCATGGCGCGATGAGCGCCTCATATGCGGGGTGCCAGGACCTGCCCCGGCAGCGGCCGGGGCAGGCGGTCGTTCATTGGGTGTCGGGCCTGTGCTCGGTGATCCAGCGGGCTGCCAGGAGCCCAGAGGCGGCGGTGAGGACGGCGGCGGCGATGACGGTGGCGTTCAGGCCGAGGGCGTCGGCGAGGATACCGGCGACGAGGGCCCCGGCGGCGTAGCCGATGTCCCGCCAGAAGCGGTACGTGCCCAGGGCGTTGGCCCGCCAGGCTGGGTGGGCGTGGTCGGAGATGGACGCGATGAGGGCCGGGTAGACCATGGCGGTGCCCAGGCCCAGGAAGACCGCAGACAGGATGCCCGCGAGCAGCGGCCGGTCCAGCAGGGCGAGGGCGAGGACGAAGCCGACGGCCTGGACGAGCATGCCGTAGACGACCAGGGGCTTGCGGCCGATGCGGTCGGCGAGGTGGCCGGTGGGGATCTGCCCGAGCCCCCACAGGATCGGGTACAACCCCTTGATCAGGCCGACGGCGGCGAGGCCGAGGCCGTGGTCGGTGAAGAGCAGGGGGAAGACGCCCCAGGTGAGGCCGTCGTTGAGGTTGTTGATCAGTCCGGCTTGGCTGGCACCGCGCAGGGAGCGGTGGTGCCAGGACGTACGCGCGAAGGTGGCCTTCAGGCCGGTGTCCTCGTCAGTGGGCAGCGGTTTGGTGTGGTTGGCCAGTTCGAGGGCGACGTGGGCGGCGGTGTCGCGGACGACGAGGGCCAGGGCGAGGCCCGCGACGACGAAGATGACGCCGATGAGTTCGGGGACGGGGCGCAGGCCGTAGCTGGTGGCGAGGTAGCCGGTGAGCAGGGCGGTGACGCCGACGGCGGTGTATCCGGCGGCTTCGTTCAGGCCGGTGGCGAGCCCGCGGCGGGAGGGACCGACGAGGTCGATCTTCATGTTGACGGTCATCGACCAGGTCAGGCCCTGGTTCAGGCCGAGCAGCACGTTGGCGGCGACGATCCAGCTCCACGAGGGTGCGTAGGCGAGGGCGAAGGGGACGGGAATGCCGAGAATCCAGCCCGCGACGAGGAGCTGCTTGCGGCGGAAGCGTGCGGTGAGTGCGCCGGCGGCGAGGTTGGTGAACGCCTTGGTGAGGCCGAAGGCGATGATGAAGGAGAAGACGGCCAGGTCGCTGGTCAGGCCGAAGGTCTCGGAGCCGATGAGCGGGACGGTGGTGCGCTCCAGGCCGACCAGGCCGCCGACGCAGACGTTGACGACGACCAGCAGAGTGAACTGCAGCCAGTTCTCCCGTAGCCCGAGCCGTACGGGCCGCCCGGCGGCGTCGGTCGGCGTCGTGGTGGTGGGTGTGGCGTTCACGAGCGGGTGCCCTCCGTGCCCTGGGCGAGCTGCTGGCCATGGACGGCGGTGTAGTCGACCGGTCCGCCGTCAAGGACGGCGATGTCGGTGTGGCCGGCGCGCTCCAGGAGGCTGGCGGCGGTCATGGCACGCTCGCCGTGCCCGCAGGCCACGACCGGGCCGACCGGTGCGTCGGCAGCGGACTCGTTCAGGGCGCCGAGCTCGATGTGCAACGAGCCGGGGACGTGTCCGGCGGCGAACTCGGCTTCCTGCCGGACATCGAGGTAGGGGCGGCCGGTGGCGCGGTCGGCGGTGAGGAACGCGGTGGTGGCCTGCGCGTTGCCGTCGGCGAGCCAGGCGTCCATGCCGCCGGCGAGGCGGCCGGCGAGACGCTCGTAGCCGATCTTGTATGCCTGCCAGACGATCTCGCTCAGGTCCTGGTCGTCGTTGACGACGAACGCGAGTGGCGCGGTGTCGGGCAGAAGCCAGCCGAGCCAGGTGGCGAACTGCTCGCGCAGCGGGATCGACAGGGATCCGGGAATGTGGCCGGTCGCGTAGTCGGCGGCCGGGCGGACGTCGACGACATGGCCGCCGTCGGCCATCAGGGCCCGTACCTGCTGCGCGGCCAGGGCGGGCAGCAGCGGTTGGGCGGTCAGCACGGCCGGGCCGCGCCGGTTGATCTCGCCGAGACGGTCGAAGTAGGCGGGGTAAGTGCCCAGGCTCGCGGTCAACTGGGCCACAAAGGTGTCCTCGTCAGGGGCGGCGAGCAGCGGGTTGGCCTGCTTCTGCGCGCCGATGGTGGTGGTGCGCTCGGTGCCGGGCGGCGCCGAGCAGAAGGACCCGGCGCCGTGGGTAGGCCACACCGCGGTCTCGTCCGGCAGCGCGGTCAGCCGCTTCAGCGACCGGTACTGGGCACGGGCCAGTTCCTCGGTGCGGTCGGCACCCAGGAGGTCGGTGCGGGCGGCGGAGTTCACGATCAGCGAGCCACCGGTGAACACCCCGAGCTCCCGGGCGCCGTCGAGCAGCAGGAAGGACAGGTGCTCGTCGGTGTGCCCGGGGGTAGCAAGGGCCCGCAGGGTCAGCCCGCCGAGGTCGACCTCGTCGCCGTCGGCCAAACGCTGGTGATCGAAGGCCCGGCGCCCGGCGGCGGAGGCGAGGATCGTGGCGCCGGTGTCGTGGCCGAGCTGGACGGCGCCGGAGAGGAAGTCGGCGTGCAGATGCGTGTCCGCCGCGAACGCGACGGTCAGCCCGCGCCGCTCGGCTGCCACCCGCAAAGAGCGCAGGTCCCGGCTGGCGTCCATGGCCAGGGCGCGTCCGTCGCCGAGGTCGAGCAGGTAGGCGCTGTTGCCCAGCCCTTCGTCGACCAGCGGTATGAGGTGATCGTCCGCGAAGCCCACGGCGTCCTCCAAGATCTCGGGAACGGGGGCGTGTGGTCACACCCACCAGACTCAACTACAATAATCCATGGATTTATGGAGGATGCCATGTCGGAGAACACGAAGAGCACGACGAAGGCCCGTCTGTACGACGCGTTCGCGGCCAGCGGCAAGGCGCTGGCCAGCGGAAAACGCCTGGAGCTGCTGGATCTGCTGGCCCAGGGCGAGCGCACCGTCGACGCGCTGGCGAAGGCGGCCGGGCTGAACCTGACCACCGCGTCCGCGCATCTGCAGACCCTCAAGCAGGCCGGTTTCGTCGCCACCCGCCGCGAAGGCGTGCGCATCCACTACCGCCTCGCCGGCGACGACGTCGCCCAGCTGTTCGCGCTGCTGCGCAAGGTCGCCGAGACCCACCAGGCCGCCGTCCCCGCCGCCCGCGATGCCTACCTCGGCGAGGACGCCTCAGCCGAGCTCAACCGTGAGGAACTGCGGGTCCGGATCGCCGCCGGCGACGTCGTCGTCCTCGACGTACGGCCGGTCGAGGAGTACCAGGCCGGGCACATCCCCGGCGCCCTGTCCATCCCGGTCGACGAGCTGGCCGACCGGATCAACGAGCTGCCCGAGGACCTGGAGATCGTCGTCTACTGCCGCGGCGAGTACTGCGTCCTTGCCTACGACGCGGTACGGCTCCTGACCGACCGCGGCCGGCGCGCGATCCGCCTCAACGACGGCATGCTCGAGTGGCGGCTGTCGGAGCTGCCCGTCGACGCCTCGGACCTCACGTGACCCGCCCGGGCGGCGACCTCCCGCCGCACCCGGGGCTGGCCGAGGGGCCGGTCTATCTGGACTACAACGCCACCACGCCGGTCGATCCGCGGGTCGCCGAGGCGATGACCCCCTACCTGGCCTGCTTCTTCGGCAACCCCTCCAGCAACCACCCCTACGCCGCCACGCCACGCTGGGCCCTGGCCGAGGCCCGCGCCCAGGTCGCCGGTCTGATCGGCGCGCGGCCCGGCGAGATCGTGTTCACCGGATCGGGATCCGAAGCCGACCTGCTCGCCCTGCGTGGCGCAGTCCTGGCCTCCGGCCGCCCGCACCCGCACGTGATCACTCAGGCCACCGAGCATCCCGCCGTCCTTCAGACGTGCCGGGCCCTTGAGCGGCTGCACGGCGCGCGGGTGACCGTGCTGCCCGTCGACCGCGACGGGCTCGTCGAGCCGGACGCCCTGGCCGACGCATTCACCGAGGACACGGTGCTGGTGTCGATGATGGCCGCGAACAACGAGACCGGCGCCCTCCAGCCGATCACGAAACTCGCCGCACTCGTCCACGAGCACGGGGCGCTGTTCCACTGCGACGCCGCCCAGGCCGCGGGCAAGATCCCCCTCGATGTCGGCGACCTGGGCGTGGACCTGCTGACGATCGTGGGGCACAAGATGTACGCGCCCAAGGGCGCCGCCGCCCTGTACGTACGCGACGGCGTGAGCCTGGAGCCGGTCGTCTACGGCGGCGGGCAGGAACGGGGCCTGCGCGCGGGAACGGAGAACGTCGCCCTGACCGTCGCGCTTGGCACCGCCGCGCGGCTCGCGGCCGAGGAGCTGGCTTCCGGCGCTCCAGCCCGCGTCGCGGTTCTGCGCGACGATCTCCATCAGCGGCTGGCGATCGGTCTGCCCGGCCGCGTGCACCTCAACGGGCCGGAGAAGAACCGCCTGCCGAACACCCTGAACGTCAGCGTCGACGGCGCTCTCGGCCACGAGGTCCTCGCCGCCGTCGGTGAGATCGCGGCGTCGACCGGATCGGCCTGCCACAGCGGCACCCACACCCCCTCCCCGGTGCTCACCGCCATGGGCCTGGACGCGACCCGCGCGCTCGGCGCGCTGCGGCTGTCCCTGGGCCGCTGGACCACGGCCGAGCAGATCGAGACGGCGGCAGCAACCCTCATCCGGGCGGCTGGCGCGCAGTGACCGGGCCGAGCGGCCCGACGCAAGAAGATCCGACGAGCAGCAGGAGAGGCATGACCGAGACCAGCGCGCACGGACTGTCCACCCGCAGTGTCCACGCCGGCGAGCGCCGTGACGCCGAGGGGGCCGTCCATACCCCGCTCTACAACCACTCCACCTTCGCGTTCGATACCACCGCCGACCTTCTCGACGTCGTCGAAGGCCGCAAGGCCGGGAACCTTTACACCCGCTACGGCCTCAACCCCACCATCCGCTCCACCGAGGCCAAGCTCGCCGACCTCGAAGGCGGCGAGCAGGCCCTGGCGTTCTCCTCCGGTATGGCCGCCGAGGCCGCGACGTTCCTCGCGCACTGTCGCACCGGCGACCACATCGTGTGTATCGGCGAGGTCTACGGCGGCACGTTCGAACTCCTCGGCGACAACCTGCCCCAGGTCGGCATCACCACCACCTTCCTGCGCGCCGACGAAGTCGAGCGGCTGCCCGAGGTGATGACCGGCCGGACGCGGATCGTGTTCTTCGAGACCCCGGCCAACCCCACCCTGACTGTCTTCGACATCGCCGCCATTGCCGAACAGGCCCGCACGGTCGGCGCGCTGACGATGGTGGACAACACCTTCGCCACCCCGGTCAACCAGAACCCGCTCGCCCATGGCGCGGACCTGGTCGTGCACTCGGCGACCAAGTACCTCGGCGGGCACTCCGACCTGACCGCCGGCGTCCTGACCGGAGCCGCCGAGCACCTCGCCCCGGTGGCGGGGTGGCGCAAGAACCTCGGCCAGGTCATCGCCCCCGAGACAGCCTTCCTCCTCGCCCGCTCCATCCGCTCCCTGCCCGTCCGGGTCCGCGCGCAGAACGACACCGCCGCAGCCGTCGCCGCCTTCCTGCAGACGCACCCGCGGGTGACCCGCGTCCACTACCCGGGGCTGGCCACCGGCGAGCAGAAGCGCATCGTGGATGCGCAGATGCGCGGCGGGGGCGGCATGCTCAGCGCCGTCCTGGACGCAAACGCGGAACAGACCGCCGCAGTGGTGGACCGGCTGCGGCTGTTCGCCATCGCGCCCAGCCTCGGCGGAGTCGAGTCCCTGGTCACCCAGCCCATCACCACCACCCACCACGGCCTGGACCCGGCCGAGCGCGCCCGTCGGGGCATCGCCGACAGCATGGTCCGGCTCTCCGTCGGTCTCGAAGACGCCGACGACCTGATCGCCGACCTCGCCCAGGCCCTCGACAGCGACTGACCTCCACTGCTCCGCCACCGGCCCGCACCGCCGTCCTCAGACACCGGGCCGGTGCACAACCGCCCCCTGCCGGGACCGGACAGTTCCCCTCTCACCGGTCCCGTACCGCTCACCGCCGCTCCGGAAAAGAGACATGACCAGCACCGCGTCCGCCCGTCCGACGGGCTCCATACCCGACCCCGCCCAGGCCCAGCGCCGCATCCTGCGCGTCCTGGTCGCCTCGCAGATCCTCAGCGGTGCGGGTCTCGCCGCCGGCGTCACCGTCGGCGCCCTCCTCGCCCAGGACATGCTCGGCACCACCAGCCTCGCGGGGTTGCCCAGCGCCCTGTTCACGGCTGGCTCCGCGCTCGCCGCCGTCGCCGTCGGCCGCATCTCGCAGGCCCGCGGACGCCGCCCCGGACTCGCCGCCGGCTACCTCACCGGCGCAATCGGCTCGGCTGGCGTCATCATCGCCGCCGTCCTCGACAACCCCGTCCTGCTGTTCATCGCCCTGTTCGTCTACGGCGCGGGCACCGCCACCAACCTCCAGGCCCGCTACGCCGGAGCCGACCTCGCGCCGTCCGGCCACCGCGCCCGCGCGGTCTCCACCGTCCTGGTCGCCACCACCCTCGGCGGCGTGGCCGGACCCAACCTCGCCGCCCCCGCCGGCACCCTCGCCGAACACCTCGGCATCCCCCACCTCGCCGGACTCTTCGTCATCTCCGGCGCCGCCTACGCGCTGGCCGCGCTCGTCCTCGCCCTGTGGCTGCGCCCCGACCCGCTGCTCCTGGCCCGCGCCGTCGCCCAGGCCAAGGAAGCCGCCACCGCGACCAACCCGGCCGCCGACGGCGGTGACGCCGACACCAGCGAGGGCCGCGGCGGCGTGGTCCTCGGCGCGCTGGTCATGATCCTCACCCAGCTCGTCATGGTCGCGATCATGACGATGACACCGGTCCATATGCACGACCACGGCCACTCCACCGCCGCCTCCGGCCTCGTCATCGGCATCCACATCGGCGCCATGTACCTGCCCTCGCCCCTGACCGGCTGGCTCGTCGACCGCTACGGCCGCATGAAGATCGCAGCCGCCTCCGGCATCACCCTGCTTGCCGCCGGCGTCCTCGCCGCCGCCGCGCCCGGCGATTCCGTCGCCCTCCTCGCCCTCGCCCTGGCCCTGCTCGGGCTGGGTTGGAACTTCGGCCTCGTCTCCGGCACCGCGATCATCACCGACACCGTGCCGCTCGCCACCCGCGCCAAGACCCAGGGACTGGTCGACGTCTCCATCGCCATCGCCGGCGCCACCGGCGGCATGGCCTCCGGCATCATGGTCGCCGCCACCAGCTACCCCGCCCTCGCCCTCACCGGCGGAGCCCTCTCCCTCGCCCTCCTGCCCGCCGTCGCCGCCACGGCCTACCGCCGATGAAGCCCACGATCCCCGACACCCCCGCGCCCGGCATCACCGTCGACGGCACCGGCCTGCTCTGCGTCACCCTCCTGCTGCGCCTACGCAAGGAGATCGACGGCGCCCAGCCGGGCACCGTCGTCCACGTCATCGCCACCGACCCCGCCGCACCGCTCGACCTGCCCGCCTGGTGCCACATGACCGGACACCACTACCTCGGCCCTGTACTGGCCTCCGCCGATGCGCCTGTATACGCCCTGCGGATCGCTTCCGGTGCACGCCCTACCCGAGCCGACGCCCCCTGGCATGCGGATGACGCGGAAGGCTGACGGCCCGCCTCACCTCGGTAGCTTGGCCGTGCGTTCGGGATGGGCGGTCCCCACGTAGTGCATGGCGGTCTTCTCCGTGATCCCGAACAGACGCATCAGCTTCAGCGGATCGCCGCACTCGAGCGCCTCGTTGAGGATTCGGTCCTGGCGCAGGCCGTCCAAGGTCACGCCTTTGGGCAGCACCCCTCGGAGCGTGCCGATGTTGACGGCCGGCTGGTCGGGGTCGAGCGCGGTCTTCTGGCTGACCAGCAGATGCGGGTTCGTCGAGGCCGGCCACCGGCGGTGGCGGTAGGTCAGCCACTCGGCGGCCAAGCGGTGCGTGAACTGCTCAAGGTAAAGGGTGTGGCGCAGAAGGCCGCGTCGGATCTCGACGGTGCCCCGGGCGAGGTCCACATCAGCTGTCCGGATCGCGCGGATGTCGTGGCCGGAGACCGCGTGCACGGCAGCCAGGGCGACGGTCAGGCGCCCGAGCGGAGTGGCAGCGTGGTCCAGCAGCCCGGCCAGCAGGTCGCTGGGCACGGACCGCGGCATCCCCTTCAGGTCGCCGACGGGCAGGTTTCGAGCGGGATCGCGAAAGACGACGCGTTGCCGTTTCAAGGAGCGGAACAGGCTGCGCAGGACGATGGCGAGTTGCCTGCGGGCGTGGCCGGACAGGTCGTTCACGGCGTCCTCGACCTGCTGCTGAGTGATCTCCCGCAGCGTGGCCACCCCGCTCGCCGTCCAGTCGGTGAGCACCGGCTGGACGTAGGTGAGATAGCGGCGAATGCCGTCCCAGCTGCGGAACTCGCCCTCTCGGCGGCCCTGGCTGCGCAGCACGTCTACCCAGGCTCGGACCTCGCTCGCGACAGGCTGCGGCAGTGCGTCGAGAGTGGCCTCGATCCAGACCAGATCGGCGTCCTGGTGGAGGTCCGGGTCGTCGACAAGCAGGCCGCGGGCGCGCAGGAACTGGCACACCGGCTTGGCGGCGAGGTTCGGATCGAGCTTGGCCAGGTCGTGGACGTCTCGCTCGAGGACGGCCGCCTCGGCGCCGAGCCAGTACATGAGGATGGTGAGGGTGTGGATGTTCTTGCGGTAGTCCGGGGCCTGTTGGTCCGCACGCAGCTGGAGGTACTCCTCCACCAGAAGCCGTGCCCGCTCGGTCAGAGGCAGATCGGCCCGCGGCCGACGTCGGAGCCGGGCGAGCACCGGTGACCAGTCGCGCCGCATGGTGAACAGCGCTTCCTGGCCGCGGGCCGTCCATCCTGCGGGTGTCTCGTCTGCGTCGGCGGCAGGCGGGGCATCGACCGGCACGGGCAGCACCGGCCCACCCACGCCAGCGGGGAGAGTGATCTCCAGTTGGGTGGCCCGGGACGTCACGGGTCTGGCTTCGTCCAGGAGGCGGTACGGATGACAGGTGCGGCAGCGGTCTGCTCGCAACGGCAAGTCCTCGCGGCGACACCGTACGCACCGGCCGCGCGGATGTCGCTCGCGCCAATGCCGGCACGGTGAGCAGCGGAACCCGGCCCGGCGGCCCACGGGCATCCAACCGTGGCAGTCCCGGCACTGCCGCGGCGCGCGCGGCGGAATCGGCACCGGATCAGTGATGTACGGGGTGCGGGCGGGCTGGTTCGTACGGGAAAACCGCATCGGCTCCGGTGCCGCCTCCAGCAGGTCGGCCCGCAGCAGAACCAGGCGCACCGCATCGCGATGGGTGGGCAGATCCCGCAGCATCGGCTCGGGGAGCCGGTCAGCTCCCTCGGCCTCGCGGACCGCCAGGGCGAGGCGGACCATCTCGGCAACCAGGTAGTGCCAGCCCTGGCTCATGCCGTGTTCGGCCGCCATCTCCACCAGGACGGAACGGGCACGGTCCCAGCCGGACAGCGGCCGGCCGATAATCGCCCGCACAGTGGCATCGGTCAGTGTGCGCGGCTCGGTGAACAGGGCGAGTTGACGGCGGAATCCCGGCTCCAGTACGGCCGCCGCTCCGGTGGGTGCCTGCTCCTGCTTGAGCTTGAGCCGCCACGCCTGACTCACACGGCGCCCGCCGTCGGTCCTTCGGACCAGCTTCCGGGCCTGCGTCGCGTAGTCGTGCCACGTGCCGACAATGAGCTGCAGGTCGCGCGGCCGGGCTCCTGCGCCGCCCAGGGCCCACTCGGCGTCGCCGACGGCCCGGATCGCCTGCAGACACGGCTTGCACAGGCCATCGGTATTCAGGTGGGCCTCGTGCCGGCACCGCGGGCATACTCCTCGCTCGGGGTACGTCCGCTTCCAGGCCCGGCAGCCGTGGCACGTCCGGGTCCACCGCAGTACCAACCAGTTCAGGCACATCTCGCAGCTGCGGGCGCTGCCACCCTCGTTCGCCATCTACAGTTCCTCAGCTCGGAGGCAGCGAGCGCGGCCCGCCTCGGCGAGGACCGCGCGGTACCGGCCGTACCGGCCCCGGCGGCTGGACCTCGGCACCCACGGCCACGTCGCCGGCCTCTCCTGCCGGATGGGCACCGGCGAGCGGTTCGGCCTGGAGCAGATCCGCGACGGTGCAGTCCAATGCCGCACACATCAGGTCCAGGTCGTCGAGCCGCACCGTGACCGGAGTCCCGCCCCACAGTGCGGCGACCTTGCTCAGCGAAGGGTTGAACCCCACCTGCTGGAAAGCAGCCAGCACCTCGGTCGGCCGCCACAAGTCCCGCTGGGCGGCCACCATCCGCAGATTCCACTTCACCGGAGATTCCCCTTGTCCATCACCAGTCGTTGGGCCGCCCGGGAACTCGCGGCCAGGTTTGCGTGCTCCGGGTCGGCGTGGGCGGTCGCCATGTACCGCAGGGTCGTGGTCGCCCAGTCGTGTCCGAGGACCTTCTGCACCTCCCACAACGTCATCCCACGCTCGTAGTTGTGGGTGGCGCATGCATGCCGCAGCAAGTGCGGGAACAGATCGCTGACCGGCCCGCTCAGATAGGCGCCAGCCGCCTGGTGCAGGGCCCGGCGGAACGTCGAGGGCACGATCGCCGGCGCGATCGGAAGGTTCAACGCGGCCACCGCCGTGGGCTTGCGCTCCGACGGCCACAGCGGCGCCTTGGGATGATCCACATCCTCGCCGAACTCGCCGCGGATCTCCTCGATGTACCACCACAGCAGAGCACGGCCCTCCTGGAACATGTACGCCTCGCGTGGCCGGGGCCCCGACCCGTGGGCGCCCTTGCCGAGCACGACGAAGCGGCCCCACTGGCCGTGCTCCCAGTGCAGGTCGCCCATGCACACCCCACACAGCTCGGCCGCCCGGACACCGGACAGGTACGCGACCTTCGTCATCACGTAATCGCGGCAGGCGACCAGGTACTTCCGGGCGTTCGGCAGGTCCTCACGCCAGCGGCCGAAGAAGTCCCGCAGCGCCGTCTGCGAGGGCGGGATCCGCAGACCGAAATCGCCGCGATGGCGCGGCCGGTTGAACACGTCGATGGGCGACTCGACGGTCTGGCCGAAGCGGCGCATGATCTCGCCGGCGTAGCGCTGTTCGAGGAACGCGAAGTACGCGTCGATCTTGTTGATCTTGCCGCGCAGAGTCGACGGGGCACGCTTCCCGGGGCCGGCGAAGTACCGGTCGACCTCGCGGGACGTGAGCTGCCACGGCACCGTGCCGTAGAACTCACAGACCTCCACCACCGGCTTGATGAGCCCGTCCAGCGTCGTCGGTGCCAGGCCAGCGGCATCCCTCGCCCACTGGTATTCCGACAGCGTGTCGAGGAAGAAGCTCTCCTCGTCCTGCGCCGAGATGCCTGCCGGCGCCGCTGGAGCGTGACGATGTCCGCGAGCCCGCTCTCGACGGATACCGCAGCGGGATCCACCGGCACAGTCGGCTCCGTACCGGGGCGCACGAGCGTCAGCACGCGAGTTTCGGAATCTGGCACGAAAACGCAGATTACGGGAGTAACTCGCAGAATCTGCGAGTTACTGCGGAGATCTCACACCATCGAGTGACGGGCCGGCACAGCGCGATCTACCTGCTGAAATGCAGATTCCCGGCCGCCGAGTAGCCTCGGGGAACCCGCGCGTACTCCACTATGGAGGACCGAGCCGTCGGGCAGCATGGTCAGGCGCCGCGGGCGCGTCTTGCCCAGGTAGTCCATCCCCTTGGCCTGGTAGATCGTCCCGTAGTGACCGGGAAAGACCAGCTCGGGACCGTGGGCGGTGAGGCGCGTCCTGGGCTCGGGGTCGCTGTGGGCGACGACCCCACGCACTCCTCGGGCGGCCGCCAGGCGGAAGACGCACGCCTGCGTCCACGTCTCCGCGTTCGCCGGGACCCCGTCGAGCAGCACCAGCCGGTTCAGCTCCAAGCTCTCCTCGTACGGGGTGTTCTGCGTACCGGAGCAGCTCGTCACAGCAGTTCACGGCATGCTTAACCTGTGGGTGTAAGGGCTGACTCACTGGCACGTTGGCATGAGTCAGCGGTCCATGGTTGACCTGCGTCGGCCACTCGTCGCTCGGCAGGCCATTCGACGCGGAAAGTTGACGAGCACTCGGGCCAGTTCGTGTCCTAAAACTCCGGCCGGTGACGGCCTCGAACGCCTGAAGCCACGGCCAGGGGCAAAGCAGCTAGCCATAATCAGAAGCTTCCAGTGCCCTCTCATCGTGGTCGCGGAGCATCCGCATGACGGTGGCCGCTGACGGGTGCTGGGCTTTCTTCTTCCCTATGGAGTTGACGAGCCGCTCTGCGATCTCCCGCAAGCTCAGTTCCTGGGCGCAGGGGTGGAGCGCGAGGGCGAGCATGGTGTCGTCCGTGACGGGGGCTCCGTCGGTCGGCTGCTGCCGCCCCGACCGTCTCGTCCGAGCTGTCCGGCAGAGCGCTGAGACTGTTCAGCACTACGGCAGTGTGCGGGGCCAAGCCACCAGCTAAGGAGGCCGACACGAGCTGTGCGGGCAGTTGCCGCCCAGTGAGCAGTCCGCGACCTGGCCCAGCGACGTCGAACCTGACTCCGCGCGACGAGACTCAGGGGCAAGCCATTCGCTGGATTCGATGCCTTGCGTGCGAAATATGCCCCCACCCGGTATCTCCCGGGCGGGGGCATGGCACGGCCGGATCACATCACGGACCGCGATAGTCGACGGTTACCGCGTTGCGGTGGCCAGTGCCGCGCGGATGGCGTCCTCGCCGACCGGCTGACCCTTCTCGTTCGAGTACGGCCCGTACGGTGTTCCCCACACCGGCGTGCCCATCGCCACCCGCCAACTGTCGGCCAGCGTTCCCGCGTCTACCACGCTGTAGCCGATGGAGTCGATGAATTCGGTCACCGCCGCCTTCGCCGAGGCGGAGTCTCCGGCGATCGGTAGCCAGGAGCGGTCGGCCGCCCCTGCCGGGCGGGCGAGTGACAACAGGTGCTTGAAGAAGATGTTGTTGAACGCCTTTATGAGCAGGGCGTCGGGGACGTACCGCAGGAGTAGCTCGCTTGAGGTGAGGGATTTGCTGTCGAGCTCGGGGATGTGCCCGTCACGCTCGGGGCCGTAATTGCAGGTGTCGATTACCGTCTTCCCGGTCAGTGGCGCGGCGGGCACGTGAGGGAAGGCGCTGACCGGCACTGTGACCACGACAATGTCACCGGCCGCCGCGGCCTCTTCGCTCGTCGCCGCGGACGCCCGCGGCCCCAGTTCCTCGGCCGTGTCCACGAGCGTTTCGGGACCGCGCGAGTTGCTGAGCACCACCTGGTGCCCGGCCCCGACAGCGAGTCGCGCGAGGGTCCTGCCGATGCTTCCGCTTCCGATGAATCCCACAGTCGTCATGATCTCAACGTCCTTCAGATGAGCTGAATTTGCCGGTTGCCGGGCTCGTTACGATTCGGGTCCCGCCGTCAGCCGGCGGGGAAATAGTGGCCGTTGTCCAGGTCGGCGAGCAGACCGGGCTGGGCGGGTTCCCAGCCGAGGGTCCGGCGGGTGATGAGGTTGGACGCCGGGTAGCTCTGCGTGACGATATTCGTGAGGAACCCGAAGTACCCCGGCGTCATCAGGGCATCGTTGGGAACGCTCACGGCGGGCAGGCCCAGGCGGCTGGCGATGGCCTCGGCGATGTCGCGGAACGCGATGCCCCCGTCCTCGACCGCGTGCCAGTATTTGCCGGCTGGCCCGTTCTCCAGCGCCAAGCGGAACAAGGTGGCGGCATCGCGGATGTGGACGGCGTTCCACAGGTTCGTGCCGTCGCCGTGGTAGCCGACGAACCCCTTTTCCTTCGCGAGCGCGATCAGCGTGGGGAGGAAGCCGGAACGGTCGGTCGTGCTGTGCGCGATGTTGGCGATCCGCACGACCGAAGATCGAACCCCCTGCTCGGCGAGGTCGACAACGGCCCTTTCCACGATGTTGCGGACCCGCAGGGTGCCCTTGTGCTCCTCACCGGCGGGGAGGGCCGGGTCCTCCTCGGTGGCCGGCCGGCCCAGGTGCTGCCCGGGTGAGCCAATGCTCCCCGCCGTAACAAGCGGCTTTCCGGTTCCCGCCAGTGCCTCGCCGTACGCGAGCATGATCGGGAGCTCCGCAGCGGCCACGGCGTCCATCCCGCCGGAGGGCAGCAGATCCTGCCTGTGCGCGACGTGGATGACGCCATCGGAGCCCGAGGCTGCCTCTTTGAGCCCGTCGAGATCCTGGACGTCGCCGCGACGCACCTTCGCGCCGAGCGCTGACAGGGCCGCCGCGGAAGCGTCCGACCGGGCCAGGCCGGTGACCTCGTGACCGGCGGCGATGAGCTCGGGAATGATATACGAACCGGAATGACCGGTCCCCCCAGCGACGAATACGCGCATCTATCTGTCCTTGTGAGTAGGCGCAGGGTCTTTTCTTGCCGCAAGTGAACTGGCGTGACGCGGCACGAAAGGTAGGGATAAGGGGTGTGCTCAGCCGAGAAGGGTGATGCCGAGGGAGAAATCGGCGTGCTTGACGGAGTGGTTCATGAGGCCCAGTTCCAGCAGGCCGACGTTCTCCAGTGCACGCGCCATGGACAGTTCCCCGGTGTCCCAGGGGCGCAGCCCCAGGCTCTCGACGAACGCCGACACGCGTGCCTTCGCCTGTGCGTCGTCGCCGGCGATGAACACGTCCAGAGGGCGGTCCTCGGCCGGGCCGGCCGCCAAAACGTGGGAGAACACAGTGTTGAACGCCTTGACGACATGTGCGTCGTCGGGAGCCGCCTTGGCGATCTCCTGTGCGCCGGAACTGTCGTCGGGGACGACGAAGCCCTGCAGGTCGGGGGCTACGGGGTTGGTGATGTCGACGATGACCTTGCCGCGCAGCGCGTCCCCGTGCTCCCTCACCACCGCCGCCGCGCCGGCGTACGGCACTGCGAGGACAACGATGTCCCCAGCCGGGGCGGTGCCGGCCGTCCCGACCGTGGCGCCGCCGAGCGCAGCGGCCAATTCCTTGGCCTTGACCGGGTCGCGGCCGATGATCTCGACTGCGTTGCCCCCGGCGAGCGCCCGGGCGGCCAGGGCGCGGGCCACGTTCCCCAGGCCGATAATGCTGATGTTGCTCATGGAGTTCCTGCTTTCTGGAGCTGGATAGGACGCCATGCCCACACCATCGTTGTTAACGGTTGCGTCGTCGATGCCGTCGAATGACGCGATGGAGGCGTCTACGGATGCGCCCATTCTGGGAATGGGTCCTCCGATATCGAATTCTTGTGCCGAATTCGCTCGGACCATTAGGTACCTATTCAGCTTGCCATTTACCTGAGTGGGCGTCCAAGACCTCTTTCAGTGCTGGTGATACCTTGGAGGCATCACCAGTCTGGAGGCGCCATGGATCTGGACCTGCGCAAACTGCGTTACTTCGTCGCTGTGGCCGACCAGTTGCACTTCGGCCGCGCCGCCGATGAGCTGCACATCGCGCAGCCGGTGCTCAGCCGGCAGATCCGTGCGCTCGAGCAGGATCTCGGCGCCTCACTGTTCACCAGGGATCGCCACGGCGTGGAGCTGACAGATGCAGGCCGGCAACTGCTGGCCGACGCCGGTCCGCTGCTCGCCTCAACCCACGCGGTCCGCCGCCGGGTGTCCGCAGCCGCCGGCGGCAAGCGGCGGCTAATGGTCGGTTTCCGGGCCGGCGTTGCCGTCACCCCGGCGGCCCGTGCGTTCGAGGACCGGCACCCGGACGTGGTCGTGGACGTGCAGCGGATCGAGGGGGACGACCAGGCTGCGATGCTGCTCGAAGGCCGTATCGATGTCGGCTACGTGCGGCTGCCCATCGACGAGGCCGGCCTGCGCGTCACCCCGCTGTATACCGAGCCTCGGGTAGCGGTGCTGCCCGCCGGACACCGGTTTGCTGGCAAGGAGGAGGTCACCGAGGCCGACCTGGCCGGCGAACCGCTGGTCTGGCACGGCGACCCGAGCACGCAGCCCACCAAGCGCCCGCTCCCCAATGCCGGGTACCCGGTGCGCGGGGTGGACGAGACGCTCGAGCATGTCGCGGCCGGCCGGGGCATCTCCTTCCTGGCCCGTTCGGCGTCCGTGTTCTACTCGCATCCGGACGTCGTCTATGTGCCCATCCCGAGTCTGGCGCCCGACCAGGTGTGCCTCGCGGTGGCGGCGTCTCACACCTCGCCGGTAGTAGATGACTTCGTCACTGCGGCTCGGTCGACGGCCGAGATCACGGCAGAATGTGGGAACTACGAGATGTGGCAGCGTGGAGGCGACGTCGTCTCAAGGCGCGCTTGAGTAGTTCGACTGTCCCCGTTCATCAGGCGCTGGGGAGTGAAGTGGCCCGATGAAATGGTGCTGTTGCGGCTGACCTCAGACCTTGTTTCGTTCTTCGGCCGGCAGTTATCTGAGGGGCCCCGAAGCACCTGGGACCGACTGGAAGTGCGTGCTGCGGGCGCGGCTCGAGTCGGCTGATCGCCGTCGGTCCGCCGTTCGTAGTGTCGGGAGAACGTGATCGACTGGGACCTGATCGAGTCGCAGTTCCGGCACCTGATGCGGGTGGCCGTCTCGGTGCGCGAAGGGGCGATCTCCTCCTCCACGCTGCTGAAGCGGCTGCGGTCGGGCTCCAAGAAGAACGCCACGTACGCCGCGTTCCGCGAGGTCGGCCGCGTGATCCGCACCGTGCAGCTGCTGCGCTACCTCTCCGACGCGCCGCTACGGCGGCGGGTGACCGCGGCGACGAACAAGGTCGAGTCGTTCAACCGGTTCTCCCAGTGGGTCGGCTTCGGTAACCGCGGCGTCATCGCCGACAACGACCCGGTCGAGCAGGAGAAGGCGATGAAGTTCAACGCTCTGCTCACGAACGCGGTCATTTTTCACAACGCCCTGGACATCGCCGAGATCGTCCGCCAGCTGCTGGAGGAGGGCTGGACGATCGAGCCGGAGGACCTGGCGCACATCTCGCCGTACCTGACCGAGCACATCAACCGGTTCGGCGAGTACAGCACGCACGAGCTCGGCATCCAGCCCGAGGCGTACGACCCGAAGCTGGACGTGGACTTCGCCCCGCTGCGCGATGCGGACCCGGCCGCGGCCGGCTTCGGTCAGGCCGCCTGAAAGGCCGCGGCCGGGTCGGCATCATGCAGTCCATGGACGATTGTTCGAGGGTGTTTACGGCGGCGCGGCCGGTGACGGCAGCATCGTCCGCTGGCCGGTGTTGCCCCAGGATCGGCGTGCTGATTCAGGCTGAGTTCTTCGACTGCGACTCGCGGCCTTGTGTGCGCAGCTGCTCGTTGATGCGCCGGGCTTCTTCGAGCTGGTCTTCGAGGATGACGATGCGGCAGGCGGCTTCGATGGGGGTGCCCTGGTCGACGAGTTCGCGGGCGCGGGCGGCGATGCGCAGCTGGTAGCGGGAGTAGCGGCGGTGGCCGCCTTCGGAGCGCAGCGGGGTGATCAGGAGGTGTTCGCCGAGGGCGCGGAGGAAGGCGGGGGTGGTGCCGAGCATCTCGGCGGCCCGGCCCATGGTGTAGGCGGGGTAGTCGTCATCGTCGAGACTGTCGACGGGACGGGAACTGGCAGGGGGCATAGACCTCTTCTTTCAGGGACACGTCGGGGGGCCCGGGTGCCGTACGGCACCCGGGCCCCGAGCTTTCAACACCATCTACCGGCTTGCTGCGCCGGCCTTCTTTGTCCGCAGGTTCCGCCTGGGAGGGCGGGGCTGCGGGGATCGCGGATGCGTGACCGGGGACCACCTTCCAATCCGGGGCCTGCGGTACCCGGGCGGACTTCTTCCTCGCCCGGGCGATCCTGATGGCGTCTGCTCCTTTACCTTCGGCTACACGGCCGTACTGCTGGATAACGCGGGTACTGCTCGCAGCCCCGTGGGGCGTCCTGCTTGACCTGCATGCGTGGCAGTTCATCTCTGCCGCGCCCATCTCGACTTCCTGGGTACGCGAAAAAGATAACCCTGCGATGAGCCAATATCTACTGTGACCGCGACAGATTTTCTTCAGGTTCGATGCGCGTAGTTCTGCTGCAAACACACCTGCATGAGTGATGCCCCGGCACGAACCCACGAGGCGCGGACGAGGAAGCTGGCCATCCTCTACAAGCTGTGTGTGCTGGTCGCTGGCGGGATGCGCTGCGTCGGCGGGAGATCTGGGCGCCGGGGGCGAACCGGTGGCGTAACCCGGAGGACGATCTGCCGCCGGACTTCGAGGGCAATCGGGGGTCCGCCCGGGGCGGAGGCTGACTGGGCTGTTGCGGGGCACCGGGCGGGGTCAGGGGGGAGCGAGGGTGTCGAGCCGGGCGGCGAGGTCGGGGTGGGCGGCGGCCAGGTGGGGGCGGGCGGCGGCCAGGGGCGCGATGAGGTCGGCGGGGTCGTTGTGGGCGAGGGCCGCGTGGAGCTCATTGAGTGGGCGGCGGGCGGCGGGGGGAAGGTCGGTGAGGGCGGTGATCTGGCCGGCGAGGCGGCGCAGGTCGGCCGCATTGCGACGGGCCCAGGTGGCGGTGTTGCGGTCGGCGGCCCGGGCCTGGCGGGTGGCCGTTACGCGCTGTTCGCCGGTGGTCCCGGCCGGGCCGGGGCGGCCGCGCAGGTAGCGGCGCTCGGCGGCCTGGCGGCTGGCGACACCCAGGGGAGAGGCGAGGTCGGCCCAGCTGGCGCCCGCGTCCCGGGCCGTTTCGATCAGGCCGGTCTCCCATCCGGCGAGCCGCTCACGTACCTGCCGCAGCAGCATCAGCGAGGCGAGGGCCTGCTCCGGGGCCGGCCCGGCGCCGAGGGTGTCGGGGGTCTCGTGCTGGGCGTCGCGCAGGGCGTCGTCTATGGCTTCCAGGGCCGCCGCGGCGGCGAGGAACGACGCCGGGCTGTGGGCGTCGGCGTCGGTGGAGACCGGCTGGTCGGGTGCGGTCACGGGCACCTCCCTCAGGTTGTCATCATGTAGACGACATCGTGTTTGTCATCCATTGGATGACATGTTACAACGGTGTCAGTGAGGCGCATTGGCAGTAACTGCCTGAACCTGCTGGAGGTGTTTTCACGATGTTGATGCGCACTGACCCCTTCCGTGAGCTGGACCGGCTGGCGCAGCAGCTGATGGGCCCGGGCACCTGGTCGAAGCCGTCGGCGATGCCGATGGACGCCTACCGCGAGGGCGACCAGTACGTGGTGGCCTTCGACCTTCCCGGCGTTACCGCGGACGCGATCGACATCGACGTCGAGCGGAACATGCTCACCGTCAAGGCCGAGCGCCGGCCGGTCGCGAAGGCCGACGACGTGCAGATGGAACTCTCTGAGCGGCCGCTGGGCGTCTTCTCCCGCCAGATCGTGCTCGCTGACACCCTCGACACCGAGCACATCAAGGCCGACTACGACGCGGGCGTGCTCACCCTGCGCATCCCGATCGCCGAGCGCGCCAAGCCCCGCAAGATCTCCATCGGCGTCGGATCCGGCCACAAGGAGATCTCCGGCTGACACCGGCCGGACCGGTGCGGAGGACGCGGGCACCTGATCTCCCCCTCCATCCCGCCCTCCGCACCCCTACGGGCAACGAAGAGACAAGAAGGGGTGGCGGCCAAGATGACTCTGCGACGCGAAGCGTTCCTGGACCACGTCAAGGAACGCGGCGAGTACGGCACTCCGGAGGAAGCCGAGCGCGCGGCCCGCGTAGTGCTTGCCCTGCTCGGCGCCCACCTGGTCGGCGAAGTCCGCGCCCAGCTCGCAGCCCGCCTGCCGGAGGAATTCGCCCTGATCCTGCTCAACCCGCTGCAGAGCGCCGAACCGCTACCAACGGAGCGGTTCGTGCGGGCGACCGCGGCTTGGATCGAGGGCGCCACCGAGCAGACCGCGACCTGGGACGTCAGCGCCGTCCTGTCAACGGTCGCCGACACCGCCGGCGACGACCTGATGGGACAGATCCTGCTCCAGCTCCCCGCCGGCTACGACCTCCTCTTCGGCCGCCCCCAGCCCACCTGACCCCTACCTCGGTGCCCCACACCCGCACCGCTCCACGAAAGGCATGCACCGCAGTGATCACCGACGTACGCGTACCGTCTGAGCACCAGCACCAGCAGCCGTACTCGACGGCGTATGAGCAGATGCTGGAGAAGGTCCGCTACGAAGGCGCCTACCCCGCCCGCGAGAAAGCCGAGGAAGCCGTCCGCCTGGTTCTCGCGGGGCTGGGACGCCAGCTGACCGGCGACGAACGCGTCGACCTAGCCGCCTGCCTGCCCCTGGAAGCCGCACGTGTCCTGACCGCACAGATCCCCGACACCCAGCCGGTGACCGGCTGGGCCTTCGTCAAGGACCTCGCCGCCCGCTCCGGCGCCTCCCTGGCCACCACCCGCTGGGACACCGGCTCCGTCTTCGCGGCCGTCGCCGCCCACGCAGGCCCTGACCTCATCACCCGCATCCTCGATCAGCTCCCCACCGGCCACGCGCTGTTGTTCGGCTGCGCCGAACTCACCTCCGCCGCGTAAACGGCACCGGCACCCCGGGGCGGCAACAGGATCCCTCCGGCGGCCCTTGGCGAAGTCCCCGATCCGCGCGATCGGGGACTTCCGCCTTCGCTGTGCATGATGACCGTCTGGGGCGGTGTCTCTCATAAACGGTCCTTTGCCAGAGCAAGATCACTCGACGGCCGGGAAGTCTCTCCGGGCCCCGGATCGGTTCGCAGAACTCGTTCTCACTCAATAGCGGGACGGACCCCCTTCTGAGACTTGCATTGTGCGAAAATCGCGGCTCATGACGGACCCTCAAACCGCCCCCGTGTCCGATGTGGACGACATCGAGCGCCACCCGTGTCCGCGCTGCGGCGCCGAGGCCGGATCGCCGTGCCGTTCGCGCGGCGGCGCGGTCGCCGGCGCCTACCACACGGGCCGCTTCACCAAGGTGCCCCGGCTGGCGAAGCTGCTGCGGGTGCCCACCCCGGCCGACCGGGGCCCCGGGCAGCCATGGCGGCCCGGCACCCCGCCCCCGGCGCCGATCGACCCCGACACCCCGACCGCCGACATCCGGATCGGCTACGCGCGCTGCTCGACCCTCGGCCAGGAACTCGACTCCCAACTCGACGCGCTCGCCGCCAAGAACATCCCCCGGGACAAGATCTTCGCCGAGAAGATCAGCACCCGGGTGCGGGTCCGCCCCGCATTCGAGGCCGCGCTGAGCGCCGCCCGGGAGATCAAGGCCCACGCCCCGCACTGCCGGGTGATCCTCACGGTCTACGAGATGAAGCGGCTCGGCCGCGACGCCGCCGAACTCACCGCGCTCGCCGACCACCTGTCCGCCCACGGCCTCGTGCTGGAGATGCTCGCCGGACCGCTGGCGGGCATGTACGACCCCAGCGGGCACGGCAGGCTGCTGTTCGCGTTCTTCGCGGCGATGGCGGAGACCGAGCGGGAGAACATCCGGGAGTCAACCCTGGAAGGGCTCGACACCGCGGCCCGCAAGGGAAAGCACGGCGGCCGGCCGCCGGTCATCACCGAGGACATGCTGCACACCGTCCTGCGGCGCCGGGCACTCGGCGAGACGGTCGAGCAGATCCAGCCCGACCTGATCATTCCCACCGGCAAGCGCAAGGGACAGAACCCCTCCGTCGCCAGCATCTACCGGGCGCTCGCAGAGCACGCCAAACGCGAGGCATACCCCGAGGCCATCGAGCAGGCCCACGCCGACTTCGCCACCCTCCAAGCCGGCGGCGCGCTTCCCGAACCCCGCACCGGGGCCGGGGCGCAGACGGCAGGCTGACGACGACGGCCCCCGTCGCCGGGTTCACTCATCGAGCAAGATCATCCCATGGCCCCTTTTGGGCTCACCTCGGCGATACCCCTGTCCGTGATCCTGCTCGTTTCTGCGGCCAAGCTCGCACGGCACGACTGACCGCCGATGCCAGTCACTCGTCAGCGCCGTCCGCGTTGCCGCCCCGGCCGAATCGCTCGTGCCAGCGCAGGGCACCCAGGTTCTGCCACAGCACGCCGAGCTCGATCTGGGCCGGAGTGAGCCCGGTCGCCTCAACCAGCGCCTCCTCGCTCATACCGTCGGGGTGCTCGTCGATCGCCCGGTAGATCTTGCCCGCCCATAGCTCAGCGTCGACGAATGGCCGCTGCCGGTACTGATCTTGCAGCTCGCGCAGATGTTCGCGAGAGCAGGCGACGATCATCCGGCCGCCGTCGAGTTTCGGGTCGTGGGCGTGGACCACGGAGGAGTCCCGCACGACCGCATACAGCTCGGAGCCGTCGTCGATCATGGCCCCGCACCGGTCACACAGCTCAGGCTGGGCCTCGTCCGCGCCGACGGCGTCCGGCTCGCTGTCCGTCACCCTTCCTGTCTACCGCTCCACAGCGGCTACCGCGTCCTGACGCCGAAGTTCCGGCACCCGGCCCCCTCACAGAGCCGGGGTCCGGCGCGCTCGCGTTCATCCAGCAGGACGTCCGGCCGATGCGGCCAGCGCCGAGCCTCCTCCGCTGTCTGGTGCGGATGCCGCCACAGGCTGAACCTCCCAGAGAGCCACCCACTCGACCCTGCCACCACTGCGGACGGAAGAATCCCCCGCATGGAACAGGCAGTGCAGGTCACCGCTATCGTCGCCGCCGCCTTCGGCACTGCGGCCCTGTCCGCGGTCGCCGGATTCGGCGGCGGGGTGCTGCTGCTGCCGGTGTTCGTCGCGGTCCTGGGCACCCGCGACGCGGTCGCCGTCCTCACCGTCGCCCAACTGGCCAGCAACGGCAGCCGGGTGTGGTTCAACCGCCACGAGGTCGACCGGCGCCTCGTCGGCATCTTCGCCCTCGGCGCCGTCCCGGCCGCCGTCGCCGGCGCGCTGCTGTTCGCCACCGCACCCCTGCCCGCTCTCACCCGCCTCATCGGCGTGTTCCTGCTGGTCATGGTCGCCTGGCGGCGCTGGAAGCCGCACGCCGCCCGGCTGGACGACCGCGCCTTCGCCGCCGTCGGCGCCGCCTCCGGCTTCGGCTCCGCCCTGGTCGGCTCGGTCGGCCCGATGGTCGCCCCGTTCTTCCTCGCCCGCGGCCTGCTGAAAGGCGCCTACATCGGCACCGAGGCCGCTTCCGCCGTGGTGATGCACCTGACCAAACTGGTGGTCTTCGGCGCCGCAGCCGTACTGACCGCCTCCAACGCCGCCATCGGCCTGGCCCTCGCACCCGCCAGCACCGCAGGCGCCTGGGCCGGCAAGAAGATCGTCGACCGGCTCCCCGCCCACGTCTTCGTCATCGTGGTTGAGATCGGTCTGATCACCTCCGGTCTCCTACTGGCCATCACAGGCGGCTGATCGTCCACCCTCCCGCTTGCGAACCAAAGGAGCCGGAGAGCAACACCACTGTTGCAGGTACTGACCGTCGCCCTGGCCGCCTCACCAGGAAGAACGACATCTGCTCCCGCGTGAGGAGAGCACACCACAGTGGCGGGATAAGTGACTCGGTGGCCGGCGTTCTCCAGCCGGTCACCTCGGTCTGGGGTGTGGGGCTGTACTCGTGCCGTGGCCAGTCGTCGAAGACTTTCGTGTACGAGGCTGTGCAGGAGTACGCGCGGCAGGGCAGAGGGGTGACGGTTGTCTTCTGTGGCGACTGGGATCCCACGGGGAGATGTGTTCCTCGTTCCGTGGTCGGGCGTATGGAGCGTTACGGCAGCGGTGGAATCGACCTGGAGTTCCGGCAGATCGCCGTGACCGCGGACGATGTCCGCTCCGGCCAGTTCACCAGCCATGACGTCAACACCCGTGATGTCAACTACAGGCGCTACCGCGAGGAGTGCCAGGCCGAGGGAATCGATCCCCGTATCGCGGTCGAGGTCGAGGCCCTCACGCCCGGCCTGCTGCGGCAGCGGCTCGACGCGGCGATCGAGTCCCTGGTCGACGACGTCCGGGCGTGGAACATCGAGTCCCGCACCGAAGAGGCCGAGCGGGAGCTGTTGCGTTCCTTGCAAGGAGCGGTGAAGAAGATCCCACGAAGGGCCACGGGCGGGTCAGCCGCCGGCGGCGACGAGGACCAGTAGGCGGGCTTCCGGTCCCGGTCATGCCACGGGCCCCGGGGGCTGTCCTGACATCCCCGGGGCCCGGCTTGAGGGGCGTGCTGTTCAACGACGCCGCGCCCCGGGCGTCACGTCGCCGCCCAGTCGATGCCGAGTTCCCGTAGTGCGTCAAGCTGTTCCTGGGTGAGTTTGTCCCGCCTCGATTTGGTGTTCGAGGCCCACACCCCCACAACGTGACGATGAAGCAGCTGGCGCGCTACTGCAACCGCAGCGCGGGCAGTTCGCGAACCGTCGGCCTATGCGGCGGTGGATAACGCCGAGGGACTGGCGGCTGGCTGCCGTCCCGTGGGGGCTGCGAGCTGCCAGCCGTGCGGGTCGACGTCGGTGTCGGTGGCGGCGGCCAGGTTGGCGGTGACGATCAGATCGGTTCCGGCGAGCTCGGGGCGTGTCAGGCCGGTGGCGTTCATGAGGCCGAGGGTCGATACCCCGACTGTGATCTGGCCCTGGCACCAGGCCGGGATGGAGAGGTGTGCCGTGCTGTGGCCGGCCCGGACCACGCGGGCGTAGGTGCGCTGGTAGTCGGTCGTTGTCATGTGTTCCCTCGGTCGTCGTGCCCGTTCACCTTCCGCCGTGTGCGGCCGGTCGTCAACGCGTTTGGGTATCGCCGTCCGGCCGGTGGCCTTGGTCCGGCCCGGGCGGCGATACCCAAACACGCCGAGGGTCCGCGTCGGCAGCGGACGCGGACCCTCGGCGCACAAGGTCATGGCCCGGAGGGTCCTGCCTCGTCGTAGAGATCACCACGGCGGCCCGCGACCACTGGTAGGAGGAGGCGCCCGGGAAGCGGGACAAGCCCGGTGTGACGCGCCCATCGGAAGGCGGCGATGGGCACCCGGAGACGTCCAGCGGCCTGGCTTTCGTCGTACTCGGTGCGTCGTGCCATGGGATCTTCCTCTCTCGTGGTCCGCCCGGAGCGGGCGAACAAGACCGTGACAGAACACCTGAAAGTCTGTCAAAAACCTTTAAATTTAGGCAAGTTGGACGCATGCGCTTAGATCCACGCCCGCGTACGCGAGGGAGAAATTCACCCAGCGGCGTCAACTCGACAGCGGGTAGCGTCCCGGGCCATGTACATCGATGTGAACGCCGATGAGGCGTGGGAGCGGCTGCGGGCCAGCCGCTGGAAGCCACCGGGCAGGGCTGACGGAACGGCCTCCCGCCGCAAGACCTACGCGGCGGCCCTGGAGCAGACCGAGCAGATGTTCCGCGCCGCCGCCGTCGTGGGTCCCGCCACGCGCCCGCTCCAGGTCTTCTACGGCCTGAGCCAAGCCGGCCGTGCCATCGCGGCCGCCGCGGTGACCCTCAAGGGCGAGGAATGGCGGCTCGTCACCCACGGGATCAAGGCATCCGGGTTCGACAAGCCCTTCCCCGACATCGAGATCCGCACCGACCCGCCCGGCACCCACGGCAGCTTCGTCCGGGTCAGCGAAGTCCTCGGCTCCCCGGTGTGGGAGAAGGACGCAGTGCGCCTGGAAGACGTGTGGGACCTGCTGCCCCTGAACCTCGGCTATCCGCTTACCGGGCGAGAGCGGCCCACCCCGCTCTTCGCCGCCGCGAGCGCCATCCACGAGCAGGACCATCCCCTGCTGAGCATCCCCGTGTGCGACATCCCGGACCGGGTCATCGACGACGGCAGTCGCCAGGCGCTCGCTGACTTCCTCACCGCCTACCCCGCCGTCGCCCGGCACGAGAGCTACGTGACCACGCGCGCCTTCAACCTTGGTGCCGCGGCGACACCCGAGTACACCCGCTACGACCACGGTGGCGGCGAACTGGTGGTCAACTGGGAGATGCCCCAGGGATCGGCAACCGCAGCCGGACGCCTTGAGTACCTGCTGACCATGACCCGCCCCTACGCGGGCCAGCGGTACTTCCTTCCCGTCCTCGCCCCGATGCCCCGCGAACTGCACCCGCTGATGGCCTGGTGGGCGGTCCTGTACACCCTGTCGATGCTCGCCCGCTACGAACCCGCGAGCTGGGTGACCAACATCAGCGTCGACAACAGCCAGCACGCCGTCTCGATCGAACGGCTCCTGGAGCGTGCCCTCAGCCACCTGCCCGTCCTGATCGCGGACACCATCACCGAGGTGAGCACCTGACCAGCGGTAGCACAGTGTGGAGGCCACGGCGGTCGGGTTGCCCGGGGCCTCCACACATCTCCTCCAAGCGGGCCTGCCGCCGTCCCCGCTCTGGGAGACTGAGGGCCACCATTTCAGCGGCGAGGGGCGAGAACATGGCGGCGAAGATGGATCCGGCGCAGTTGGTGCGTCAGGCCCGGGACCTGATCGAAGAGTTCAACCGCGTGGTGCTGGACGACGCGAAGGAGCTGTCCGCGCCCGCGCTGTCGGAGTCCACCCAGGCGCTGAAGTCGTTGGTCGAGCGGCTCCCGCAGGCGTTCGAGCAGACCGCCGACGTCCTGGAGCTCCTGGCCAAGAGCGACAAGGTCACGGTGGAACAGGGCGACGTGAAGACCGAGGTAGCCACGACCGCCGCGGAACTGCGGACGGTCGCGGCCGACAGCGAGCAGCTGGGCAAGAGCCTCGCCAACCCGGCGTCGGCCCTGTTCCTCATGGGCGGCCGCTGACCATGACCAACCTGCCCTCGCCCGAAGCGGTCGAAGCCGCCCGCACGCCCGCCGGCGGCTGGAAGCGAGACCAGCTCGCCGCCTGGGGCGTGCCGTGGCCCCCGCCGAAGGGCTGGAAGGACGAGCTGGCCGAACGCTGGAAGGCCGCCAGCCAAGACGGCGCACCGCCGCCTTCGCCCACCCCGGCCCCGGCCGACTTCGCACAGGACACGCTCGACTTCGGCTGACCCGACGACAGCGGGGCCGGACAGGATCACCCTGCCCGGCCCCGCTGCTCGTTCCCGGGTATTCACCGGCTGAGGCGGATCCGCGGCCCCCACGCGAACTCGAGGTCGTCCAGGAACACGGTCTCCAGCTCCTCCTCCCACCGGCCACGCAGGAGGAACGGCGCGGTCTCCATCCGCTCCAGGATGACCAGGGTCTCAGGCTGACCGACCAGCGCGTACCGGCCGTGCGAGGCGGGCCTGCTGCTCGGCCCGTACGCACGCAGCAGCTCCTCCAGGCGGTCGCGGTGCTCCTCCACGAACGCCTCCAGGCGCTCGATGTACCCCGCGCGTTCCTCGTCGCCCACCGCGCTCAGCGCGGCATCCAGGAAGTCCGACCCGTCCGGCCAGTGGCGCGTCCCCGGCGCGGCCGCGGCCCACGGGAAGCGTTCCGCCGCCGCCAAGACGTCCTTCGCCTCCAGCGGCGGCACCGGGTCGGGGGCCGGGGCGGGATCATCCGCCGTCGTCTCCTCCGGGGCGGGGGAGACCGGTGGCTGTTGAAGGTGGGCGACCAACATGGCGCTGGAGGCGGCGCGCCCGCGCTCGATGGTGGCGGTGCGGTCGGCGATCCGCCGCAGGTAGCTCGCGACGTCGCGAACCCCGGCGTGCCAGCCGTCCTCGAACCGCGGCTCGGACCCGTGCGGGGCGCTGCTCTCGGAGATCCAGGTGTGGGCGCCGGCCACCGCCCCGGCCTCCAGCTGCGCCACGATGTCGTCGGCCTGCTCGTGTCCGATCCCGACGGCGGCCAGGGCCTGGAAGACCGTGAACCGTGCGCTCGTGGCCTCGTGCTGGTGGTGGCTGATGGCGGCCAGCTCCTGGCCGTACCCGTCGGCGTCGTGCTGCTCAGCGCTCACGGGGTGCCTCCCTTGTCTGCTCGGGTGCGGTGGGCGACCCAGTCCGGATCGCGTACGGGCACCGGCACCGTGGTGTCGGCGGCGGGGGTGCGCATGATGCGCCAGCTGGTGCGCGGCGCGGTGACGACGTGGACCAGGACGACGACGGCCTGCCGCACGACGCCGCCCCGGACCCACGCCCCGGCGAAGCGGACCTGATCGGCCGCCCAGTCACCCGCCTGCCGCCACGGGCGCAGCCGTCCGAGCAGATAGCCGGCCGCGAGCGCGGCAGCCGCGGTGACGACGACGCCCACCATCAGGACCACCTCATCCCGACCTTGGACAGCTGCTCCACCCGCTCCGGCGACAGCCCGGCGGCCCGGCTCCGCTGGTTGTTCACCCACGCCCCCAGCCGGAACTGGTCCTCCCGGCCGCCCTCACAGAGCACGGTCTCCACGTGCTTGCGGGAGACCGTGAGGTGGCCCTCGCGTTCGAAGAACTGCCGGGCGGCACCGAGGTGGGCGTTCCACTTGTCGGCCTGCGTACGGGGCCGCTGCGGCTTCTCCTCTTCGGGCATGGGTGTGATCCCGAGGACCTGCTCGCACATCCACTGCTGCACGGTCGTGAGCTCGTCCCAGCCGTACCGCACGGACTGCACCCAACGCCCCAGGTCCTCGCCCTGGCGTACGACGTCGCCCGCCTCGGTGGGCAGCGCCTGGCCCGCGTCCAGGTGCATCCTCACCAGGTGGAAGGCACGCTGCCAGGTCACCGGCCACGACGGGCACCAGGAGGCGTCGATCTCCTCCAGCTGCTCGCGCCGCTCGTCCGACAGCGCCCCGGCCGACGACTGAACCGGCAGCCCCTCGGCACGCCGCCGCTCGTTCTCCGTGGCCTTCCTCGCGGCGGCCCGCGCGTTCTTGAGCCAGATGCCCACCGCCGCGCCCTGGAAGGTGGCGTCCAGCGGCGCCAGGAGGTGCCCGTTCTCGGCAGCCCACCCGCGCGCGGCCGTGAGGCCCTCCTCCCAGGCGACGTCGAAGTGCGACCAGATCATGCCGAGCTTCTCCAGCTGGGCGACGCGGTCCTCGTCCATCTCGCCGCGGGCGTAGAACCGGCGCGCGTCGGCGGTCCACTGCCCCAGCGGGAACCCGGCGAGCGAGGCCGGCCACCCCTCGCCTTCCGTCTCCTGGCCGTCGACGGCGGCGGGCACGCGGAACGTGAACGGCACCCGCAGGTCGCCGTGCTCGCGGGCGTAGATCACGGCGGCCTCCACGCCGCGCCGCCAGTGCTCGTGCTCCGGGTTGACGACACGCAGGTTGATGAACGCCGCGAGGGTGGCCGGGTCACGCGGCGTGGAGAACTTCAGCAGGGCCTTGGCGGGGGCGCTGACGCCCCCTGAGCCCTCCCCGCTCCCGCCCGTGCCCTTCCCGCTCTCGTCCTTCCTGACGGGCTTGTAGCGGCTCGGGGCCTGCTGCTCCGCAAGGGGCTCCACGATCCTGGCGTCGTGCGCCCGCAGCGCCTCCACCAGCTTGGCCAGCCCGCCGAACGCCCGGCTCGTGAGCATGTTGTCGGCCGTCTCGCCGGGCCCGAGCAGCACCGGGACGACCAGGCTGGCGAGCTTGCCCTCGCCCGGCTGCATCCGCAGCGCCCGCCCCACGGCCTGGACGAGGTCGGGCATCGAGCCGCGCACGTCCGCCCAGTACACGGAGTCGCAGTTCTTGGTGTCGACCCCCTCGCCCAGAACCTTCACCGAGCACAGGAAGCACTTCTCCACCACGGTGCCGTCCGTGGCGACCCCGGACGCGAACTCACCGAGCAGCCGGCGGCGGTGGAGTGCCTTGTGGTCGCCGTAGACCCAGTCCGCCCAGATCGTCTTCGGGTACAGCACGGGGTCGCTGGCGTGGAGCTGTGCGGCGACGTCCGGAAGGCCGGCCGCGAAGGCTTCGGCTTCCTTGACGACGTGGTGGAAGACGAGCGTGCGGCGGAAGTTCTCCTCCGCGGACGCCTTCACCAGGGCGGTCTGCAACGCGGCGAGCCGGGCCCCGCGGACCTCTGCGGAGCGGCCCTCGGCGCCCAGAAGCTGCGCGGCCTGGAGCGCGGTGTCAGTGATGTCCACGCATACGACCTGGTAGGGAGCACAGATTCCCCGGTCGATGGCCTCCGAGAGGGTCAGGGTGAAGCAGCGGCTGCCGAAGGGGCCCTCGGGGTCGTCCTCCATGCTCGCCACCAGCTCGCCCGGGGCGCCGGCCTCGTCCTCGTCCCCGAGCTGCCACAGCCGGGGCGTGGCCGTCATGTACAGGCGGCGCAAGGACGGGATCTTCAGGTTGTCGTGGACGACCGCCCACGGCTTCCCGATCCGGCCCGAAACCCGGTGGGCCTCGTCCACGACGATCAGGTCCCAGCCCGGAAGGCCGGCCTTGTGGGCGCGCTCCAGCGTGCCCAGCCCGAGCGAGGCGTACGTGGCGAACACCGTGACCTTGTCCAACGGCCTTACCCAGTGGACCAGTTCGTCCACGTCCGTGGTGTTGGGGAAGGAGGCTTCCTCACCCCGCAGGGACGAGACACCGATCATCGGGCCCCGGCGCCCGGCCTCCCGCCACGCCGACTCGGTCTGGACGAGCAGATCCAGCGAGGGCACGAGCACCAGCACACGGCCCGCGTGGAGCTCCTCAGAGCTACGCGCCGCGACCCGGGTCTTCCCCGATCCGGTCGCCATGATCACCTGAGTCCGGAGACCTCGCTCCGGCACAAGAGATCTTGCAGGCAATTCCAGAGCTCGCAGAACAGCGTCAATAGCCTCCCGCTGCGCCGCATCGCGCTGATTAGCGGTCATTTCCGCCGTCCTTATCCCTCGTGTCGTACAGCCAGCTGTCATGGAGCCTTTCGAGCGCGCTGTCGTCCTGGCCCTCCTGCGCCCACATTCCTCCGAGCCAGAGCGGATCGCTGTCGATCCGCTCGCACAGCACGAAGCAGCCCGGCATGTCGATCAGCATGACCTCGCCCGCGAACATGCCGCCGGGCCCGTAGCGCTGCCACAGCCGCTCCAGCCGCGCCCGCCGCTCGTGCAGGTACGTCTCCAGGGTCTGCGGGTAGGCGTCCCGCTCCGCCATGCGCACGGTCCGCAGGACGATGCCCAGGACCTCCCGGGTCCATTCCTCGTCCCACTGTTCGGAGCTGGTGCCGGTCACAGCCGCATAGTGCTGTCCGCAGATGTCCAGGACCCGCTCGACAAGTTCCGTCGGTGCCTCGCCCCCCTCTGCTTTACGAGAAGGCCGGCCCTCGGTCACCAGCGGCGGAACGGCCTGGAGATTGGTGCGGAAGGCCGCTTTCAGGTTCAGGCCGTAGTGGTCCAGGTAGGCCAGGAAGAACAGGGCCAAGGCGCGGCCGGGGTCGCTGGCGTGCTCGATGTAGGGCTGCTCGCTGGTCCAGCCGAACGTGGCCTGGTGGGGCCGGGGATGTACGCCGGGGGTGTGCGGGTCGGGGAAGGTGACGGCGCGGGTGAAGAAGTCGTCCAGGCGGCGGACCAGGTCCGCGTCCGGGTCTTCCAGCTCACGGCCGCGCACGGTGGCGGTGGCGTTCTCCAGGATCGTGGTCAGGTACCGCCGGCGGGCTTCCTCCCGCTGCCGGAGCTCGCTGTCCGGGCTCTCCTCCACCACCTCCACCACGCGGTACAGGCCCTGGTCCCCGTACACCCCGCCCGGCTTCTCATGAGCCTTACGCACCTTGGCGACAGCCTCCTCAACCGACAGGCCGTAGGCGTAGTGCGTCAGCGTGGACGCGCCCGGGTGCCCCGGATCGGTGCGCTGCGCCACGATCCGGTAGCGGATCTGAGCAGGGGCCGGCCCCGCCGTACCGCTCTCGCGCTCCTGACGCTCTTGCCGTGCCTGGCGCCAGCGGTGCACCTCCGGGTCACTCCCGGGGGAGTAGGCATCCCACCCCGTACGGGCCATCAGGTTCCAGATGCGCAGCAGCTCGTTCCGCCGTACCGCTGCAAGCCGGTCTTCCGTGCTGAACGGACGCGGCTTGTCCTCGTGATTCTCCAGTCCACCCGCAGCCACATACAGTTCGTGGATTTGCTGCGCCGTCAATCCGGTAACCTCGCGGTGGATTTCCTCGCGCGCTTTGAAACGCGTTTCGAAGTCCAACGAATTCGAATTCATTGCGTCTTCCTCGCTTTCCGGCGGGGCCGGTGCGACTCCATCGGTGCCGCTGTGTGAGTCCAGAGTCTATCTCGTGCTTCAAAGTGAAGCACCCAGAACGGCAAAGGTCCCCCGAACGTGGCTTGATCCTGTTACTGTTGCCCTATGGTCACCCCGGAAAGCCACCCTGATGGTGGGTCACCAGCCGTTCAACCTCCCTGCTCACTGACCATCTGTCACTCCTTCGGCCGTGCCCCCGTTTCGGCCCGCACCCTGTTCCCCGACCTCCCCCTCCCCTCCCTGCTGCCGCTTTTCCTCACGTTCACCCTTCACGGTCTGGAGGTTGGGGGCCGGAGCGCAGCGGAGGCCCCGTGCCGGACGCGAGCCCGGATCGGCCGCTTTGCGGCCGTGGCCTGCGGAGCGCAGCGGAGCGGGCCCAACCTGCTGGCGAAGCCAGCAGGTTGACGCCGGGTCACG